>JAKDIS010000062.1 GCA_030450335.1 Corynebacterium sp. | reverse complement strand
CGGCAGTGCCGCCGGCGACGCCGCCGCCGCGGTCAGCGCGATCGCGGACGGCGCCGTGGGCGCCGCGATGTCCAAGCTGGGTTCCCCCTACTCCTGGGGTGCCGCAGGCCCGGACGCCTTCGACTGCTCCGGCCTGATGTACTGGGCCTACCAGCAGATCGGCACCACCGTGCCGCGCACCTCCGCCGCGCAGGTGTCCGGCGGGACCTCGGTCTCGCGGGACGCCCTGCAGCCCGGCGACATCGTCGGCTTCTACCCGGGTGTCACCCACGTGGGCATGTACATCGGCGACGGCAAGATCGTCCACGCGTCCGACTACGGCATCCCGGTGCAGGTCGTCAGCGTCGACAGCATGCCCTTCGCCGGCGCCGCCCGGTACTGAGAGCGCGCACGCCCTCGCCCGTGGCTTCCCGCGTCCTGCTGGTCACCAACGACTTCCCGCCCGCCGTCGGCGGCATCCAGAGCTACCTGCGCGACTACTGCGCGGAGCTGGAACGCCGCGACCCGGGGCGTCTGACGGTCCTGGCGTCCACGCAGGACGCCGCGGCCGCCGCGTCCCACGACGCAGGTCTGCCCTACGACGTGGTCCGCTGGCCGCGCAAGGTCATGCTGCCCACCCCGGCGACCGCCGCCCGGATGGCCGAGGTCATCCGTGAGCGCGGCATCGACACCGTGTGGTTCGGTTCCTCCACGCCCCTGGGTCTGATGGGAGGGGCGGCACGCACCGCGGGCGCGACCCGCGTGGTGGCGTCCACCCACGGCCACGAGGTCGGCTGGTCGATGGTGCCGGGCGGACGTTCCGTCCTGCGCGCCATCGGCCGCCGGACGGACTGCCTGACCTACGTCTCGCGCTACGCGCGCAGCCGGTTCGCCTCGGCCTTCGGGCCGGACGTGGCCTGGGAACCGATGCCCGGCGGCGTCGACGCCGACGTCTTCCGCCCGGACCCCGCGGGCCGGGAGACGGTGCGTACCCGGCTGGGGCTGCAGGATCGCCGCGTGATCGTGTGCGTCTCGCGGATCGTCCCGCGCAAGGGGCAGGACACCCTCGTCGAGGCGATGCCGGAGGTTCTGGCCGCCGTGCCGGACGCACACCTGCTCATCGTCGGCCCCGGCGACGACGCCGGACGCCTGGCCGCACGTGCGACCACGCTGGGCGTGGCGGGCCGGGTGACGGTCACCGGCCCGGTGGACTACGGCGAACTCGTCGCCCACTACTGTGCCGGCGACGTCTTCGCCATGCCCGTGCGCACCCAGGGCGGTGGTTTCAGCGTGGAGGGGCTCGGCATCGTCTTCCTGGAGTCGCAGGCCTGCGGTGTGCCCACCATCGCCGGCGACGGCGGCGGCGCCCCGGAGACCGTGCAGGACGGGGTGACCGGCGACGTCGTCGACGGTGAGGACACCGCCGCGGTCGCCGCCTGCGTCGCCGCCCTGCTCGCCGACCCGGAACGGGCGCGACGCTACTCCGAGCAGGGGAGACGCTACGTCCGGGACGCCTGGAACTGGGACGTGCTTGGCCAGCAGCTCGTCAACGTCCTGGACGGCGGGGCGGCCCGCCCGCCGCGCCACAGTTGGAACTGGCGGATGTGACCGATACCCTGAACGGGTTGCGCCGGGACGCCGGTGCGAGACGTACAGGAGGACAAGTGACGCAACTGACCATCGGCATCGACATCGGGGGGACGAACCTGCGCGCCGCGGTGGTCGACCCGGACGGACGGGTGCTGGACGTGGAGCAGTTGCCCACCCCGTCGACGGTCGAGTCGCTCGAGACGGCGATCGCCCACGCGGTGGGCATCCTGCGTTCCCGGCACTCCGTGGGGGCGGTGGGCCTCGCCGTGGCGGGTTTCATCACCGCGGACCAGGAGCGCGTGCGCTTCGCCCCGCACCTTCCGTGGCGCGACCGTGACGTGCGTGACCGGCTGACCCGGCGCCTGGGCCTGCCCGTCGTGCTCGAGCACGACGCGAACGCCGCGGCCTGGGGCGAGCAGATCCTCGGCCCCGGACGCGACGCCGCCACCTGGGTTCTCTTCGCCGTCGGCACCGGCATCGGCGGCGCCCTGGTGACCGAGGGGCAGCTCTACCGCGGCTCCTACGGCGCAGCGCCGGAGTTCGGCCACCTCACCGTGGTTCCCGGCGGTCGGGCGTGCCCGTGCGGCAAGCGCGGCTGCCTGGAGCGTTACTGCTCGGGCAGCGCCCTGGAGACCACGGCGCTGGAGTTCATCGCCACCGGACGCCACCCCGACAGCATGCTCGCCGGGATCTTCCACTCGCGCCCGGAGGAGATCACGGGACGAAGCGTGGTGCGCCTGGCACGTGACGGCGACCCGCTGGCGATGGAGGTCATCGACGACTTCGCCCTCTGGCTGGGACGTGGCCTCTCGGCGGTCCAGGAGGTGCTGGACCCCGAGCTCATCGTGCTCGGCGGCGGGGTGTCGGCGGACGCCGACCTGTACCTTCCCGGGGCCCGCGCCGAGATGGAGGCCTCGGTGGTCGGCTCGGGTTTCCGGCCGATGGCCCGCGTCGAAGCGGCGTCCCTGGGTTCCGAGGCGGGTATGATCGGCGTGGCGCTCCTTGCCGGGCATGCTCACCTGAGTTCGTCCACGACCTGCTTGCGAAAGGGATAGATCAGTGCAGAACCGCACCTACTGGTGGTTGAAGAAGGTGGTCATCGGACCGTGGCTGTGGGTCCTGAACCGGCCGTACTCCAGTGGTCTGGACAAGATCCCCGCCGAGGGCCCGGCCATCCTGGCCTCCAACCACCTCGCGGTGATGGACTCGCTGTACTTCCCGCTGCTGGCGGAGCGTCAGCTGACCTTCCTGGCGAAGAAGGAGTACTTCACCACCCCGGGCTTCGCCGGGGCCATCCAGAAGTGGTTCTTCACCTCGGTCGGGCAGGTGCCCATCGACCGGCAGGACAAGGACTCGCAGGACGCCGCCCTGGAGACCGCCCTGCGCGTTCTGGACAAGGGCGACCCGCTGGGCATGTACCCGGAGGGAACCCGCTCACCGGACGGCAGGATGTACCGCGGCAAGACGGGCATGGCCCGTATCGCCCTGGCTTCCGGGGCGAAGATCTACCCCGTGGCGATGATCGACACCCAGAAGGCGAACGTGGCCGGCTCCTGGCTGCTGCGTCCGCACCGGGTGGGCGTCGTCGTCGGTGACCCGATCGACCCGGCCGACTTCGCCGACGCCGGGGAGGGTGTCTCCCCCGCCCGTGCCCTGACGGACTACACGATGGAGCGGATCGCCGAACTCTCCGGTCAGGAGTACGTGGAGGGTGCGTACGCCGCCGACGTCAAGGAGTCGCTGACCGCCGGTCGGGGTTATCCGGAGGGGTCTGAACCGGGTTCGGGCCGGGTGCTGGGGAGCAAGCCCCGCCCGCGATTCCTTCGTTTCCGTCTCTGAGTTCGGTTCCGGACTCCGGTGACTCCGGGGCCCCTGGGGACTCTGCAGCTCCTGGATGGACGGGCCGGAAGACCCGGGGCCACACCCCGGCCACTCCGAGCCACAGCAGTGCGGCGAGCACGTACTCCGAACCCAGCAGTTTCATCACCAGGGACCAGTCCTGCTCGGCCCCGTGGGCCGACGGCAGGTAGACGTGCACCGGGAACGCGGTGGACACCAGCACGAGCACCACACCGAGCACGGCGAGGGGGATCACGCCGGGGCCGGTACGGTGGGCCGCCACCCGTGTCCACAGCGACACCCCGACGACCAGCATCAGCGGCAGCACCCAGACCCAGTGGTGTGCCCAGGACACCGGGGACACCAGCAGGGCCAGCAGGGCGTTGGTGCACACTGCGGCGGTGTAGGCGCCCACGCTGAACAGCCGGACCATCACCACGGCGATCAGGACCACGGTCACCGCGGCGAAGACGTACCACAGGCCGGTCTGCAGGGGGTCGTCGGTGAACCGGGCGATCATGCCGCGCACCGACTGGTTGGCGGAGTAGGCGAGCCCGCCGATGCGGGAGGGGTCGCTGATGGTCTCCGTCCAGTACTGGCGTGAGTCGGCCGGCAGCACCAGCCAGGCCAGGGCGCTGGCCCCGAGGCCGGACACCACGCTGGTGACCGCCGGGCCCCACTGCCGGCGCAGCAGCAGGTACAGGCCGAAGACGGCGGGCGTGAGTTTCAGGGCGGCCGCCAGACCGATCATCATGCCTCGCGGCCAGGGCGTGCGGGGGAGCAGCAGGTCGGCGGCGACCATCAGCATGAGGATCACGTTGATCTGGCCGAACTCCAGGGTGTGGGTCACGGGCCACAGCCACACGGCGAGGGGCAGCACTAACAGGGCGGCGAGTGTGAGCTGGCGGCGGGTGACCGTGAACCCGGTGCGTCCGGCGACTTCTCCGGCCAGGGCGTTCAGCACGATCACGGTGGTCGCCAGGAGGGCGAGCACGCTCAGCACCGTGAAGACGGTGAAGCCCAGGTTGCTGGAGACCAACGCCAGCGGCGCGAAGACCAGGGCGGACAGGGGAGGGTAGGTGAAGGGCAGGGTGATGCCCTGCGCCTGGAAGCTCTGGTTGTACAGGCTCGCCCCGTCCAGGACGGCCTGCCCGCCACCGCGGTAGATGTCGTAGTCGAAGTGGTAGGTGACGGTGTCGTCGCTGATGACGAACCTGAGGACGCCGGCCACGGTGACCGCGAGGAGGACTCCGAGGTAACAGAGCACAACGCTGCGGCGACGGAGATCGGGTTTGCTGGGGTTTTCCACGGGATACGACTCTATATCAGGGCACACTCAATTGATTCTTCCGTCGGCATGGGGCAACGTGGAGTTCTGTGTCTGACCGATCCGGGACCCCTGAAACCACCACCGCAGCCACCGCCGATGCAGCCGCCGCAGCCGACACCGCGCCGCGCCCTGCCGGTGGTCGTCTGTTGTGGGCGGACTGCGCGAAGGGCCTGTCGATCATCGGCGTCTGCTACATGCACGTGGTCACCGGTGTACCCGGTGCGACCGACACGGCGTGGAACTGGTTCAACGGGTTCATGGACCCGATCCGGATGCCGTTGTTCTTCGTCATCTCCGGACTGTTCGCCCACCGCGTGATCGAACGCACCCTCGGCGACCTGTGGTACCGGCGACTGTGGTTCCTGCTCGTGCCCTACCTGGTGTTCACACCCGTGCAGGCGGCGATCCGTCTGGACATGGCCGACGACCTGAGCTGGACCTCGTTGGGCCGGGCGATCCTGCTGGGTGACCCGGGGATCTGGTTCCTCTACGTGTTGATGATCTTCAACATCCTGGCCTGCCTGCTGCGCCACCTGCCGCCGGTCTGGTCGGTGGCGGTGTCCTTCATCCCCGCGCTCGTCGTCGCGGCGGCCGGGTTGTCGTCGATCCCGGAGATCACCCACATCACCCAGTACGCGCCGGCGTTCTTCGTGGGCCTGCACTTCCGCCAGCTGTTCCTGCGGCTCGCCGCGCACGCCGGCAACCTCGCCGTCATCGCCACGGTGTTCGTGGTCTTCCTGGGGTGGGAGTGGATCTTCTCCGCGGTCGCCGACCACGTGCGTCCCGGCGGGTGGAGCACCGGGGAAGCCTCGCTGATGGGGCTGCTCGCCATGGTCCGGATCTTCACGGCCGTACCGGCGGGCATCCTGGTGGCGACGTGGCTCTCACGGACGCCGGTGGTCGCCGGCGTGTTGTCGGCCATCGGACGCAACACCCTGCCGATCTACGTCTCCCACCACGCCGCGCTACACCTGGTGATGGCCGTGGTCGTGCCTTCGCTGCTCGCCAACGACCCGGAGACGTGGGGCTTCCTGGCCGGCACCAACGCGATGGTCTACACCGGTCTGCTCACCTGCGCGGTCGCCGGTTTCGTGTTCTACCTCGTCGGCCGCACCCCGGTGCTCAAGTGGGTGCTGCACCCGCCGGCCCTGCCGCGCAGGACGTCCCGACGTACCCGCGAGGCGGCCCGGGAGAACGTCGCGGTCTAGACTGACTCCCCGTGCGATACTTCTACGACACCGAGTTCATCGAGGACGGCACCACGATCGACCTGGTGTCGATCGGGGTGGTGGCCGAGGACGGCCGGGAGTTCTACGCGATCTCCACCGAGTTCCGCGAGCGTAAGGCCGGTGACTGGGTACGCCGCAACGTCCTGCCGCTGCTGCCGCCGCGCAGCGACCCGGCCTGGATGTCGAGGGCGGAGATCCGTGCCCGGCTGTTCGCCTTCCTGGTCCCGGGGCACCGTGAGGGGGACTGGCTGCCGGCGTCGAAGCGTCCGGAGCTGTGGGCGTGGGTGGGCGCCTACGACCATGTGGCGCTGGCCCAGCTGTGGGGGGACATGACCGCGTTGCCGCAGGAACTGCCCCGGTTCACCCACGAGCTCAAGCAGCTCTGGGAGTCTGCGGGACGTCCCGAGCTGCCCGCCGCTCCCGCCCGCGCGCACGACGCGCTGGAGGACGCCCGCGCCAATGTGGTGAAGTTCCGCCTGTCAAGATAGGGCGGTTCACCATTCGGACAGCGGGTCTCGTATGATGACGCTCATGGGTTGGACAATAGACGCACCTCTCGAAGAGCTTCCTGATCTGCCGCCGCTGCCCGGCGCCCTGGAACGGGTCTTTCAGGACACCATCGCACGCGACGCTAAGCAGCAGCCGTCGTGGGACCAGGGGCACGCCGACCGCGTGCGCAAGATCCTGGAGTCCGTGCCGCCGATCGTGGTGGCACCGGAGATCCGCCGGCTGAAGGCCCAGCTCGCCGACGTGGCACTGGGCAAGGCGTTCCTGCTGCAGGGTGGTGACTGCGCCGAGACCTTCGAGTCCAACACCGAGCCGCACATCCGCGGCAACGTCAAGACGCTGCTGCAGATGGCAGTCGTGCTGACCTACGGCGCGTCCACGCCCGTGGTGAAGATGGCCCGTATCGCCGGGCAGTACTCCAAGCCGCGGTCGGCCGACCGCGACTCCAACGGCCTGCTCAACTACCGCGGCGACCTGGTCAACGGGATCGGTGCCACCGAGGAGGACCGTCGCCACGACCCGTCTCGCATGGTGCGCGCCTACGCCAACTCCGGTGCGGCGATGAACCTCATCCGCGCACTGACCAGCTCGGGAACCGCCGACCTGGCGAAGCTCCACCTGTGGAACCGTGAGTTCGTGGCGAACTCGCGCGCCGGTGCCCGCTACGAGGCCCTGGCCGGCGAGATCGAGCGCGGCCTGGAGTTCATGAGTGCCTGTGGTGTGCAGGACTCCACCCTGCAGACCGCGGACATCTACTGCTCCCACGAGGCCCTCGTGCGCGACTACGAGCGCGCCATGCTGCGCCTGGCCCACGGTGACGACGGGGAGGACGTGCTCTACAACCTCTCCGCCCACCAGATCTGGATCGGTGAGAGGACCCGTGGCCTGGAGGACTTCCACATCGCCTTCGCCGCGATGGTCGGTAACCCGGTCGGCGTGAAGATCGGGCCGACGACCACCCCGGAGGAGGCCGTCGCCTACGTCCACAAGCTCGACCCGAACAACGAGCCGGGCTCGCTGACGCTGATCACCCGCATGGGCTACGACAAGATCCGCGACGCCCTGCCCCCGATCGTGGAGGCCGTGGAGGCCACCGGGCACAAGGTCATCTGGCAGTGCGACCCGATGCACGGCAACACCTACACCTCCTCCAACGGCTACAAGACCCGCGACTTCGACCGCATCATCGACGAGGTCCAGGGCTTCTTCGAGGTGCACCGGGCCGCAGGTTCGCACCCCGGCGGTGTGCACATCGAGTTCACCGGTGAGGACGTCACCGAGGTCGTCGGCGGCGCCCAGGACATCACCGACCTGGATCTGCCGTCGCGCTACTCCACCGTGGTGGACCCCCGCCTGAACACCCAGCAGGCCCTGGAGCTGTCCTTCCTCGTAGCGGAGATGCTGCGTAAGTAGCCGCCCCGCGCGGTGCGCTACAGCGTGCGCACCGTCACCGTGTCGCCGACGGCGGCACGCGAGGTCGGTCCCGGCGACTGGGTGATGACCCGCCCGTCGGACCGTCCGTCGACCTCCATCGAGAGGCCCTCGTCCTCGAGGGCCTCTCGAGCGCTTTCCACGGAACGTCCGATGATGAAGGGGACGCGCACCATCGTCGACTCGTTCAGGGTCACCGTGGTGGACGACGAGGGATCCACCCGGGTGCCCGCGGAGGGCTCCTGGGCGGCGATGTCACCGCGGGAGACCGAGGTGTCGGCCACGCCGTCACCGGTGGTGGGGGACAGTCCCAGGTCGCGCAGCTCGGCGGCGGCCTCCTCGGCGTCCATCCCCTCGAGGTCGGGCACGGTGATCGCGTTGGAGAGCACCAGCGTCACCGAGGAGGCGCCGGGGACCTCGGTTCCGGCGTCGACGTCGGTGCCGATGGCGTCGTCACCGTCGACGTCGGCGTCGAACCGGCGGGTGACCTCGCCGACCTCCAGGCCGGCGGACTCGATGGCTCGGCGGGCCTGGCTCTCGGACATGCCGTTCACGTCAGGCACGGTGACCGGGCGGGGGCCCTTGCTGACCTGCACGGTGACCACCGTGCCGGTGTTGACCTCCTGGCCGGCCTGCGGAGAGACCTCGGCGACCATGCCTTCGGCCACGTCGTCGGAGTACACGGACTCCTCCACGTTCCAGCTCAACGTCCGGTCGGAGAGTTTCGACTGGTAGGCGCTGAGACTGTCGGTCGCCCCGGGTGTGGGGACGGTGGGACGCCCCCGGGAGACGAGCACGGCGACGTCGTCGCCGCGCACGGCGCGTTCCCCCGCGTCGGGGTCGGTTCCGGTGACGGTCTGCTGCGGCTCCTCGTCGGAGTAGACGTCGTTGACCACGGCGGTGAACCCGGCCGCCTCCACGGCCGAACGCGCACCGGTGACGTCCTGCCCCAGGACCTGGGGGATCTCGCCGTAGCGTCCGGACGTCACCCACCAGCCGGCGATGGCCACGGCGACGACCACGACGACGAGCAGGACGCCCCACACCAGGGTGGCGGCCCCGCCGCGGTTGGTCAGCGGTCGCTGGTTGCGCGGCACCGGGGCATTCTGTCCGCCCTCCTGCGGGGCGTGCTCCTCCGGGTGAGCGGCAGGGGGTTCGTCCGGCGGCTCGGGTGCGTAGGGCGCGACGAGGTTTGTCTCGGCGGTGTGGGCGGACGGGAAGTCCTGACGGGTCTCGGTGGTGCCGAAGACGCCGGTGGCCATCGCGTCGTCGTCCCAGCTCAGCCGGTCGGAGACGTGCGAGCCCTCGAGTGCGCGGTGGACGGCGCTGGCGGTCGGTGCGGGGACGAGGAAGTCCGGGAGGTTGAGTTCGCGGCGGGTGGAGCGCACCGCCTCCAGGAACCCGTTGCCGTCGGCGAAGCGGGCGGCGGGTTCGCGCCCGGTGGCGCGCAGCACCAGTTCGTCGAGTTCCGGCGGTACGCCGGCGATGTAGGACGAGGGGGCGGGGACCTCGTTGTCGAGGCGCATCAGCGCGGTCTCCTCCGGGGTCGACCCGCGGAACGGGGTGCGTCCGGTGAGGAGCTCGAACAGCAGGACGCCGGCGGAGTATACGTCGCCCTGCGGGCCCACGTGGCCACCGCGGACCTGCTCCGGGGAGAGGTAGGCGGCGGTGCCGATCACCGGTCCGCCGGTGGAGACGTCGCGGCGCGAGGCGCGCACCAGCCCGAAGTCGGCGAGTTTCACCTGGTGGTCGTCGCGGATGAGCACGTTGTCGGGTTTGACGTCGCGGTGCACCATCCCCTCGTCGTGTGCCAGGGCGAGGGCCTCGAGGACGGGACCCATCACCGCGAGTGCGGCGTGCGGCGGCATGGGGCCGCGCTCGCGCAGCAGTTCACGCAGGGTTCCGCCGCTGATCAGCTCCATGACCAGGAAGACGTGGTCGCCGTCGGGACGTCGGTCCACCCCCTGGTCGAAGACGTTGACCAGACACGGGTGGTTGAGGCGCGCCACGGCGCGGGCCTCGCGTTCGAACCGGGCGCGGAAGGCGGGCTCGCGGGCGTACCCGGGATCCAGCACCTTGGCGGCGAGGTCGCGGTCCAGTCGGGTGTCCACGCAGTGGTAGACCACCGACATTCCTCCGCGGGCGATCGTCTCGCCGATGCGGTACCGGTTGTCCAGCAGGTCACCTGGCTGTAGCTGGGGCTCCATGATGCTCGGCCCGCCTCCTTTCTTCTACGGCTACCGGGGAAGTATACGGGGAGGGCGGGCAAAGCCCGGAAAGTGCGTGGGACGGGATAGGCTGGGGACCGTGAGTGAGAAAAACGACGGCGTCGGTTCCGACGCCACCTCCGAGAACATCCCGTCCGACAACTCCACCGGCCGTCGCCTCGCCGAGGCGGTCTCGGGCCTGCCCGCAGGTACGCAGGTCCTCAACGTGCCCGAGGTCGCCGAGGTGCTCGACGTCCTGGTGACCCGCGTGATGGACGACCTGAACAGTCACCGCCTGGTCGCCGTGCACGTCGACGGCGTGCGCCAGGTCCCGGCCCGCTTCTTCACCGACGGCGGCGAGCTCAACCGCTTCGTCCCGGGGCTCGTCGCCCTGCTGGCCGACGGTGGCTACAGCGACGCGGAGATCCTGGAGTTCCTGTTCACCGAGGACGAGTCACTGCCGGGTCGTCCCGTCGACGCCCTGCACGGGCACCTCGCCCGGGAGGTCATGCGCCGCGCCCAGGCCATGGCCATCGCCTGACGTCTGCGACCTGTCCCCGCTGCTCCGGAGGCAGGAGGTCGTTGCCCACCACATCAGCAGGCCGACGACCACGAGCCACCACAGCGAGTAGAGGCGGTTGTTGCCGCCGCCGTCGAAGGTCATCGACATCACCATCGACAGCCACGCGACCACGATCACCGCGCGACGGTCTCGGACCCAGACGCCGAACAGTGCCAGCGGTGCCATGTAGTACCAGGGCAGGACGACGGCGTTGAGGACGCAGGTGACCGCGTAGGCCGCGGTCGCCCCGACCATGGCGTCCCTGGCGCCACGGCGCCACACGGCCCAGCAGACCACGAGTCCGAGAAGCATGAGGACCATGGTCACCGGACGCAGGACCGCGACGATCTCGTTGAAGTAGATCTCCTCGCTGAACAGGCTCAGCGGACGCACCAGCAACCCTGCCAACAGGGACGCCAGGGACAGCGGGTTGATCACCTTGGTGTTGCCGCTGATCTCGGCGACCCAGCCCCAGGTCTGCCCGCTGGCCCAGGTGATCGCCGCGACGGAGACCAGCATGACCGCCACCGAGCCCAGTCCGCCGAGCAGCATGCAGACCAGACGGGCAGGGGTGATGCGGGGCAGGTCACGGAGTACCTCGCGGAAGCTACGACGGGGACCGTTCGCCCCGGGGGCCTCGCCGGCACGACGTGCAACGAAGACCCACACCAGGAACGGCAGGGCGAACAGGGCGGTGGCCTTCAGCGCCACGCCTGCGCCGACCAGGGCGGAGCCGTAGACCAGCCCACGGACCGGTGCGGCCCTGAATCCCAGGTACAGGCCGGTGCACACCAGGGCCATCATCGTGACCTCGTTGTGCATTCCGCCGATGAAGTGGATGACCGCCAGCGGGTTGGCGACACCGATCCACACGGCGAGTTCCGGGGAGCTGCCGATACTGCGGGCGAGGCCGGCCACCGCCCACACCAGGACGGCGAAGCTGGCCAGCGAGAGGATCTTGTAGGCGATGATCCCGGCGGTGATGTTGTCCCCGGTGATCCGGGTGATCCCGTCGCCGATCCACAGGTGCAGGGGGCCGTAGGGCGTGGTGGTGTTACGCCAGTCGCCGCTGACCTCGAAGAACATGCGTCCGGGGTTGGCGGAGGCGCCCACCTCGTAGGCGTTGAGGCCGTCGCGGGCCAGGGTGCCCTGCATCAGGTAGGAGTAGATGTCGCGGCTCATCAGCGGGCCGGCGAAGAACAGCGGGGCGACCCACGCGACGATGGTGGAGGCGCCGAGCCTCTCGCCGAGCCGGACGATCCGTCCGCCCACGACGATCCACGAGGTGATCATCAGCAGGATCGCCACCCACATGAACACCACCACGATGCCGTAGAGGTGGCCGAACCCCAGGTTGGACCAGCCCAGTTCCTGCAGGAGGCCACCGCGGTTACGGGTGGCGCCCACGGAGTGCGAGCACAGTGCCAGCAGCACCGAGCCGACCACCCCGAGGATGACGGCCGTGCGACGGGGCATGTCCCGTAGCCGGGCCCCGGTCCGTGTCAGCACGTTCAGCTCCTCCGCTCCGTGAGTTGTTCGGCGACACCGACGAGGTCGTCGGTGACGGCGTCGCCGAGCCCGCCGGCGCGCAGCGTGGCCACGGCCCGGTCGGTGAGGGAACGGATCAGCGCGGTCGACTCGGTCGCCGCCCCGGAGTCGACGATGATCCCGCGCAGGACGTCGACCTCGTCCTCCGTGGTCACCGTCCCCATGCCGGCGCGCAGCCGGGCGGCCGCGGACGGGTCCGCGGCGTCGGCGGCGCGCAGAGCGGAGGCCACCAGGTAGGTCCGCTTGCCCGAGCGCAGGTCGTCGCCGGAGGCCTTGCCGGTGACCGAGGGGTCACCGAAGACGCCGAGATGGTCGTCCTCCAACTGGAAGGCGATGCCGATGTCGCGGCCCACCGAGCGCAGCATCCGGACGGTCTCCGCCGGCGCGTCCGCCAGAACGGCGCCGAGGTGCAGGGGACGCTCCACGGTGTAGGCGGCGGTCTTGTAGGTGTTGACCTTCCACGGCGCCTCCGGGTCCTCGGAGCCGCTGGCCTCCACCGAGATGTCGAGCATCTGCCCGGCGATGACCTCGGTGCGCATGGCACGCCACGGTTCACGCGCCCGGCGCAGCGCGGCGGCGGAGACCCCGGAGTCGGCCAGCATGTCGTCGGCCCAGGCGAACGCCAGGTCGCCGACGAGGATCGCCTGGCTGACCCCGTAGGCGCCGGCGTCGCCGAGCCATCCGTCGTGCCGGTGCCGGGCCTCGAAGGAACGGTGCACGGTGGGGCGTCCGCGGCGGGTGTCGGAGCGGTCGATGATGTCGTCGTGCACCAGGGCGCAGGCCTGGATGAACTCCAGGGAGCTGGCCGCGGCGACGAGTGAGGTGGCGTCCGTCCCCTCGTCGAGCGACCCGCCGCCACCCTCCAGGGCACAACGCACCCCGGCCCAGGTGAAGAGGGGACGCAGTCGCTTACCGCCGACGATGAACGCCGAGAGCTCGTTGATGCCCTGCTCGATGACGGGGTCGATGCCGTCGAACTCCGCGTGCCTGGCGGCCAGGAAGTCCGTGAGGGTGGCGTCGACGACCGGCGGGACGTCGGACAGCGGGCTGTCCACGTGCCAGGTCGGCGTCGGGGCGGCGTCGGCCATCGGGGGGTGCCTCCGTAACGTGAAGAAGTAGGGGACGGGGTGATTCATCCCCATAGTAGGGACCGGTGCGCGGAAAGCGGACCTCGACCTGCCCGAGACGCCGGGTGGTCTTCTAGGATGGGGCGCTATGGTCAACGAAATTCACCGCGAAACTCACCGCCCCGCCCCGGCGAGCCTGCAGGTCGCCGTCGCAGACACCCTCAAGTGGGGTACGCCCGGACGTGTGCCCTTCTCGGTGGAGTTCATGCCCCCGCGCAACGACGACGCGGAGCAACGCCTCTGGTCCGCCGCGGAGGCCTTCCACGACCTCGGCGCCAGCTTCGTGTCCGTCACCTACGGTGCCGGCGGTTCGAGCCGGGAACGAACCGAGCGCGTCGCATCCCGCCTGTCGGTCAAGCCGTTGACGACGCTGCTGCACCTCACCCTCGTGGACCACCGTGAGGAGGAGCTCCGCGACATCCTCCGCGAGTTCGCCTCCCTGGGCCTGACGAACCTGCTGGCGTTGCGCGGCGACCCGCCGGGTGACCCCACGGGTGACTGGTCGCCGGTCGACGGTGGGCTGAACTTCGCCCACGAACTGATCGAGCTCGTGCGGTCGATGCCGGAGTGCTCCGACTTCGACATCGGCATCGCGTCCTTCCCGGAGGGGCACTACCGTGCCGGGAGCCTGGAGAACGACACCCGCTACACGCTGCAGAAGCTGCAGGCGGGTGCGAGCTACTCGATCACCCAGATGTTCTTCGACGTCGACCACTACCTGCGTCTGCGGGACCGGCTGGCGGCGGCGGACCCGGTGCACGGGGCCAAGCCGATCATCCCGGGTCTGATGCCGATCACGTCGTTGCGCTCCGTGCGCCGGCAGATGGAGCTGGCGGGGGCGTCGCTGCCGGCCTTGCTGGAGGATGAGCTGACCAGGGCGGCCGCCGGTGACGAGGTGAAGAATGCCGCGGCCATCCGTGAGGCCGGCATCGACGTGACCTCGAGGATGGCGGAGCGGCTCATCGCCGAGGGCGCGCCCGACCTCCACTTCATGACGATGAACAACGTGCGCGCCACCCAGGAGGTGCTGCACAACCTGGGCATGGCACCGGCCTGGGGCCCGGAGCTCGGGCAGGACAT
>JAKDIS010000174.1 GCA_030450335.1 Corynebacterium sp. | reverse complement strand
GCGCCGCCGAGCAGCGTGGCGATCGCGGAGCGCTTCTCCGTCCCCTTCACGGCGTTGACCTGCGCGGCGGTGACGGACACGCCGCGTCGTTCCACGCACTCGCGCAGCTGGCGGTAGACGATGCCGTCCTCGTTGACGGTGGTTCCGGCGATGTCGCAGACGATGAGGGTCATGATGCGGTCCTGTCGTGGGTGGGGAGTCGGGAGAGCCCGGCGGCGCCGGAACGGGTGTTGACCACGGTGAACGCGGCGCGGTCGGGGAGGTAGCGGTCGTCGGCGATCTCGAGCAGGCGTCCGCGCGGGTCGCTGGTGCGCCGCTGCACGCGCAGCAGCGGGGCGCCGGACTCCACGCCGAGGTGCGCGGCGTCGACGTCCGGGGCGGCGAGGGCGTCGATCCGGTTCTCCGCGCGGTAGAGCTCGACGCCGGCGTCGGTGAGGTGCTCGTAGATGGAGCCGGCGTCGGTGTCGAAGTCGAAGAGGTGGCGTCCGACGTCCGGTGGGAAGACCGCGCGTTCCAGCATCGCCGGCTCGCCGTCCATGCTGCGCAGGCGCAGGACCTCCACCACGCGTGTGCCGGGCTCCAGGCCGAAGGCCTCCGTGACCTCGTCGGTGCCGGGACGTTGGGCCAGTTCCAGGGTGCGCTGCCCGGCGACCGCGCCGAGGGAGCGGCACCACTCGGTGAAGGACAGCAGGGTGGTGAAGCTCTGCGAGCTGGCCGGGGACTGCACGATGGAGCGTCGGCCCTGCCCGCCGGAGATCAGCCCCTCGGTGCGCAGCGCGGTGACGGCCTGGCGCACGGGGCTGCGCGAGGAGTTGAAGCGGCGGCACAGCTCGGCCTCGCTGGGGATCGCGTCGCCGGGGCGCAGTTCACCGGAGGTGATCATCTCGCGCAGGTAGTCCTGAAGTTGTACGTGCAGGTTCGGCGCGGGGTCGGGTTTCATGTCCACGGATACTAGCAGCATCCACCTGGTGTTTGTCTGCTCAACCAGCGGAACAGCACGCCAACATGTGCTGAACGTGCCGTGAACACGTGAACTGTTCATGAACTTGTCCGTACAAGTGTGGACAGGTCGGCGGACCCGCCCCACAATGAGCACCATGACCTACACCGCCGACCTCATCGTCGTGGGCTCCGGGATCCTCGGCCTCGCCACCGCCTGGCGCGCCCACCGCCAGGGCCTCACCGTCCACGTCATCGACCGCTCCGACCGACCCGTCGGCGCCTCCGTCCAGAACTTCGGCCACGCCTGCTTCACCGCGCAGGACGACACCCTCCAGGACCTCGCCGCCACCTCCGCCGCCGGCTGGACGGCCGCCGCCGCCGACGCCGGCTTCCGCGCCACCCGCCCCGGCACCGTCCTTCCCGCCGTCACCGGGGCGGAGATGCAGGTCCTGAGGGAGTTCCACGCCCACCGCGGCGCGCAGGACGTCCGGCTCATCGACCGTGAGGAGGTCCGTGCCCGCCTCGGCAACCCGCACCTGGCCTGCCTCGGCGGCGCGCACCTGCCGCGCGACATGCGCGTCGACCCGCGCGAGGCCGCCCCCGCCCTCGCCCAGTACCTCGCCGGACGCGGCGTCCGCTTCATCTGGCGCACCTTCGTGCACACCGTCGCCGACGGTGAGGTCCACACCAGCCGCGGCACCTTCCGCGCCCCCCGCGTGGTCGTCTGCCCCGGCAACGACGTCAACGACATCCTCCCCGAGCTCGTCACCGACAGGCAGATCCGCACCTGCACGCTCACCATGGCGCTCATCGACCGGCCCGCAGGCACGCCGGACGACCTGGCGATGCTCACCGGCACCTCCATGACCCGCTACGACGGCATCGCCGCGATGCCCGGGGTGGACGCCCTGCGCGCCGAACTCGCCGCGCGCGAGCCCGCCCTCACCGAGGCCGTCGCCAACGTCATGGCCACCGCCGTGCCCGGCGGCATCCTCGTCGGCGACTCCCACGACTACGACGACAGCCCCGAACCCTTCATCGACGCCGCCCAGTCCCAGCTCCTGCTCGACCGCACCACCGCCTACCTGGGCATCCACGAGCCGGTGGTGCGCCAACGCTGGCAGGGCCGCTACGCCGACTCCCCCACCACCAACCTCGTCCTGCACCACCCGGACGAGCGCACCACCGTCGCCGTCGTCACCTCCGGCATCGGCATGACCCTGTCCTTCGGCCTCGCCGAGCGCATCCTCGGCGGCGCGCCCGTCCCCGCGGCGCTGTGAAGGGCCACCTGATGCCCACCACCGCGCACCGCGCGGCGCTCGCCGCGTCCTGCGCCGTCCTGCTCGCCGCGGCCACCGCCTGCGCGCCCGGTGGGCACGGACCCGACGACCCCACCTGCCCCAACGGCAAGATCGCCTTCGGCATCGAACCCTACGAGGCGCCCGACAAACTCGAACCCGCCTACCAGGTCATCGCCGACGACCTCGGCGAGACGCTCGACTGCGAGGTCGACATGCAGATCGTCGAGGACTACTCCGCCGAGGTGCTGGCCATGCGCAACGGCTCGCTCACCCTCGGCCAGTTCGGCCCCCTGGGCTACGTCTTCGCCGACCGCATCGCCGACGCCGAACCCGTGGTCTCCTTCGGCGACGCCGACGGCGAGCTCTCCACCTACACCGCCGGCATCTGGGTCGCCGAGGACTCCCCCGTGAAGACCGTCGAGGACCTGCGCGGACGCCAGCTCGCACTCGGCGGCGTGGGCTCCACCTCCGGCGACGCCCTGCCCCGCATGGCCGTCTCCGACGCCGGGCTCACCGAGGACGACCTCACCATGGACTACGCCGGCGGCCACCCCGAGGCCCTGCTCGCGCTGAAGAACGGTGCGGTCGACGCCGCCCAGATCAACTCCCAGACCGTCGGCAGCGCCAGCGCCGAGGGCACCTTCGACCCGGACGACTTCCGGCAGATCTGGTCGTCCGACCCCATCCCCAACGACCCGATCACCATCGCCGGCGACGCCAACCCGGAACTCAAGGAGAACCTGCGCGAGGCGCTGACCAGCCTGGACCCCGAGACCCTCACCGCCGTCGCCGGATTCCTGGACATCGACCCGCCCGGCCCGCTCGTCGCGGTGGCCAAGGACGACTACCGCTCCCTCTTCCACCTCGCCGACGAGCTCGGCATGACCCCAGAGGACGTCGAATGACCCCCACCGACACCAGCATCCCGCCCGACGTCGCCGCCGACCGGCTCGTGCGCGTCACCCACATCTCCAAGAGCTTCGGCGACAACCACGTCCTGCACGACGTCTCGCTGGACGCCCACCGCGGCGAGACCGTCGCCCTGCTCGGCGCCAACGGCAGCGGCAAGTCCACCGCCCTGCGCATCATCGCCGGCCTGGAGACCCACGGC
This sequence comes from Corynebacterium sp., assembly GCA_030450335.1. GTDB lineage: Bacteria > Actinomycetota > Actinomycetes > Mycobacteriales > Mycobacteriaceae > Corynebacterium. The sequence goes on along the minus strand of JAKDIS010000174.1, from coordinate 20 downwards.
CGCGGCGAGGTGTCCGTGCC
>JAKDIS010000061.1 GCA_030450335.1 Corynebacterium sp. | reverse complement strand
AACCCCCCCTTTGCGCTCCGGGGGCGGGCGACTTTTCCGCATCGTGCCCGGGGGACCCCCAACCCCCGACCCCCCGAGCCGCGGGCCTACTTCGCCACGATGTTCACCATCTTGCCCGGCACCACGATGATCTTCGCCACGGTCTTGCCCTCCACGTGGGAGGCGACGTTCGGTTCCGCCAGCGCGGCGGCCTCCACGTCCTCGCGTGAGGCGTCGGCGGCCACGGTCACGCGGCCGCGCACCTTGCCCATGACCTGGACGGGCAGCTCCACGGTGTCGTCCACGAGCCACGCCTCGTCCCAGGACGGGAAGTCGGCGTGCGACAGGGAGGTGGAGTGGCCCAGCCGGGACCACATCTCCTCGGCGATGTGCGGGGCCACCGGCGCCATCATCAGCACCAGCGGTTCCACGGCGGCCCGCGGGACGGATGCCCCGGTGTAGGCCTTGGTCAGGTGGTTGACGTACTCGATGAGCTTGGCGACGGCGGTGTTGTCACGCAGGTTGGCGTAGTCGTCGTGCACACCGGCGACGGTGCGGTGCAGGGCCCGCTGGTCGTCGTCGGTGAGGGAGACGGTGTCACCGGCCACCGCGGACTCGCCGGTGGCCTCGTCGACCACGAGTCGCCAGGCGCGCTGCAGGAAGCGCTGCGCACCGACGACGTCCTTCGTCGCCCAGGGACGGGAGGTGTCCAGCGGACCCATCGACATCTCGTAGACGCGCAGGGTGTCGGCGCCGTAGTTGTCGCAGATCTCGTCGGGGGAGACGGCGTTCTTCAGGGACTTGCCCATCTTGCCGTACTCCTGGGTAACCTCCTCGCCGTTGAAGTAGAACGTGCCGTCCTTCTCCTCGACCTCGTCGGCGGGCACGTACACGCCGCGGGCGTCGGTGTAGGCGTAGGCCTGGATGTAGCCCTGGTTGTAGAGCCGGTGGTACGGCTCGTAGGACGAGACGTGGCCGAGGTCGAAGAGCACCTTGTGCCAGAAACGGCTGTAGAGCAGGTGCAGCACGGCGTGCTCGACGCCACCGACGTAGAGGTCCACGCCGCCGGACGGCGCACCCTCGCGCGGACCCGTCCAGTAGCGCTCGTTGTCGATGTCGACGAGCGCCTCGGAGTTCGTCGGGTCGATGTAGCGCAGCTGGTACCAGGAGGACCCGGCCCACTGGGGCATCACGTTGGTGTCGCGCCAGTAGGTCTGCTCGCCGTCGCCGAGGTCCAGGGTGACCTCGACCCATTCCTTGGCCTTGGCCAGCGGCGGCTGCGGCTCGGAGGAGGCGTCGTCGGGGTCGAAGCTGACGGGCTTGTAGTCCTCGACCTCGGGGAGCTCGACGGGCAGCATGGACTCGGGCAGCGCGTGGGCGACTCCGTCGGCGTCGTAGACGACGGGGAAGGGCTCGCCCCAGTAGCGCTGGCGGGCGAAGAGCCAGTCGCGCAGCTTGTACTGGATCTTCTCCTCGCCGAGGCCGCGGCCGGCGAGCCACTCGATGGTGGTCTCGATGGCGGCGGCCTTGTCCTGGCCGTTGAGGTCGAGGCCGTCGTCGTTGGCGGAGTTCACCAGCGTGCCGTCGCCGGTGTACGCGGCCTCTGTGACGGGGACGTCGCCGCCGGAGACGACCTCGGTGACGGGCAGGCCGAAGACGGTGGCGAACTCGTGGTCGCGCTCGTCGTGGCCGGGCACGGCCATGATCGCGCCGGTGCCGTAGCCGGTGAGCACGTAGTCGGCGATGAACACGGGGACCTGCGCGCCGTTGACCGGGTTGGTGGCGTAGGCGCCGGTGAAGACACCGGTCTTCTCCTTGCTCTCCTGGCGTTCCAGGTCGGTCTTGGCCGCGATCGCGGCCCGGTAGGACGCCACTGCGTCCGCCGGTGTCGCCGCGCCGTACGTCCAGCGCGGGTCGACGCCGTCGGCGTAGGACGCCCCGGCGACGAGCGCGTCGACGAGCTCGTGCTCGGGGGCGAGCACCATGTAGGACGCGCCGAAGAGCGTGTCGGGGCGGGTGGTGAACACGCGGATCCGGGCCTCGGACTTCGGCCCGGCCAGGGAGACGGCGAAGTCGACCTCGGCGCCGCGGGAGCGTCCGATCCAGTTGCGCTGCATGGACTTGACCTTGTCGGGCCAGTCGAGGTCCTCGAGGTCGTCGAGCAGGCGGTCGGAGTAGGCGGTGATGCGCATCATCCACTGCGACAGGCGCTTGCGGAACACGGGGAAGTTACCGCGCTCGGAGCGTCCGTCGGCGGTGACCTCCTCGTTGGCGAGCACGGTGCCGAGCCCGGGACACCAGTTCACGGTGGAGTTGGAGCGGTAGACCAGGCGGTGCGCGTCGAGTTCGGCTTGCTGCGCGGCGGCGTCCAGGTCGGCCCAGTCGTCCCGCTCGGCGGCGAGCTTCGCCTCGAGTTCGCTGATGGGGCGGGCCTTCTGGGCCTCCACGTCGAACCAGGAGTTGTAGATCTGCAGGAAGATCCACTGGGTCCAGCGGTAGAAGTCGGTGTCGGTGGTGGCGACCACGCGGCGGCGGTCGTGGCCCAGGCCGAGGCGTCCCAGCTGACGCTCCATGTTGTCGATGTTCGCGCTGGTGGTGGTGCGCGGGTGCGTGCCGGTCTGCACGGCGTACTGCTCGGCGGGCAGGCCGAAGGCGTCGTAGCCGAGGGTGTGCAGCACGTTGCGTCCGAGCATCCGGTTGAACCGGGCGTAGACGTCGGTGGCGATGTAGCCCAGCGGGTGGCCGACGTGCAGGCCCACGCCGGAGGGGTAGGGGAACATGTCCTGGACGAAGAGCTTCTCGGACCCCTGCAGGTCGGCGCCCTCCTCAGCGAGGTCGCCTACCGGGTTCGGCGCGTTGAAGGTGCCGTTGTCCCGCCAGTACCCCTGCCAGCGACTTTCGATGTCGCCGGCGAGTTGCGGGGTGTATCGGTGGGAGGTGGACTCGCTGGAGTTAGTCATGTCCAGTCATTGTAATAGACTGGTCACCATGATCGTTCTCTCTGTCCTGCTGTCCGTCCTGGGTGTCGCCGTGCTGGTCACCGGTGTGCTCGCCGTCACCGGGAAACTGCCGGGCAACCGGTGGGTGGGCCTGCGCATCCCGGAGGTGCGCAAGAACCGGGAGATGTGGGACACCGGCCACCGGATCGCCGGCCCCACCTGGGCGGGAGCCGGCGTGGCACTGATCGCCGCGGGCGTGGTCAGCCTGCAGGGCGGCTGGCTGTGGGCCGTCACGGCGCTGCTGGTCGTCGGCGCACTGTTCCTCATCGGTGTGGGCGCGGCACTGGCCGCGCAGACCCTGGCGAAGATCGACCACGCCAAGGCGCAGCAGGCCGAGCAGACGCGTGCTGCGGCGGGCTGCTGCTCCTCAGGCAAGAAGGACAGCGCCGACAGCGCCGACGGTGCCGAGACCTCCGGTGGCTGCGGAGACGGCTGCGGCAATGGGTGCGGCGGCGGATGCGGCGGCCACGACTCCGCGCCGTCCGTCCCGGTCGAGCTGGACCTGGACGCGGCCCGCCGCGCCGTGGCGTCCCGCGACGACAGCTAGCCGAACAGCCCCAGGCGACAAACTCACGCAGCAACCCCCAGGCCGGTCGCACCGACCTGGGGGTTGCTGCGTCACAGGGGACACCAGACCTCTGCACACCCCCGGGGGTACTCCGGAGCTGCCGCTATACGCCCCCCATTCCCATTTGCGAACAAAATATCCTTCCGTCTCGATCCTGCGCCTACTATTCAGAAATCATTCGAGGCAGGAGAATCCACCATGCCCCTTCGTTCACGGTTCGTCGTCGCCACCGCCGTTGCCGCAGCCACCACCCTCGGACTCACCGCATGCGGTGACAGCTCCGACGACTCCGCCGCCCCGGAGACGGTCACCCAGGTCGTCACCCAGACCCCCGAGGAAGCGTCCCCCGCTGTCGAACAGGCCGACGTCCCTGCCGCCACCTCGGAGGCCGCCCCGGTGGAGGACCTGGTCATCCCCGAGGGGCTCGAGGGCATGAATGCCCAGCTCGCCTACGAGCGACTGACCGGCGACGGCTTCACCGGGGTCAACCCCACGTCCGTGGACCCCTCGCGGGCCATGCCGGTCCTGTACAACAACTGGACCGTCACCTCGATCGAGCCCGCACCCGGCACCACGGTCCCGTCGGACTCCACGATCATCCTCAACATGACCAAGGAGTGACACCCTGCCGCGGCCACCACGGTTAGGATCGGTGCCCATGAACAGACTGGGTACAGCATCCGGCACCGTGGTGGTGTGCGGCAGCGTCAACATGGACACCTTCGTCGGTGTCGACAGGTTCCCGTCGGCGGGGGAGACGGTGATCGCCGCGCCGAACGGGCAGGCCCTGGGCGGTAAGGGGGCGAACCAGGCCGTCGCGGTCGCGCGCTACCAGCAGGGGCAGGACGCCCGGGTCGTCCTGCTGGCCACCGTGGGGCAGGACGCCGACGGCGACACCGCCCTCACCGGCCTCGACGACGCCGGGGTGGACGTCTCGGCGGTCGCGCGCACCGGGGAGGCGCCGACGGGCCGGGCGTTCATCATGAACGACCCCGACGGGGAGAACATCATCGTGGTGACCTCGGGCGCCAACGAGCTCACCGACCCTGCGGCGCAGGCCGACGGCTCCGCGGACGTCCTGCTCGCCCAGGGGGAGCTCACCCCGGAGCACTCCGCGGCGCTGCCGGGCCTGGCCGAACGCCTGGGCGCCCGGCTCGTGCTGAACCTCGCACCGGTCACCACCCGCGACCGGGACCTGTTGGCCGCGGCGGACCCGCTGGTCCTCAACGAGTACGAGGCGGAGGCGCTCGGCGACCTCAGCGACCTGGCCCGCTCGGTGGTGGTCACCCTCGGCGCCCGCGGTGCGGTGCTCCACGAGGGCGCGGGACGCACCGAGGTCGCGCCGGTGCCGGCCGGGGACGTGGTGGACACCACCGGTGCGGGCGACGCCTTCTGCGGCACGCTGGCCGCAGCGTTGGCGGAGGGGGAGTCGTTGGCGGACGCCGCGGCGGTCGCCACGGCGGCGGGCAGCCTGGCGGTGCGCTCGCGCGGTGCCGCGGCGTCCTACGCGGGGAGGGACGCCGTGCGCGGGGCGACCGTCCTCTAGACTGTCCCACCATGAGGAACTTCATCAACCGTATCGTGGGATATCGTCCGGACCTGTTGATCGTGCTGATCGTCCTCGGTGTGGTGCTCGCCCTCATCTTCCCGGCGCGCGACGGTTTCGCCGAGGTGATGGACTGGGTCGTGAAGATCGCCATCGGCCTGCTGTTCTTCCTCTACGGTGCACGGCTGTCGACCCGCGAGGCGCTCAACGGGCTGAAGCACTGGCGCCTTCACCTGCTGATCCTGGCGTTCACCTTCGTGGTCTTCCCGCTGATCGGGCTGGCGCTCACCCCGCTGAAGTACGCCATCGGCGACGAGCTCTACCAGGGCATCCTCTTCCTGTGCCTCGTGCCGTCCACGGTGCAGTCCTCGGTGGCGTTCACCTCCATCGCGCGCGGCAACATCCCCGGCGCGATCGTCAGTGCCTCGGCGTCGAACCTCATCGGCGTCTTCGCCACCCCGGTACTGGTCCTTCTGCTGATGAGCGGTGCCGACGGCGGCCTGCACATCGACACCTCCGTGTTCGTCAACATCGCCCTGCAGCTGCTCGCCCCGTTCGTCGCCGGCCAGGTGCTGCGCAACGTGCCCGGGGTGTCGAAGGTCGCCGGCGCGAAGCCGACCAGTTACGTGGACAAGATCTCCATCGGGCTGGTCGTGTACGTGGCGTTCTCCGAGGGGATCGTGATGGGCGTGTGGAGTTCGGTGTCGTGGGTGGCGATCGTGGGCATCTGCGTCGGCTCGGTCGTCGCCGTCTACGGCATGCTCTGGCTGACCTCCTTCACCGCCCGCCACCTCGGCTTCGACTACGGCGACCAGGTGGCCATCCAGTTCTGCGGCACGAAGAAGTCGCTGGCCTCCGGGCTGCCCATCGCCGCGGTGCTGTTCAGCGGGGGAGCGGGGCTGGTGATCGTGCCGCTGATGATCTTCCACCAGGTCCAGCTGATGATCTGCTCCGGGCGCGCGGCGACCTACGCCGCCAAACGCCCCGAGAACACCTGGTAGACCGCTAGACCGTACCTGGCACGAGCGCGGCGACGCGGTCGGAGAACCGCCACTCGTCGCGCCGACGGGCGGTGCGCTGCAGCACGCCGCGCTGCGCCAGCCACGTCATCAGCGAGCGGGCGTCCGGCTCGCTGGCCTGCTGCAGGATCGCCGCGACCTGCAGGTCCACCGTGCCGGCGGACATCAGGTGGCGCAGCACGACCAGCGTCGCGGCGTCCCGGGCGACCCCGCGGCCGTACTCGGCGCGCACCGCGGTGAGCAGGCCGACGAACTCCATGTCGGCCTCCCCGTTGAACAGGGTCACGTCCACCGCGTCGTCCTTGGCGTCCACCACCGGCGGCTCGAAGCCGGACGACAGCATCGCCAGCCACATCCGGTCGAAACCGCGCGAGGACCAGCGTTCCAGCCCCAGCAGCTGCATGGCGTTGAGCAGCGTCGGGTTGCGCGGCTGCGAGGGCCCGGACAGCAGCCGGTCGGCGGCGGTGCCGTCGGGCAGTCCGCCGGGGGAGTGCACGCGGATGAGGTCCGGCGACTGGAAGACCACCACCGGTTCCGGACGCATCCAGTCGCGGTGCACCAGGGCGTTGGTGATCGCCTCGTCGGCGGCCGCGGCGGGCACCGAGGAGTCGTCGTGGGCGCGCACCAGGTCGCGCAGGCCCCCGGCCAGCAGCACCAGGGGCAGGTCCAGCACGGTCTCCGTCGGCGGGTTCGCCGCGTCCGTCGCCCCGGCGCGGTAGAGGTGACGCACCCCGGCCGTCCGGTGGAACAGCAGCTCGGCGGCCACGCTGGGACGCCCGTCGGCGGTGAGCAGGTCCAGTGCGGGAAGCAGGTCCGGGCCGGACGCCCCGTTCGGCAGCGTGCCGGCGCGCTGCGCGGCGGCCAGCAGGGAGCGTCCGGCGTCCAGCGCCTCGGCGTCGAAACGTTCCACGGGCACGCAGGACGCCGCGGACGTGGCGTCCGGGTTGCCGCGGGCGCGGCCCAGCTCCGCCAGCGGCTCGCCGGCCAGCGGCAGGCAGGCGTCCCCCACGCGGTGGCGCACCACCTGGTCCGGGCCGGTGTACACCGCCAGGCCGGCGGGCACCCGGATCACCACGATGCGCGCCCCGTGCGCGTAGGCCGCCCAGGCGTCCACCGTCAGGTGCGGGCGGGTGGCCGCGAAGATCTGGTGCGCGATCTGCGCCGGGTCACGCCCGGTGCCGTTGAAGGCGTCCGGCCCCGGGGTGCGGTCGGCGATGCCGAAGACGATGAAGCCGCGTCCGGCGGAGCCGTTGGCGAAACAGCACGCCGTCTTGACCAGCATGTCCGCGGCCTTGTCGTCCGGACGCCGGGTGGGGGTGTGCGACGGGTCCTCCTTGAAGTCCAGCACGCCGGACTCCAGGTCGTCGGCCACCGCACCGTCCAGGATCCGGTCCAACGCCTCGGCCACGTCCCGTGGCAGTGCGCGCTGACGACCGGCGGGTTCCATGAACGAAAGACTATATCCCGCGCAGGTCCCCGGCGACCGGACGCGACCGCTTGACGTACCCCATCCGCGGCCGGAAGCCCGCCGGATGCTTGAGCTGCGCCACGCAGTCGGCCACCACCAGGCGGAACCGCGGGTCCATCGCCGGCAGCTGCGCCACCGGGAACCAGCCGACCTCCACCGACTCCTCGTCGTTCACCCGCGGCTCGACGGCACTGTCCGCGGTCAGCACACAGCGCACCGTGGTGTCCATGAAACTGCACTCGTCGCCGTTGGGGTAGGTCACCGGCCCCACGGCACCGGTGCCGATCAACGCGTCGACCTCCACGGTCAGCCCCGTCTCCTCGGCGACCTCGCGCACCGCGGCCTCGGCGACCTCCTCGCCGGGGTCGATGATTCCGCACACCGGCGTCCAGCGGCCGTCGTCGGCGCGCCTGACCAGCAGGACGTCCGGCGTCGCGTACGCCGGGGCGTCCTGCGGCACGTCACGCACCACGACGGCGGTCACGCCCGGCAGCCACAGCGGCGCATGGCCGATCCGCTCGCGGAGCTCCACGATAAAAGAGGGGGTACCCATGGGAGAGGAGTCTAATACCCACGCGCTCTCCGTGCTGTTCAAGCTGTTCATGGGGTTGCGCTTACGGTATCTTTACACCATGAGACGCTCACTGCTGCGCATCGCCGCCGCCACCACAGCCCTGGCCACGGGCATCGCCCTGACCGCCTGCTCCTCCGACGACAACGACGGCGACAGCACGGGCGCCACCGCGTCCGACGGGGTCTTCCCGACCTCCGTGGAGACGAAGTTCGGCGAGATCACCGTCGACGAGGCACCGCAGCGTGTGGTCGCCCTGGGCTGGGGCGACGCCGAGATCGCCCTCGACCTCGGCGTCCAGCCCGTCGGCGCCACCGACTGGCTCGGCTTCGGCGACGACGGAGTGAGCCCCTGGAACGACAACTCCTACGACGAGTCGCCCGAGATCCTCGGCACCGACGAGGTCGAGTACGAGAAGATCGCCGCCCTGGACCCCGACCTGATCCTCGACACCCGCTCCGCCGGTGAGCAGGACGTCTACGACCAGCTCTCCGACATCGCCCCCACCGTCTCCGTGCCCGAGGGCGGCGACTCCTTCACCACCTCCTGGGACACCCAGGTCGAGATGATCGCCGCCGCCCTCGGCGTGCAGGACAAGGGCGAGGAGCTCATCGGTTCGGTCAACGACCGCATCACCGAGGCCAAGGACGCCAACCCGGAGTGGGGCGACAAGACCGCCTCCGTGGTCACCAAGTTCGGCGACGGCTGGGGCATCTACCCCGAGGGCGACGCGCGCATGGACCTGCTGGTCGCGCTCGGTTTCACCCAGACCGACGAGGTCGCCGAGATGGCCGACGGCAGCAACTTCTACATCGACGTCTCCGAGGAGAACATCGACCGCGCGGACGCCGACGTGGTCGTCGGCTTCCCGATCGGCTTCACCACCGAGGAGTTCGAGGAGGACAGCACCTGGCAGCGCATCGGTGCCGTGCAGGACGGCCGCGGAATCGTCGCCGACGAGGAGCTGAGCCAGGCCATCTCCGTGGGCACGCCGGACGCGATGATCTGGGCCGTGGGCCAGCTCGAGCCGAAGCTCGCCGAGGCCGCCGCGAAGTAGGCTCCCGCGCTCCCCACACTGCGGAATAGTCGCCCTCCCAGGCAGCGAATCACCCCGATTCGCTACCTGGGAGGGTGATCCTCTTCAATAGGGCGGCGCCGGCGTGGGTGATCGTGTTTGATCGGGGGCATGGGGAATTTCGGGGGACCCGACTGGGACGCGGCTCAACGCGCGCACCGCATCACACCGGGATGGGGACCGCTGTACGCGCGCCGCGTCCTGCCGACACGCAAACCGGAGCTACGGGTGGACGCCCTGGCCCGCGGCGTCCCGCGCTCCGCCGTGGACACCTGGGAGGCACCCGTGCGGTGCGTCGTCCTGCCGCCGGCGCCCGACTACAGCGGGAACATCCGCCTCGGCCCGGGTGGCCACGGCGACGAACACGGCCCGTACCGCTGGGACATCATCACCCGGCTACGCGCATCCTGGCTGATCAGCCCCCACACCGTGGTCGCCGGGTGGGCGGCCGCCGCACTGCACGGACTGCCGTACTGGGCGGACAGCGAACCGGTCGTCCTGCTCTCCTCGCGCACCCGTCGCAACGCCACCGGGCCCTCCACAGCGGTCTTCCGCACCCTGAAGCCCGGCACACCGACCGACCGCGCCGACCCACTGTTCCCGCAGATGAGGGTGCTGGACGCGGCGACCGCCACCGCCCAGTGCCTCGCCACGATCCTCCAGGGAAAGAAGACCTGGCACGTCCCGCACGTGCCCGGCATGGACGGGAAGCACGTGCGCGCGGTGCAGCTCATCGACGCGATGTACCAGTGCAACTTCCTGACCGCGCGCCAGATCCTCGCCGCCGCCCACGGGATCGTGGACCGTCGGGTGCTGACCAGGCTGCTCGCGATGGCGGACGAGGGAGCGCAGTCACCGATGGAGACGGTGCTGCGCCTGATCGTCCGCGACGAACTGCCGGACGATCACCGGTGGACCTCGCAGGTGCGGATCAACCTCGCCGACGGGACGGTCGGCGGGGACGGCGGGAGTTGGCGAGCAGGTGGCGGTGCGCGCTCCACGGTGCCTGACCTGGCGTGCGAGACCCTCGGGGTGGCGTTGTACTACGACGGACGGCACCACGACGAGCTGGCCCAGACCGACACCGACTTCACGCTGTTCCAGAAGCTCAGGGGAGTGGGGTGGGAGGCGGTACGGGTCAACCGCATGCTGCTCGCCGACCTGCCGGAACTGCTGGAGCAGCTACGCGCCGCGGTGCGCCGGGCCTGCGAGGCCCGCGCGCGGGAGATGACGGCGCGGGAGGCGTGAGCGGGGGCTGACCTACTGCTCGCTCCACGACGATGTAGCCCGATCACCCTCCCAGGTAGCGATTCGGGCTCTTTGCCTACCTGGGAGGGCGACTATTTCGCTCCCGAGGGGTGCGCCGGGGTCAGAAGACCAGGTTCACCAGCACCATGTAGACCACCGTGCCGAAGAGGATCGACATCGTGGCCGAGCGTCGCCACAGGTGCAGGACGGCGGTGGCGACCACGGCGATCAGCGCGGCCCACACGCCACCGGGGTTCTCCGTGGAGCCGGCCAGCGTGTACATCACCAGCACCGTCATCACCCCGGCCGGCATGGCGATCCCCAGCCACGCGACCAGCGCAGACTCACGGAAATAGCGCATCGCGGCGAACGGCAGGGCGCGCAGCAGCAGGGTCACCAGCCCCACGGCACCGAGGATGAGCAGGGTGTTGGTCAGGTCCACACCCGCGGGCAGGCCGCTAGACATCGCGACCACCCCGGGCGTCCCGGGCGTCCCGGGCTCCCCGCTGCTCCCACAGGAACCGCGCGACCAGGTACACGAAGTACAGCGACAACCCGACCAGCAGCATCTGCTCCCGGCTCACCACGTAGCCCACGGCACCGGCGACGACGGCCACCACGGGCAGCCACACGTCGCGGCTCACGTCCAGCGCCTCGATCGCCAGCACCACGAACAGGGCGGTCAGCGCGAAGTCGAGCCCGACGAGGTCCAGGGGCAGCGCGGAGCCGACCAGGGCGCCGACCACGCCGAAGACCACCCAGGCGGACTGGCAGAACATCTGCACCGCCATGACCCGCGGCTGCGTCCACACGGACTTCTTCTTCGTCGACAGGATCGCGTAGGTCTCGTCGGTCAGCGCGTAGATGCCGTAGGCCTTCGCCGCCGGGGAGCGCACGGCGTCCACCGGGTAGCTCAGGCCGTAGAACACGTGGCGGAAGTTCACCAGGAAGCCGTAGAGGGCGGCGGACAGCGGGGCGACACCCCCGGTGACCAGGCTGATCGCGAGGAACTCCATGGATCCGGCGTAGAGCACGATGCTGAACACCGGCGTCCACCACCAGGCGAACCCGGTCTGGGTGACCAGCAGTCCGAAGGCGAGGCCCAGGGGGACGAGCCCCAACGCCACCGTCCAACTGTCCTGGATGCCTTTCCTGAACTCCGCCGGGGCGGTGGGGCTCACTGCTGCGCCTCCCACCAGCGGGTCAGCTCGGCGACGGCCTCGTCGCGGTCCATGGGGCCGCGGTCCAGGCGCAGTTCCTTGAGGAACGCCCAGGCCTTGCCGACCTCGGGTCCGGGCCGCAGGCCGAGGACGGTCATGATCTCGTTACCGTCGAGGTCGGGACGCACCGCGTCGAGGTCCTCCTGCTCACGGAGCTCGACGATGCGCGAGTCCAGGTCCTCCACGGCGCGCGCCAGGCGTCCGGCCTTGCGCTTGTTGCGGGTGGTGCAGTCGGCACGCACGATGACCTGCAGCTGGGGGAGCAGGTCACCGGCGTCGGCGACGTAGCGGCGCACGGCGGAGTCCGTCCACGCTCCCTCGCCGTAGCCGTGGAAACGCATGTGCAGGAACACCAGCTGGCCGATGTCCTGGATCTGCCGCTTGGGGTACTTCAGCGCCTTGAGCCGCCGGCGCGCCATGCGCGCACCCACGACCTCGTGGTGGTGGAAGGTCACCGCCCCGGTGTCGGTGAAGTCGCGTGTGTCGGGCTTGCCGATGTCGTGCAGCAGGGCGGCCCAGCGCAGGACGAGACGGTCGTCCTGCGTCGCGTCCTCCATGCGCCCCTCCAGCTCGGTGGCGTTGCGCAGCACCTGCAGGGAGTGGGCGTAGACGTCCTTGTGCTGGCGGTGCTCGTCCTGCGTGAGCTTCAGGGCGGGCAGTTCGGGCAGCACGTGGTCGGCCAGCCCGGTGGCGGACATCATCTCCAGGCCGGTCCACGGTTCGGCGCCGAGCATCAGCTTGTTGAGTTCGGTGGCGACGCGTTCCACGGTGATCCGCTCGATCTGACCCGACATCTCCGTCATCGCCCCGCGCACCCGTTCGGCCACGGTGAAGCCCAGCTGGGAGGCGAAGCGGCAGGCGCGCAGCATGCGCAGCGGGTCGTCGTGGAAGGACTGTTCGGGGGCGGCCGGGGTGTCGAGCACGCCGGCGACGAGGTCGTCGAGCCCGTTGAGCGGGTCGCGCAGGTCGTGGTGTCCGTCGGCGGAGAGTTCCAGGGCGATGGCGTTGCAGCGGAAGTCGCGGCGCACCAGGTCGCCGTCCAGCGTGTCACCGAAGGTGACCTGCGGGTTGCGGGACGCCCCGTCGTAGGAGTCGGCGCGGAAGGTGGTGATCTCCACGACCAGTCCGTGGAACATGGCGGAGACGGTGCCGAACTCGATGCCGGTGTCCCACACGGTCTCGGCGACGTCCTCGAGGATGCCGGTGACCACGTCGGGGCGGGCGTCGGTGGTGAAGTCGAGGTCGAACTCGGCGCCGTCGCCGAGGCGTCCGAGCAGGGCGTCGCGGACGGATCCGCCGACGAGGTAGAGGCTGTGGCCGCGCGCGGCGAAGGCACCGGCGAGCGCGGTGAGCGTCCGGTCCGTCCTGTCGCCGTCCTTCACCGCCGACCACGCGGTGGCGAGCATCGTTGCGGCGTCCTTGTTCTCCTGTGTCACCCCCCGGATTTTACAGTTCCCACAAACCGACCCGCAGGCACTACCCTTGTTCCCCATGAACCAACGGCGTCGCCGCTCCAACGGGAGCCCTTCACGGCCGGACCAGCGCCGGTCTCCGGCACGCTCCGTTCAGCAGCGTGACCACAGTGAACTGCCGACCTCGGTGGAGACCAGCGCCGGCGGGCTGGTCCTGTCGGGTCTGGCGGAGGCGGTGCGCGGCGACGGGTCGGTGGACCTGTCGCGCATGTACGTGGCGCTGATCGGCCGGCTGGACCGTCGTGGGCGGTTGCTGTGGTCGATCCCGAAGGGTCACATCGAGCCGGACGAGTCGCACCACACCACCGCCGAGCGTGAGGTGTGGGAGGAGACCGGTGTCAGCGGCGAGGTGGTCAGCGACCTCGGCACGATCGACTACTGGTTCGTCTCGGAGGGCCGGCGCATCCACAAGACGGTGCACCACCACCTGCTGCGCTACATCGACGGCGACCTCAACGACGAGGACCCGGAGGTCACGGAGGTGGCGTGGCTGCCGGTGAGCAACCTGGTGGAGCGTCTGGCGTACGCCGACGAGCGCAAACTGGCCCGCCAGGCCCATGACCGGCTGCCCGACCTCGCCCGCGCCGAGGCGAAGGCCGGACGGCGTACGCCGCGGTAGCGATGGGGGGTTTCTCGGGAGCGGTCCGGACGCTGGCCTGCGTCGCTGTGGCGGCGGTGGGTCTCGCCGCCGCGCCGCTGGCGGCTGGGCAGGACGCACCGGACGCACAGGGGACCCAGCCCGCCGCGTGGTCGAACCCGGAGGCGCGCTCGGCGGACCCGGACAGCGGTGTCGAGCTGGAGATCCTGGGCCAGCAGCCGGCCACGGTGACCGGCGACGGCGCCCTCGACCTGCGCATCCGGGTGACGAACAACTCGGACCAGGACGTCTCGGGCCTGCAGCTGCGCACCCAGCACCAGAATGCGGTGGACGCCCCGGAGGGCGTCGCCACCTCACTGATCGCGAACCAGGGCGAGTACCCGTGGGTCGGCCCGTTCCAGCAGTTGGACGGCCGGCTCGCCCCGGGCGAGGACCGGCAGTTCCGGCTGACGGTGCCGGTCGACGGCCGGGCGGGCAGTCTCAGCGGCCTGGGTCTGGACGCTCCCGGCGTGTACCCGCTGCTGCTGAACCTGAACGCGGACCTGGGGGACGCCGGGACCTCCTTCGTGGCGGCGACGCGCACCACGGTCACGGTGAGCGGCGAGAGCGAGAACGCCGACAACAACGAGGACAACGAGGACAACGAGGACAACGAGGACAACGAGGACAACGAGGACAACGAGGA
>JAKDIS010000173.1 GCA_030450335.1 Corynebacterium sp. | reverse complement strand
GGCGGCGACGTTGGACTGGATGAAGTCAGCACCCTTTAGCAACACGCCCTAGCGCACCGCGGCGAGGATCTCCTCGGCGGCGGGCAGGCAGACGTCCCGGTCGGCGGTGACCAGGCCGATGCGGGACCGGCGGTCGATGAGGTCCTCCACCGTCATCGCACCCTCGTGGGTCACGTGCCAGGCGAACTCGGCGCGCACGGTGTCGATGCCCGGGGCCACCGGCTCCAGCGGTCGCTCCACCGGGCAGGTGCGCAGCACGGCCGGGGCCTCGTGGCCGAAGCGTTCCACCATCGAGGCGGGCAGCCCGGCGAGGTCGCTGGAACGCACATACTGCACGCCGGGGGAGCCGGGCGCGCCGACCAGGGGGGTGGTGGCGGTCACGCACGGCCCCGGAGTGGACCCGGACTCGCGCAGCATACCGGCGACGAGGTCCATGGTCTGCTCCGCCATCAGCCGGTACTCGGTGAGCTTGCCGCCGGTCACGGTGACCAGGTTGGCGTCGCCCCCCTCGCCGGTGAGAATCACGTGGTCGCGCGAGAGGTCCGCGGTGGACGAGTCGGCAGAGTCCCCAGAATCACTGTTGAACTGCACCAGCGGCCGCAGCCCGGCGAACGCACCGAGCACGTCGTCGGTGGTGAGGTCCACGGCGAGGGCCTGGTTGACCACGTCGAGGATCCAGCGCACGTCGGAGTCCGGCACCTCGGGCACGTCCGGGATGGTCTTCGTGCCCAGGTCCTCGTCGGTGATGCCCACGTAGCAGCGGCCGAGCTGCTCGGGCAGGATGAAGCAGAACCGGCTGCTGTGGCCGGGCACGGGCACGGTCAGCGCGCCGGTGGGGTTGCCGACGGCGGTGGCGTCGATGACCAGGTGCGTCCCGCGGGAGGGACGCACGGTGACCTGCGGGTCCAGGTGCCCGGCCCACACGCCGGTGGCGTTGACGACGGCCCCGGCGGTCACGCCGAACGTCGGGGCGTCCGGCGAGAGTTCGTCGCGCAGGACGACCCGGTCGCCGTGGGCCTCCACGGCGCGGCAGTGGGTCACCACGCGTGCCCCGTAGCCGGCGGCGGTGCGGACCAGGGCGGTGACCAGGCGGGCGTCGTCGACGAGTTGGCCGTCGTGGTTGACGTAGCCGAAGCGCAGGTCGGAGGTGTCGACGGCGGGGCACAGTTCGGCGACGGTGCGGGCGCTGACGGTGCGTGAGGCCGGCAGGGTGGACGCCGGGGTACCTGCGGCGACACGCAGTGCGTCGCCGGCGAGGAAGCCGACGCGCGGGGTGGTCTTCTGCCCGCGGGTGTAGCGGTCCTGCACGGGCACGACCTGGGTCACGGCGTGGGTGAGGTGCGGGGCGGTGGTGCCCATGAGGATGCCGCGTTCCACGGCGGAGCGCCGGGCGATGCCCACGTTGCCGGTGGCGAGGTAGCGCAGACCGCCGTGGGCGAGTTTCGAGGACCAGCGCGAGGTGCCGAAGGCGATGTCGTGGGCGTCGACGAGCAGGACGTCCAGCCCGCGGGTCGCCGCGTCCAACGCCACACCGGCGCCGGTGACGCCGGCACCGATGACGACGAGGTCCACGTGGGTGCGTCCGTCGCGCAGGCCGGTGACCTCACCGGTGCGGCGGGCGGCGTCGAGTCGGGTGGCGTCCGGCCGGAAGGTTGTCATGACCTGCAGTCTATCGGTGTGCGGGATTCCGCGTCGGGGAGTCGGCGGACCGGGTATCTTGTGTGGTCATGGACACGTTGCCGATCCCGCCGATGAAGTTCAACCTCTGGGGCACCGTCGACGAGGCGAAGCCCCTGGGCTCCTCGACGCGCTCCATGCTCGGCACCCTCATGGGCGTGCGGGAGGACGCCGGGGCGACCGCCGCGCGCGAGGTCGACCTCGACGCCGTCACACTCAGCCCGGTACGGCTGCAGGACGCCGACCTGCAGGCCTTCGCCGATATCGTGGGCGCCGCCCACGTCTCCACCGACGACGCCCAGCGCGCGCCGCGCGCCCGCGGCAAGTCCTCCCTGGACCTGCTGGAATGGCGCGCCGGGGCGTCCCACGTGGTCTCCGCGCCGGACGCGGTGCTCGCACCCGGCACCGAGGACGAGGTCCTCGACGTCCTGCGGTTCTGTTCGCGCGAGGGGATCGCCGTGGTGCCCTTCGGCGGCGGCACGTCCGTCGTCGGCGGGCTGACCCCGGGCGACACCGACGGCTCGCGCAGCTTCCGCGGGGTGGTCAGCCTCGACCTGGTGCGCTTCGACGGCCTGTCCGAGGTGGACGCCGAGTCCGGCCTGGCCACCCTGGGGGCGGGGCTGACCGGACCGGCCGCCGAACTGCTGCTCGCCGACCACGGCCTGCAGATCGGCCACTACCCGCAGTCCTTCCCCTACGCGACCATCGGCGGCTACGCGGTGACCCGCTCGTCCGGGCAGAACTCCGCCGGGTACGGGCGCTTCGACGACATGGTCCGCGAACTCACCCTGGTCACCCCGGTCGGTGTGATGACCGTGGGCCACGCCTCCCCGGCCTCGGCCGCCGGCCCCGACCTGCGCGAACTGGTGATGGGCTCGGAGGGGGTCTTCGGCGTGGTCACCCGCGTGCGGCTGCGCGTGCACCCGGTGCCGCAGGTCAAACGCTACGAGGCCTTCACCTTCCCCGACTTCGCCACCGGCGTGGCCGCCCTGCGGGCCGTGAAGCAGACCGGCACCGGGCCCACGGTGATCCGGCTGTCCGACGAGATCGAGTCCTCGGTCAACCTGTCCTCCGGCGACAAGGCCGGCGAGTCCAGCTCCCCGCCCGGGTGCATGTGCATCACCATGTACGAGGGCACCGAGGCGCACACCGCCTCCCGGCACGCCGAGACCCGCGAGCTGCTGCTGTCCAAAGGGGCGACCAGTGTGGGGGAGGAGCCCGCACGGCACTGGGAGCAGGGCCGGTTCAACGCCCCGGTGCTGCGCGACTCCCTGCTGGACGCCGGCGCACTGTGCGAGACCCTGGAGACCTGCACCGACTGGTCCAACGTGCCCCGCCTGAAGAAGGCCGTGGGCGAGGCGCTGGCCGGCGCGCTGAACGGCTCCGGCACCATGGCGCTGATCATGTGCCACGTCTCCCACGTCTACGCCGAGGGCTGCTCGTTGTACTTCACCGTGGTCGCCGCGCAGAAGGGTGACCCGGTGGCACAGTGGCGCACCGCCAAGACCGCGGTGACCCGCGCACTGACAGAGAACGGCGGCACCGTCACCCACCACCACGCCGTGGGCGCCGACCACCGCCCCTTCATGGCCGCCGAGATCGGCGAACTGGGGGTCGCCGTGCTGCGCGCGGTGAAGGACCGCCTCGACCCCGACGGCGTGATGAACCCCGGCACGCTGATCGGGGGCGACGATGAGTGAGC
>JAKDIS010000060.1 GCA_030450335.1 Corynebacterium sp. | reverse complement strand
AGTCATGCCCCAGGGCAGAAAACCGCCGGGATCTGGCCTGGGGCATGACTGAGATGACATGTGGTCGAGAGGAGCGCCCGGCCTAGCGCTCGGCGGTGCGCTCCAGATGCCCGTCGATGGCCTCGGACACCGCGGTGAGCACACTGTTGCCCGCGTCCAGCGGCAGCGAGACCGCCACGGTCTCGGCGTAGCCCAGCGCGTACCAGACTCCGGCGGTGGACCCCTCGGCCAGCGCGGTGTCCTGGAACCACGGCACCTCGTCGATCTGCGTCAGCTGTGCGCCGGCCTCGTAGCTGTCGGGCAGCTCCACGCCACAGCGCAGCACCACCGGTTCGCGGGCCTCGGCGACCCACACCAGCGAGCCCTCCGGTTCCCCGGATCCCATGCGACGGTACTCGCCGAGGGAATCGGGCAGGGCGTCCTCGAGGGCGGTGCAGGACGCGGCGTCGGCGTCGTCCTGCTCGGCGAGCCCGGCCAGCGGTACGTCGCCGGGGGTGGGGGCGTCGGTGTCGTCGCCGTGGGCGCTGATCGACTCGCCGACACCGGAGAGGTCGGCGGCGGTGAGCCGGCCGTCGGTGGTCACGGCGACCACGGGGGAGTGCCCCACGGCGTACCAGGTGGTCAGCCCGGATCCCGGGGTGGCGTCGGCGATGGGCAGCCACTGTTCGCCGCCGGACTCCTCGGTGGAGCTGAGTTCGGTGTACTGGGCGGGGGCGCCGACCCCGCAGCGCAGGGAGAGCTCGGTGCCGCCGCTGTCGCGGTAGCCGGCGGACCCCTCGGGGGCGGGGTCGGCGACCCCGACGTCGCGGTAGTCGCCGATGCGGTCGGGCAGGTCGCCGGTGATGTCGGCGCAGGCGGAGCTGTCGGCGTCCGGCGCGTCGACCGGGCCCATGGCGACGAGGGTGTAGACGCTGCGGTCCACGAGGATCTTCGCTCCGACGAGGACGAAGACCACGAACACCACCGCGATCAGCAGGGCGAGGGCGACACCGCTGCGTCGTGGCATTCCGTGTCCGGAGGTGCTGCTACCCTGATCGGTGACCTTAGACCGTGAAGACATGCGGATGATTCTACGGCCCCGCGGGTGCAGGACCCGACCGCCGGGGCCGGTGAACCGTTCCGGCAGTCGTGTCACCCACGGTGTGTGATGATTCGAGGAGACCGATGACGGCAGACACCTCCGGCAAGCTCACCGTGGCGCAGGCCGGTGAGGCGGCGACGATCGCCGCCATCCGTGAGGCGGCGCCCAGCGAGATCAACGGTGACGACGCCGCCGTGCTGGACCCGGCCCCGCCGAACTCCCGGCACCTGGCGACCACGGACGTGCTGGTGCAGGGCGTGCACTTCCGTTTCGACTGGTCCACCCCCTTCGAGGTTGGTGCCAAGGCGGTGACGCAGAACTTCGCCGACATCCAGGCGATGGGCGGACGTCCGACGGCGGTGCTGATGTCGCTGGCCACCCCGCCGGACCTGGAGCTGGAGATGGTCTCGGAGATCGCCCGCGGTATCGGGGAGACCGCCGCACCCTGGGCGGTGGAACTTGTCGGTGGCGACGTGGTGTCCTCCACACAGCTGGTGGTCTCGGTCACGGCGGTCGGTGTGCTGGCCGGCCCGGACCCGGCGATGACGATCACGGGGGCGGAGCCCGGCCACGAGGTGATCGCCAGCGGGGTCATCGGGCATTCTGCGGCCGGTGAGGCGATCCTGCGGTACTTCGGTTCGCGTGAGGCGGTGCCGGACAACGCCGTGCTGCAGGACCTGGTGCGCCGTCACTGCGCCCCGGAGCTGGTCGTGGGCCGTGGTTCGGTGGCCAGGGCGGCGGGGGTGTCGTCGATGACGGACAACTCCGACGGGCTGCTGCGCGACCTGACGACCCTGGCGGAGCGTTCCGGCGTGCAGCTGGACCTGGACGGGGCGTCGTTGACGCCGGACGCGCAGCTCTACTACGCCGGTGAGGTTCTCGGCGTGGACCCGTGGCAGTGGGTGCTCACCGGTGGGGAGGACCACACGTTGGTGGGCACCACGGCGAAGGACGTGCCGGCGGGCTACCGCAGGCTGGGTGTGGTGCACGAGGTGTCCGGCGGGTCCGACCTGCCGCGGGTGACGGTCGACGGCCAGCCGCCGATCTACACGGGAGGCTGGGACTCCCTTGGCTGACACGGGTACAGGTACAGGCACAGGTACAGGCGAGCCGCAGGACGAGCTGGCGGGTCGCATCCTGGCGACGGTGCACCCGTCGTGGCGCAACGAGCTCGCCGCGTCCGGCCTGCGGGCCGGCGCGCTGGAGTCGATGGCGCAGTGGACCGCCGGGCGTATCGCCGAGGGCGAGGACGTCCAGCCGGCGCCGCAGAACATCTTCCGCGCGCTGGCGGGTCCGGCGACCGGCACACGGGTGCTGATCCTCGGCCAGGACCCGTACCCCACCCCGGGGCACGCGGTGGGCCTGTCGTTCTCCTCGACGGCGGACACCTCACCGGTGCCGAAGTCGCTGGTGAACATCTTCACCGAGTACGAGTCGGACCTGGGGCTGCCGCGGCCGCGTACGGCGGACCTGTCGCCGTGGACGAACGCCGGGGTGATGCTGCTCAACCGGGTGCTGACCATGCGCGCGGGGTCGGCGAACAGTCACCGCGGCCAGGGCTGGGAGGAGATCACCGCGGCGGTGGTGCGCAGTCTGGCGTCCCGTCCGCTCGTGGCGGTGCTGTGGGGTCGTCAGGCCCAGGACATGGCCGACGTCGTGGGGCGCGATCGCTGCATCCTGTCGCCGCACCCGTCGCCGCTGGCGGCCTACCGCGGGTTCTTCGGCTCGCGCCCGTTCACCCGCGCGAACGACCTGCTCGCCGAGCAGGGTGCGGACCCGGTGGACTGGGACCTGTCCGGTCAGGAGCAGGCATGCTGACCGGGGCACACGTCGCCAGCTGGGCGGAGCAGGCCGCCGCGGGCCTGGCGGAGCACAAGGACGAGATCAACGAACTCAACGTGTTCCCCATCCCGGACTCCGACACCGGGTCGAACATGACCGCCACGATGGGTTCGGCCGTCGACCGCATGCACCAGGACCATGGTCGGGCCGGGTCGCAGGCCGTCGCCGCGACGAGTGTGGCGGACGTCGCGGCCTCGCTGGCCGCCGGTGCGGTCACCGGTGCCCGCGGCAACTCCGGGCTGGTGCTGAGCCAGTTCCTGCGGGCGTTGGCGGACTCCGCCGCCGCCTCGGGCAAGGACGCCCTGTCGGCCGGTGCGATCCCCGGGATGCTGCACCGGGCGGAGAAGCTCGTGCGTCGGGCGGTGTCCGCCCCGGTGGAGGGCACGATCATCTCGGTGCTGCACGCCGCGGCGGAGGCGTCCTCGGCGATCGTCGCCGAGCGTGAGGGCACCGGGCAGGACGCCTCGGAGGTCAGTGCGGTGGACATCGCCTGCGCCGCGCGCGACGCCGCGGCCGAGGCCCTCACCGAGACCACCGCGCAGCTGCCCGCCCTGGCGTCTGCCGGGGTCGTCGACGCCGGTGGCAGGGGACTGGTGGTCATCCTCGACGCTCTCGTCGACGCGCTCACCGATGCTTTCGCCGACACCCCGGCCGACGCCGGCCGGACCACCGCGTCCCCGCAGGACGGCTCCCGGCCGGCCGACGAGGCCGACGAGAGTGGTGCGCAGTCGTCGCAGCGGACGCCGGAGGGCGCCGCCAGGGCCGAGATCGAGGTGATGTTCACCCTGCGCGCCGACGAGGAGCACCTCGACACCCTGCGCGGCGAGCTGAACACCCGGGGCAACAGTGTGGTCATCGTGCCCGGCGAGTCCGACGGCACCTGGCGGGTCCACGTGCACACCACCGCCGGTGGCCCGCTGATCGAACTCGCCTTCGCCACCGGGGAGGTCACCGACCTGTCCCTGGAGGCCCTGCCCCTCGTCGAACCCGCCGAGGAGGAGCGTCCGAGCGCACCGGTGCTGGCCCTGGTCCCGGAGGGCGGACTGCGCGGCATGTTCGCCACCGCGGGTGCGACGGCCGGCGACACCGCCACGGTGATCGCCGAGTTCGAACGACGTGGCACCGGCTGCATCGTGCTGACCAACGGGCAGGACACCGCCGAGCTTTTCGGCCGCCTGGCGTCCTCGGACTGGGAGGCCACCGTGGTGGACACCGAGTCCTTCGTCGGAGGGCTGGCGGCCATGGCCGTCTACAGTCCCACCGCGGACCTCGACGAGAACGCAGAGGAGATGGCGGACGCCGTGTCCGCCCAACGCTGGCGTCAGACCGACGGGGCTGACGGGGCTGACGGGTCCGACGTCGCCGACCTGGTGGCCACGATGGTCACCGGGCTGCTTGCCGACGGTGGCGAACTGGTCACCGTCCTGTACGACCTCGCAGGAGAGGACGGCGAGGTCGGGACGGGGGAGGACGGCGCAGGGGGCGCCGACCCCGTCGCGTCCGCCATCGAGTCCCTGCGCGCCGAGCACCCGGGTGTGGAACTGCACTCCTACCGCGTCCGCGGGTTGGGGACCGGCGTGCAGGTGGGGGTGGAGTGAATGCTCGGGTGGGATGATCCGCGGCCCTTGAGCCTGGTGGTCTCGCCCGAGCGCGCCCGCAAACTCGCGGGCAAACCCGGGCTGTCGACCCTGGGACAGGCGTTGATGAACTTCCCGGTCAGCTACGTGCACACCAGCGGCACCGGGGCCATGACAGATGGGACAGACGGGCCAGGCGCGAGCGCCGGGGAGGTGTGGACGGACGCCCTCGTCGAGGGCGAACTGCTGACCTGCCTCGGCGAGGTCACCTGGTCGCAGCTGCAGGACAACCGTGGCCGCAAGGGCCCGCGGGAGATCCTCGCCTTCCGTGTCCGGGTCAACGGGGAGGACTTCTCCTCGGCCCTGTTCGGTGCCGCGCGCAGCCACCAGCCGTTCATCACCGTGGGCGCCAAACTCATGCTGTCGGGCAAACTCAAGCTCTTCCGCGAGGAGTGGCAGCTGCGCAACCCCAGCTACATCACCCTGCACCCCGGGCCCGGCCCGGACGGGCGCCCCCTGGAGGGGGAGGCCTACGAGGCGGCGTTCGGCGCCTTCGGCCCGCTGGAGACCATCGTCGAGGTCGCCGGGGGCATGCGCGCGGCGCAGGAGATCCTCTCCGTGCCGTGGCTGCCCACGTATCCGCGGCGCACCGGGACCACCGGTGCCGAGGTCATGGCGGTGACCGCCCACGTCCTCGACGCGATGGGACGGCCCGCCGACATGCTGCCCGCGCCGTCCGACGCGACAGGCGCACCGCGCTGGCCGGCGGTGCAGGGCCGGGCGCTGGTGGACTTCGCCACCGCCCTGCACGACATCCACCGTCCCCCGGAGGAGACGTCCGGCCTGGGGTCGGAGGTACCCGCGCAGGACGCCCGCACCCGGCTGAAGTTCAACGAGGCTCTGGCGTTGCAGCTGGTCATGGCGTTGCGTCGGGCCGACACCACCGCCCGCCACGGGCGTGCCGTGGTGGCGATCGAGGACGAGTCGCGCTACTCCACGCTGGTGCGCGCTCTGCCCTACGAACTCACCGAGGCCCAGCAGGCGGCCCTGGACACCATCGGGCAGGCCATGGGCACCGAGTCGCCGATGAGCATGCTGCTGCAGGGCGACGTGGGCTCGGGCAAGACGATCGTCGCCCTGCTGTCGATGCTGCGCGTCGTGGACTCCGGCGCCCAGTGCGCCTTCCTGGCGCCCACCGAGGTCCTCGCCGCCCAGCACTACCGCACCCTGACGGGACTGTTGGCGGGCACGGGTGTGACCGTCTCGTTGCTGACCGGGTCGCAGCCGGTGTCGGAACGCCGTGACACCCTGCTCGACGTCATCTCCGGCACCACCGACATCGTGGTCGGCACCCACGCGGTGATCCAGGACGCCGTGGAGTTCTACGACCTGGGCATGGTCGTCGTCGACGAGCAGCACCGCTTCGGCGTGC
The DNA here is from genome assembly GCA_030450335.1 of Corynebacterium sp. Taxonomy (GTDB): domain Bacteria; phylum Actinomycetota; class Actinomycetes; order Mycobacteriales; family Mycobacteriaceae; genus Corynebacterium. Next base: position 8,617 of record JAKDIS010000060.1, on the reverse strand, counting down.
GCCAGCGTGACAAGCTGCGCGAGGAGTCCCCGGTGGAGCGCACCCCGCACCTGCTGGTGATGACCGCCACACCGATCCCACGCACCGTGGCGATGACCATGTTCGGCGACCTGTCGATGTGCACCCTCGACACCTCCCCGGCAGGGCGTGGCGTGGTGCACACGCACGTGGTGCCGATGTGGAAACGCTCCTGGGTCGAGCGGCTGTTCGCCGTGATCCGTGAACAGGTCGCCGACGGGCACCGAGTGTTTGTGGTGGTGCCGAAGATCGAGGGGTTCGGCGGGGTCGACGACGTGGCCGACCGGTTGGAGGCCGGCCCGCTGCAGGGTCTGCGCATCGGCCGGCTGCACGGACGCATGACCGACAAGGCCGAGGTGATGGACGAGCTGGCCAGCGGCGCGGTCGACGTGCTGGTATCCACCACCGTCGTCGAGGTCGGTGTCGACATCCCCGACGCCACGGTGATGGTGATCATGGACGCCGAGAACTTCGGCGTCAGCCAGCTCCACCAGCTGCGCGGCCGGGTCGGGCGAGGCACGGCCGAATCCCTGTGCTTCCTGACGACCACGGTGAACCCGGAGGCGGAGGAGACCACCCCGGTCGCCGCGGCGTCCTACCGGCGGCTGGAGGCCGTCGCCGCAACCACCGACGGCTTCGCACTGGCAGAACTCGACCTGCGTACCCGCACCGAGGGCGACGTCCTGGGCGAGCACCAGTCCGGTGCCCGGGACCGGCGGGCCCGGCTGCTCGACCTCGCCGAGGACGGCGAGACCGTCGCCGAGGCACGCCGCTACGCCGAGGACCTCGTCGCCTACGACGAGCCCCTGGCGCGCACCCTGGCGGCAGACTTCACCGAAGGCGACCAGGAGTACATCGAGCGCAGCTGACCGGAGCTGGCTGGAGTCGGCTGGAGTTGGCTGGAGTCGGCTGGAGTTGGACGGCAGTGGAGTTGGGCGGCGGGTGCGAACCCCGGCACGATAGAATCAGCGACCATGGACATTCACGCCCCCTTTGCCGGGATCGTCAGATTCGCCGTCGAGGACGGCCAGACCGTCGCCACGGGAGACCGACTCGCCGTGGTCGAGGCCACCAAGCTCGAGAGTGCCGTGGACGCCCCGGGGCCCGGCGTGGTCCGCCGTGGGGCCGTGGAGGACTACGCGCGCGTCGACGGCGGGGACCTGATCCTCGTCCTCGGGGAGGCCTGATCCGCCGTGACACGCATCATCTCCGGCACCGCACGCGGCCGGAAGATCAAGGTTCCCGCCGACGTCACCCGTCCCACCGCCGACCGGGCGCGTGAGGGACTGTTCTCCTCGCTGCAGGTCCGCTTCGGCTTCGAGGGCGAGGTCGTGCTCGACCTGTTCGCCGGTTCCGGTGCCCTGGGCCTGGAGGCCGGTTCGCGCGGCGCCGCCGAGGTCACCCTGGTCGACGACAACCACCAGGCCTGCGAGACGATCCGTGCCAACGCCGCGACCGTCGGACACCCGAACGTGCACGTGGTGGAGGCCAAGGCGTCCAGCTTCCTGGGCACCGCGCCGCACAACCGTTTCACCATGGTGCTCGCCGACCCGCCCTACGACCTCTCCGACGAGGCCGTCGACGAGATGGTCGCAGCCCTGGTGCCCACGCTGATGCGCGACGCCGTCGTCGTGATCGAGCGGCACGTGGCCTCGGCGGAGGTGAGCTGGCCGGAAGGTTTCGAGAAGACCAACCAGAAGCTCAAGAAGCGCACCTACGGCATCGCGCGCATGGACATGGCCATTTGGCGCGGCGACGGGGAGTAAGCGCAGCAGGGGACAGCCGGTAGGGGAGAACACGGAGCGGTAGGATCGGCGGCATGCGAGTCTGCTGCCCCGGGTCCTTCGACCCCGTCACCAACGGTCACCTCGACATCTTCACGCGCGCCGCGCGCAACTTCGACGAGGTGACCGTGCTGGTGACCTACAACCCGAACAAGTCCGGCCTGTTCACCGCCGAGGAGCGCGTGACGTTGATCCGTGAGGCACTGGACGCCAGTGGTTCCCCGGAGGCGTCGCGGATCACCGTGGACACCTGGGACCGGCTGCTGGTGGACTATCTCACCGACAACAAGATCCCGGCGATGGTCAAGGGGCTGCGCAGTTCCCTGGACTACGAGTACGAGCTGCCGATGGCACAGATGAACCAGCGGCTGTCCGGGGCGGAGACCTTCTTCCTGCTGACCAACCCTCAGTTCGGCTACGTGTCCTCGACGATCTGCAAGGAGGTCGCCAAGTACGGCGGGGACGTCAATGGCCTGCTGCCGGAGAACGTCGCCGCCGCGGTGACCGCCCGTTACGGGGCCTGACACGCCCGCCTGACACCCGGCCGACACCCGAGGGGGTGTGGCGTCTGCGTGTCACACCCGTACCGTCCGCCCCATTTCTGGCATGCTGGAACGCATGTACAAGACTTTCCAGGGCCTCGATGACCTCCAGAACATGGTTGACCAGGCGTACGGCGTTCCGATGACCTCCAACTGCATGGTCCCGCGCCGCGAGGTCCAGGACCTTCTCGACGAGGTGCGCACCGCCATCCCCGTGGAGATGGACGACGCGCAGGACGTCCTCGACCACCGCGACGGCATCATCGCCAACGCCGAGGACGAGGCGGACACCCTGGTGCGCGACGCCGAGGCGCAGCGCGACCGGATCCTCGAGGAGGCACGCCGCCAGGCCGAGGACATGGTCACCGACGCCGAGGAGCGCGCCCACTCCACCGTGGCCCGCGCCGAGTCCGAGGCCGACCGCCTGGTCTCCGACGCCCGTGCCGAGTACGAGCAGACCACCACCCGCGCCGAGGCGGAGGCCGAGCGTCTGGTCACCGCCGGCAACGAGTCCTACGACCGCTCGGTCAACGAGGGCATCGCCGAGCAGCAGCGCCTGGTCGGAGAGTCCGAGGTCGTGCGCGTCGCCGAGGACGAGTCCCGCCGCATCGTGGAGTCCGCCCACTCCGACTCCGACCGTCTGCGCCGCGAGTGCGACCACTACGTGGACTCCACCCTGGCCCAGTTCGAGGAGTCGCTCACCGGGACGCTGCGCACCGTCTCGCGCGACCGCTCGGCGCTGCGCAAGGGTGCCGGGGTGTCCGGCACACGCCACGGGGACGCGGCGGGACGTGAGCCGGCCCGTCGGGAGCCGCGCGGCGAGTACCGCGACGACTACCGGGAGGCTCCGCGCGAGGAGTACCGGGACGGCTATCGCGACTGATTCGCACTACCCCCCGTCGCGAGGGTAGAAACATGGTGTGAGTAACGATCCTTTCCTCCTCGATGTCCGTGAGCCGCTCCAGTCCGTCGGCGTGCCCCACCATGTGACCACCACCGGTACGGCGACCGTCCGGCTGGGCGGGGAGATGCTCGGCATCGCCGAGGGCGCGCAGGTCGAGGTCGTCGCCGACATCACGAACCTGGGGGAGTCCCTGCTGGTCGACGCCACCGCGTACGCTCACGCCACCGGCCAGTGCTCCCGCTGCCTCGGCCCCATCGAACGCGAGATCTCCCTGCACGTCAGCGACGTCTTCGGTATGACCCCGGACTTCATCTCCGGGGAGGACGCCGAGGAAGGCGACGAGCCGAACCTGGTCGAGAAGGACCGGGCGGACGTCACCCAGCTGCTCCTCGACGAGGCCGGCCTGAACCTCCCGTTCAACCCGGTCTGCGCCGACTACGGGCTGACCTGCTCGGACGCCACCCCGGAGCCGGACGGCGTGTCCGGCGAGGAAGAGGTCGTGGACCCGCGCTGGGCGGCGCTGGCCGAGAAGTTCGGCGACGTGAGTGACGACGATGACGAGAAGCCGGGGGAGGACGCCTGATGGCACGCAAGCGTCGTCTCACCGGTGAGGCCGCCTTGGAGGCGGCCTTCACGAAGACCGACCACGGCCCGCTGAAGGAGGCGTGGGGGGTCGACCTGCCGGACGACATGCTGTGTCTGGCGTTGTCGCACCGCTCCTTCGCCAACGAGAACGGCAACCTCCCCAACAACGAGCGCCTGGAGTTCCTCGGCGACGCGGTGCTGGGTCTCAGCGTCGCCGAGCAGCTCTACGTGCAGTTCCCGGAGCGCTCGGAGGCCGACATCTCCAAGATGCGTGCCGGTGTGGTCAACATGTACGCCCTGGCGGACGTGGCGCGCGAACTCGGCATGGGCGACAACATCCTGCTGGGCCGCGGTGAGATGCTCACCGGCGGCAACGACAAGCACTCCATCCTCGCCGACTCAGTGGAGGCGATGCTCGGGGCGATCTACCTGGTCCACGGTTTCGCCACCGCCCGCGAGGCCGTGCTGCGCATCTTCGCCGAGCGCATCACCACGGCGCCGTCCACCGGTCTGACCATGGACTGGAAGACCGTGCTGCTGGAGAAGCTCAGCGACCTGCGCATCGGCGGCGACCCCGTGTACGCCTCCGAGGCGTCCGGCCCCGCCCACGACCAGACCTTCAACGCCACCGTCACCATCGGTGACCAGGTACGTGGGCGGGGTATCGGCCACACGAAGAAGGAGGCCGAGCACCACGCCGCCCGCGAGGCCTACAAGGCCCTGAGCTGACCTGAGCCGCCATCATGCCTGAGCTTCCCGAGGTCGAGGTCGTGCGCGCCGGCCTGGCCGAGCACATCCTCGACGCGACGTTCCTGCACACCGAGGTGCTGCACCCGCGTGCGGTGCGCGGACAGGACGGGGGAGCGTCCGCCCTGGTCGCCGGATTGGACGCGGCGGTCGTGTCGCAGGTCTGCCGCCGCGGCAAGTACCTCTGGCTGGAGCTGGGGAGTCGTGGCAACCTGTTGGTGCACCTGGGCATGTCCGGGCAGATGCTGCTCGGGGAACCGGGGCAGGTCGTCTCCCCGCACGTGCGGATCCGCTCGCGCCTGGCGACGGTCGACGGAGGAGCGTTGGAGCTGACCTTCGTCGACCAGCGCACGTTCGGACGCTGGGAACTCGCCGACGGTGACCCCGTCCCACACATTGCGGTGGACCCGCTCGACGCGTCCTTCGACGAGGTGGACACCGCCCGGGCGATCCGTCGGAAACGCTCGGAGATTAAGCGGGTGCTGCTGGACCAGACGGTGGTCTCCGGAATCGGGAACATCTACGCCGACGAGGCATTGTGGGACGCCGGCGTGCACCCGCGTAAGCGCGCCAGCGCGATGCGGCAGCAGGACGTCCTGCGCGTCCTGCAGTGCGCCCGTGAGGTCATGGAGCGCGCCCTGGCGGCCGGCGGGACGACCTTCGACGACCTGTACGTGAACGTCAACGGGGCGTCCGGGTACTTCTCGCGGTCGTTGAACGCCTACGGGCGGACGGGGGAGCCGTGCCACCGGTGCGGGACGCCGATGGTGCGCGAGCAGTGGATGAACCGGTCCTCGCACTTCTGTCCGGTGTGTCAGCGACGATCATAGGCGAGAGCGGACTTGTGGTCTTGCCTTCCTGCCGCCGCCCGTGCGGTGACGCTCATGACTCTGATCGGTATGGCGTGCTGGCCGCACACCATGCCGCAGCTCGCGCATTTCCTCCTGCCCGACGCTACTGACGAGCACAGGCACGAAGTCATGCGGGCGCGTGTCGTCGAGTTCGCGCGGCATGGACTCGGCATGAGTTGACCGAGTCCGGTTATCGGGCAGGGCTGGCGACCCGTGGTGCATCACAGCGGCCCTCGATAGCATCGGATGCATGATCACTTCAGTAGCCTCGGCCGTGCTCTACGTTAGCGATCAGGACTCCGCTCTGGAGTTCTACCGGGACGTTCTCGGTTTCGATGTCGTCATGGATGCAGATATGGGCGAAGGGTCGCGTTGGTTGGAGGTCAAACCTTCCGACGCCCAAACGTCCCTCGTCCTCGCCTCGGCTGAGTCGTTCGGAAAACAGCCCGGTGAAGGCGCATTCCTGACGTTCGCCGCCGACGATGTTGCGGCCACCGTTGAAGAAATGCGTGCTCGGGGTGCGACGACCTCCGACGTTACTCGCGAGCCCTGGGGTACCTACGCAACGGTCGACGCTCCCGATGGCCACAAGCTCCAGTTCAACGAGCGCCCCCAGAACTAACTGTTCTTCCAGGTCTCCACGAGGCCGACGATCCAGCGGACGAATGTGAAAAGCCCGTAGCAGGCCCCGAAAAGTCCCACGGCGACCACGAGCCAGCGCCCGTTCCCGAACCACACGCTCCCGTCCACGTTCAGCGCCCGTTGCGCGCCCGTGATGAGGTCACCGCTGCGGAGTTGGCCTCGGCTTATCGAGCCAACGCCTTGGTCGACGCTCACCGGGATGACCCGGAGTTCGGGTCGAGATTCCTCGCCGAAGAAGCCCGCGCCACCGGCGAAGGGATCTGTGAGCGGACCGCGTGGCGGATCTGCCGGAACAACCAGGGGTGGTCAGTGCTTGGTAAGAAGCGGGGGAGAACGGGAAACTTCCCCGGCCCGCCCGTGCTCGACGATCTGGTGAAGCGGGACTTCACGGCCGATCTCGTCATGTATTCGCCGCGGACGTGCCGAATGAGTTGTGGCTGACGGACATCACGGAGCACAACACCGCCGAGGGCAAGCTCTACCTCTGCGCGATCAAGGACATGTTCTCTGGTTGGATCGTGGGGTACTCGATCGGCTCGCGGATGGAGTCGCGTCTGGCCGTCCGAGCCCTGGATAACGTGGTGGCGATGCGTGGCGACGTCGCCGGCTGCATCGTGCACAGCGATAGGGGCAGACAATTTCGTAGTCGGAAGATGCTTCGCACACTGGCCCGTCACCGGATGGTCGGATCGATGGGCAGAGTCGGATCGAGCGGAGATAATGCCGCCATGGAGAGCTTCTTCGCCCTGCTGCAGAAGAACGTCCTTGACCGCCGCGCCTGGACCACGCGTGAGCAATTGCGGATCGCGATGGTGACCTGGATCAATCGAACTTACCACCGACGTCGCCGACAGGCCCGCCTGGGCCGTTTGACGCCCATCGAATTCGAGAACATCATGAACACGACCGTCGCACTGGCGGCGTGGGTACAACCTGTTACCTAAACGTGCAGCAGTCCCAAGACACCTTGACTCAATGAAACTGAAAATCCAAGGCTGCCTATCTGCACGTTCTCCCGCCGGCCACTGCCCATAGGTGTATCAAGGTTCGAAATCGAGGGTCAGGTCGGTAGCACCACGCAGAGCGGTAATTTTCTTAGCTTCGTGCTCAATATCTTCTTTGACGCGTGCTGTGAGGCGGTCAAACGGCGCAACTACAAGCCTGAATTTATTCCCATTCTTACGGGGACGCCAAGTGCCGATTATCGCACCATCCGAGAGTACCGTGCCGGGATCACCGACAGGCTTCCACACTGTCTTGTGGAACTTCTTGTCGACGATGGTCTCGCGGTCACGCAACTGCGTGTACGGATCGCGAGGCGGGAGCAGGCGCAGCCCTTGCATTGGAGGGGATGTCTGGAGAGCGTCGACATCATCGGTCAGCATCCATGTCTTGCGACCAAAATTGATCGGAGTCAACTCGTCTTCGACGAGACCCCACCAAGGTTCAGCGTCACCGGCTCGGACCCCCAACCACTTGGCGAAGTCCGCTTTGGTCGATGGGCCGTAGCAGTGCAGATAGCGGCGCAGAAGCTCCGCCCGGGCCGTTTCCGGGTCGACGTCCGGGATTGGCGTGCCCAACCATTCCTCGACCAACACGAACGGGGCCGCGTTGTCCTCCCGTGGAGCAAGGCAGACTACGCCTTGTAGGGTGAGGATCCGGATGCAGAAGTGCACGATGGCCTCGCCGAGGGGCTGGCCAGCGGCATGGGGGCCTTCTTGGTTCCACAAGCGGCGCTTCTTCGTCGGCAGAGTGTCGGCGACCCGTTCCGCGATAGCGGCTCCAAGCTCGTCGATCGCCAGGCGGCGACCGGTCAGTACTGTGCCGATCTCGGCTCAAGTCAGCTCGACTACTTCAGTGAGGCTGAGCTCGAGCTCGTCTACCGATGGGCTTGCCCCTCGGATGAACTGGCGCATCGTCTCTTCAGTCGGCGGCAGCACTCCAGTGGTGAACACCGGTGCGTCGCGTGTAGGGAAGAAGAACGGCGACCCGCGCATGCACCAGCTCTGCAACAGGTTCTTGTCATCGCCTACGCGTTTGTCGACCAGTTCCTGTGAGACACCCTGCGCCCGAGCATGCAACGAGAGCAATGCCGAGCCAGGAGGGCTGTTCTGGATGCCACTTGCGCCAACGACATCGAGCAGGCGGTGCTGCTCGACTCGGTCCGTTAGGTGATGGGCATGCAACCGGAAAGCGTTGACCTCGGATCTGGAAACCTTCACATCCACTCCCTGAGCCTACCGGTAGCTATCCGAGGGCGCACAGTTTTCTGCGTGCATCTGGCCACTAGAGCGCGCAAGCTACATCGCAGCGGTACTTTCTTCGCAGACGGCTGAATGGGTACCTTCCGGCTTGCTTCGGCTGGCAGACTCGGCCGCTCTGTCTGGCTGGAAGTCGGCCTTCGGGGTCAGCGGGCGGCTCTCGACGTCGGATCCTTCGACGACGAGGGCCAGTTCCTGAGCGAATGCACCACGAGATCTACCTCAGTGACGTCCGCCGCGTGGCCCCGGAGAAGCTCCGCACCATTCTGAGGCAGCCCGTTAG
>JAKDIS010000004.1 GCA_030450335.1 Corynebacterium sp. | reverse complement strand
GGGTCGTGCGGGGGTGGGCGGACGGCGGGGTCGTCCGGGTCGGCAAAAACACTTGTTGACCTAAGGAAAGCCCGTCCGGTGGAGCCGGTTTCCGGCGGGGTGTGGGGGTAGAGCACATATATGTGCAGAACAGAACGGGTCGGAGCTGTCCGTAGCGGTTCCTAGAGTTCATCCCTATTCACGCGCACCGTGCCCGAACGATCTCGGGCGCGCGTCGCGTTGAGCCCTTCATGAACCGACTCTCCGAAAGGAGCCCGATGCCGACCACCATCCTCGTGGCCAATCGTGGCGAGATCGCCGCACGTGTCGTCCGTACTGCCCGTGACCTGGGACTTCGTTCCGTTGCCGTGTACTCCGACCAGGACATCGACTCACCTGCCGTCGCCCTGGCAGATGACGCGTACTCGCTGGAGGGCACCACCCTCCAGGAGACCTACCTCGACATCGCCAAGATCATCGACGTCGCACAGCGTGCCGGGGCGGACGCCGTCCACCCCGGCTACGGTTTCCTCTCCGAGGTGCCGGACGCCGCCCAGGCCGTCGCGGACGCCGGACTGACCTGGCTCGGCCCGGCCGCGGACACGATCCGCCAGCTCGGCGACAAGATCAGCGCCCGGCGCACCGCCCTGGCCGCCGGCGTCTCGCCGGTGCCCGGCACCACCGACCCGGTGCAGTCCATGGAGGAGGTCGACGACTTCGTCGCCGCCCACGGATACCCGATCGTCCTCAAGCGCTCGGACGGAGGCGGCGGACGCGGCATCGAGGTCATCCGCACCGACGAGGACCTGAAGACCTTCGCTGCGGGCCACGCGATGGCCGGCGGCGACCTGGACAAGTTCTTCATGGAGCGTTTCATCGTCTCCGGCCGTCACATCGAGACCCAGTGCATGCGTGACTCCCACGGCAACTTCGCCGTGGTCACCACGCGCGACTGCTCGGTGCAGCGCCGCCACCAGAAGGTCATCGAGGAGGCCCCGGCACCGTTCCTGCCCGAGGGTGCCGACGAGACCCTGCAGACGTGGTCCAAGGCCCTGTTCGACCACACCGACTACGTGGGTCTGGGGACCTGCGAGTTCATGCTCACCGAGGAGGGTGAACTCTTCTTCCTGGAGGTCAACCCGCGCCTGCAGGTCGAGCACACCGTCTCCGAGGAGGTCACCGGGCTCGACCTCGTGGAGGCGCAGTTCACCATCGCCGACGGCGGCAGCATCCCCGAGGTTCCCGAGATCCGTGGCCACTCCATCGAGCTGCGCCTGACCTCGGAGGACCCCGCCAAGGACCTCACCCCGACCGCGGGCAAGATCAAGGAACTCGAGTGGCCGGCCGGCCACGGGGTCCGCATCGAGACCGGTGTGCGTCTCGGCGACAAGGTCTCCCCGGAGTTCGACTCGATGATCGCCAAGCTGATCGTCACCGGCCCGGACCGTCCCCGCGCGATCGCCCGGGCACGCCGCGCGCTCGGCGAGCTGTCCATCAAGGGCATCGCCACCTCCACCCCGGTGCTGGACCTGATCATGGCCCACCCGGACTTCGACGCCACCAACGACCACGGTGACCTGCGGGTGCGTACCCGCTGGCTGGAGACGACCTTCCTGCCGGCCGTGGACATGGAGAACCTCGGTTCCGACTCCGACGGGGAGGACGACGAGAGCAGCATCGCCGCGGCACTGCGGACCTTCACCGCGCAGATCGACGGCCGTCGCCACCGCATCACCCTGCCCGACGGGCTGGCGAACCTCGGTTCGATGATGCAGAGCGGGCTGGGCAACCTGGGCGAGATGGGCCAGGAGATCGGCTCGCGTGTCCGACGCAGCCAGCCGCGTCGCGGTTCCCGGCGTCGTGGCGGCGAGGCCGCCGCCGGTGCCGCCCCGGTCGGCGAGTCGCTGACCGCCGAGGGCGCGCTGAAGTCGCCGATGCAGGCCATCGTCGTGCGCATGGGCACCGAGCCCGGTGCGTCCGTCGGGGAGGGTGACGTGGTCATCGTCCTGGAGGCGATGAAGATGGAGAAGTACATCCACGCCCCGGCCGGGGGAACCGTCGCGTCCATCGACGTCGCGGTCGGCCAGAACGTCAACGCCGGCGACACGCTGCTGCACATCAACGCCGAGAGCACCGAGGAGGCCGCAGAATGACCGCCGCCGAGAAGACCGACAAGATCGAGAAGATCGCCGCGAAGGCCTCCGTCGACTACGACGCACTCGCCGCCGCCGCGGACGAGAAGGCCCAGAAGTTCCAGCACGGCAAGGGCAAGTACACCGCGCGTGAGCGCATCGCGATGCTCTGCGACGAGGGCTCGTTCGTGGAGTACGGCCGTTTCTTCGGCGGCGACCCCGCCGAGGGCTTCCTCGGTTCCGCCGTGGCCACCGGCTTCGGCACCATCGACGGACGCACCGTCGCCATCTACGCCCAGGACTTCTCCATCCGCGGCGGCACCCTCGGCAAGGTCGAGGGCCAGAAGATCACGGACATCATCGACCGGGCGATCGCCGAGCGGGTTCCCTGCTTCGGCCTGCTGGACTCCGGCGGAGCCCGGATCCAGGAGGGCGTCGCCGCCCTGTCGTGGTACGGCCGTATCTTCCGCAAGTCCTGCGAGGCCTCCGGGTTCATCCCGCAGATTTCACTGATCCTCGGCCCGTGTGCCGGCGGTGCGGTGTACTCCCCGGCGCTCACGGACTTCGTGATCATGCCGCGCGAGAACTCGCACATGTTCGTCACCGGCCCGGACGTGGTCAAGGCCGTCACCGGTGAGCAGATCAGCCTGGACGACCTGGGCGGCGCGGAGATGCACAACAGCGTCTCCGGTGTGGCCCACTACCTCGCCGAGGACGAGGAGGACGCGATCGACTACGCCCGCGCCCTGCTCAACTACCTGCCGCAGAACTGCAACGACGAGACCCCGTCCTACGACTACGTCCCCACCAAGGAGGACATCGAGGCCTCCCGCGGTGTCGGCGACATCGTCCCGGCGGACAACCGCATGCCCTACGACGTCGTCGAGGTCATCGAGTCCCTCGTCGACCACGGTGAGTTCGTGGAGGTCCAGGAGCACTGGGCCCGCTCGATCGTCATCGGCTTCGCCTGCATCGAGGGCAAGCCGGTCGGCATCGTCGCCGACCAGCCCATGCACAACGCCGGCACGCTGGACGTCGAGGCGTCGGAGAAGACCGCCCGTTTCGTGCGCTGCTGCGACGCCTTCGGCCTGCCGGTCGTCACCCTGGTCGACGTGCCCGGCTACCTGCCCGGCGCCGAGCAGGAGCGCGCCGGCATCATCCGCCGTGGCGCGAAGGTGATCTACGCCTACGGCAACTGCACCGTGCCGGTGGTCACCATGATCACCCGCAAGTCCTACGGCGGCGCCTACATCGTGATGGGTTCCAAGGGCATCGGCGCGGACTTCGCCTTCGCCTGGCCGGACGCCGAGATCGCCGTGATGGGTGCCGAGGGTGCCGTGCAGATCCTGCGTCGCCGCGACATCGCCGCGGTCCCCGACGAGGAGAAGGCCGACTACACCAAGCAGCTGGCCGACGAGTACCAGGCGGAGAACATCAACCCGAACTTCTCCGTCGAGACCGGTGAGATCGACCGCATCGTCGTCCCCGCGGACACCCGCGACACCCTGGCCTCCGCGCTGCGTTCCCTGCGCACCAAGGACCGCGACCGCCGCCACTTCAAGTTCCACTCCAACGGGCCCCTGTGACCCCTGCAGAGAACCGTCGGACAACTAAGGACATCATGACTGACTCTTCCTCCAGCTTCCTCTCCCGCCTGAACGGCGGCGACGAGAAGACCACCCTGCTCTTCGGCGGTCAGGCCACCCCCTGGCGTCCCGCCTGCGCGCAGCTCGCCGAGGACCCCACTCTGGCCGGCGAGATCCGTGCGCTGATCACCGCGTCGGACGACCTGCTCGCCCCCGTCGCCGCCGAGCTCACCGCCGCCACGGCCGGCGCCCTGACGCTGGAGCGTCTCGCCGGTGACGCGACGACCTCCGCCGGCCCCGTCTCCGCGGCGCTGTCGGTGCCCGGCATCACCGCCGTGCAGTACGCGCAGCTCTCCGCGCTCAAGGGTGCCGGCTTCGACGCCGTCGCCGCCGTCGCCGACGGCCGCGCCACCGCCCTGGGCCACTCCCAGGGCGTGCTGGGCGCCGCCTTCGTCGCCGGGGACGGCCCGTCGGACGCCGAGGTCTTCGCCGTCGCCAGGCTGATCGGTGCCGCCGCGGCGCGCACCACCCGCTCCGCCGGCTTCGCCGTCGGCGAGCACACCCCGATGCTGTCCGTGCGTGGTCTGGAGAGCTCCCACCTCGACGCCGTCATCGCCGATGCCGGCGTGGACGTCGAGGTCGCCATCCACAACGGCCGTCGCCGCTTCATCCTCTCCGGTACCCCGGAGGACCTGGGTGTCGTGGAGCAGACCGTGCTGCAGCTCGGCGAGAAGGACGCCGCCGAGCTCACCGCGAAGACCCGCGGCGGTGCGCCGCTGGCCCCGCAGACCGAGTACCTCGAGGTCACCGTGCCGTTCCACCACAGCTCCATGGAGCCCGCGGTGGAGCAGGTCGTCGCCTGGGCAGGACGCTGCGGCCTCGCCGCGGACACTGCAGGTTCTGTCGAGCGCTTCGCCCGCGCCGTGCTGACCGACCACGTCGACTGGGTCGACCAGGTCGCCGCCGCCCGTGATGGTGGCTCCGCATGGTTCCTGGACGTCGGCCCCGGCGTCGTCGCCTCGAAGATCTCCGCCGAGGTCATCGAGGGCTCCGGCGCCGGCATCGTCGCCGCCGGCAGCCTCGACGACGTCGACGCGCTCGCCGCACCGGGCCCGGACCCGGAGCGCACCGTCGACTGGTCGTCCTACGCCCCGCGCCTGCTCGACCTGCCCACCGGGCAGGTCGTGGAGACCGCGTTCTCCCGCCTGACCGGCCGTTCCCCGGTGCTGCTCGCCGGCATGACGCCGACCACCGTGGACCCCGAGATCGTCGCCGCCGCCGCCAACGCCGGCTACTGGGCCGAGATGGCCGGTGGTGGACAGGTCACCGCAGAGGTCTTCGACGCCAACCTCACCAAGCTCAAGGGACTGCTCGAGCCGGGCCGTGCCGTGCAGTTCAACGCCATGTTCATGGACCGCTACCTGTGGAACCTCCACTTCGGCGGCCAGCGCGTGGTCTCCAAGGCCCGCGAGTCCGGCGCACCGCTGGACGGCGTGGTCATCTCCGCCGGCATCCCCGAGCCCGACGAGGCCCCGGAGGTCATCGGCGCGCTGCGTCAGTCCGGCTTCTCGCACATCGCGCTGAAGCCCGGCACCGTCAACCAGATCCGCGCGGGCCTGGGCATCGCCCGCCAGATCGAGGACACCGGCACCAGCATCATCCTGCAGGTCGAGGACGGTCACGCCGGTGGACACCACTCCTGGGAGAACCTCGACGACCTGCTCACCGCCACCTACGCCGAGATCCGCCGCCAGAAGAACGTGGTGCTCTGCGTCGGCGGCGGCATCGGCACGCCAGAGCGCTCCGCCGACTACCTCTCCGGTGACTGGTCGGTGGCCCTCGGCCTGCCGTCCATGCCGGTCGACGGCGTGCTCGTCGGCACCGCGGCGATGACCGCCAAGGAGGCCAAGACCACCGACGAGATCAAGCAGCTGCTCGTCGACACCCCCGGTGTCGCCGATGCGTCCGGCGCGGCCTTCACCGCCCCCAACGGCGGCTGGATCGCCCCCGGCAACTCCGCCGGTGGCGCGACCTCGGGCCTGTCGCACCTGCGTGCCGACATCCACGAGATCGACAACTCCGCCGCCAAGTGCATGCGCCTGATCCAGGAGGTCGGTGGATCGCTCGAGGCCGTCAACGCCCGCCGCGACGAGATCATCGAGGCGATGGACAAGACCGCCAAGCCCTACTTCGGTGAGCTGGAGAAGATGACCTACGCACAGGTCGTCCGCCGCTTCGCCGAGCTGAGCTTTCCGTGGGTCGACCCGTCCTGGCTGCAGCGCTTCCAGGAACTCCTGCAGCGCGTCGAGGCCCGCCTGACCAGTGCCGAGCACGGCCCGGTGGAGACCCTGTTCCCCACGGTGGAGTCCGCCGAGGACCCCACCGCCGCGGTGGAGACCCTCGTGGCCGCCTACCCGTCCGCCGAGGTCGACACCCTGACCCCGCTGGACACCGCCTGGTTCATCGCCCTGTGCCGCAAGTACCCCAAGCCCATGGGCTTCGTGCCGGCCATCGACGAGGACCTCCTCGCATGGTGGGGCAAGGACTGCCTCTGGCAGGCGCAGGACGACCGCTACTCCGCCGACCAGGTGCGCATCATCCCCGGACCGGTCTCGGTCTCCGGCATCACCACCGTCGACGAGCCCGTCGCCGACCTCCTCGGACGTTTCGAGGAGGCCTGCCGCGCCCGCATCGCCGACACCGAGCCGGTCACCGCGTGGTCGCGCACCGAGGACGCCGTGGACGTGGAGTCCCTGCTCAAGGCCGTGCCCTACATCTCCTGGACCGGCCACCTGATGGACAACCCGGCCCACGTCATCGACGAGGACCGCTACGACCTGGTGGTCACCAACGACGGCTCCGACGGCAACCCCGTCACCGTCACCATCGACCTGCACCTGGACACCTTCTGGGACGACACCGCCGCCGGTTCCGGCGACGCGCAGGTCCACGCCGTGCGCAGCCTGCCCGTCCCGCTGATCCTGGACACCACCAGCATCACCGGCGGCATGCCCGTCGTCGACGAGGAGCGCCTGCCCGACACCATGTACGGGCTGCTCGCCGGCACCGCCGGTGTGGGCAACACCGCCGTCACCGGCGATGAGATCACCGCGATGCCGACCAAGGTCGCCGGTTCCACCACCGACGAGACCCCCTTCGGCACGTTCAGCTACGACTTCACCCTCACCGGCTCCCTGGGCTCCGAGCACGCCGGTGTGACCGGCGACGACCTCGGCGACCTCTCCGCGGTCGGCGGCGGCGCCACCCGCGCCTCCATCGTGCCCGACGCCCTGCTCGGTACCTGCTGGCCGGCGATCTACGCGGCCCTGGGTTCGGCCACGGTCAACGAGTACCCCGTCATCGAGGGCCTGCTCAACGCCGTGCACCTGGACCACACCGTGGCCCTGGAGGTCTCCGCCGAGGAGCTCGCCGCCCGCGCCCCGCTGACCGTCACCGTGTCCAGCTGGGCCGCCGGCATCGAGGAGTCGTCCTCCGGACGCGTCGTCACCGTGCACCACCACATGCACGACGCCGAGGGCGTCCTGCTGGGACGCCAGACCGAGCGCTTCGCCATCCGTGGCCGCGCCTTCGGCACCACCCCGCCGGCCGAGCCGGCCGCCGCCGGCGGCACCGGCGCGGAGGTCACCGACACCCCGCGTTCCACGCTGCTGCGCACCCGCGTCAACGCCCCGGCGGAGATGACCCCCTTCGCCTGGGTCTCCGGCGACTTCAACCCGATCCACACCAGCCACGTCGCCGCCCGCGTCGCCGGGCTGCAGGCACCGCTGGTGCACGGCATGTGGCTCTCGGCCACCGCCCAGCACGCCGCGTCCGCCGCCGGATCCGGCCACCGCATCCTCGGCTGGACGTACCGCATGTTCGGCCTCGTCCAGCTCGGTGACCCGGTGGACATCCAGGTCGAGCGCACCGGACGCGTCGCCGGCGGCGGACTGCTGCTGGAGGTGACCTGCCGGATCAACGACGAGCTCGTGTCCCAGGGCACCGCCGTCACCGCCGCCCCGTCCACCGCGTACGTCTACCCCGGCCAGGGCATCCAGTCCAAGGGCATGGGCCTGGACGAGCGCGCCGCCTCGAAGGCGACCGCCGCTGTCTGGGAGCGCGCCGACGCGCACACCCGCGCCACCCTGGACTTCTCCATCCTCACCGTGGTCCGCGACAACCCCACGTCGCTGACCGCCAACGGTGTGACCTACCAGCACCCGGACGGCGTGCTGTACCTGACGCAGTTCACCCAGGTCGCCCTGGCCACCCTGGCGCTGGCGCAGACCGCGCGCCTGCGTGAGGCCGACGCCCTGGTCGCCGACGCCTACTACGCCGGCCACTCGCTCGGCGAGTACACCGCCCTGTCGGCCTACGCCGGCACCATCGAGCTGGAGACCGTGCTGGAGGTCGTGTTCCACCGCGGCTCCACCATGCACCACCTCATCCCGCGTGACGAGAACGGCCGCTCGGACTACCGGATGGGTGCCCTGCGCCCCAACCAGTTCGGCGTCGACGACGACCACGTCGTGGAGTACGTGGAGTCCGTGGCGGAGGAGTCCGGCGAGTTCCTGGAGATCGTGAACTTCAACCTCGCCGGCGAGCAGTACTCCGTCGCCGGCACCGTCGCCGGCCTGGACGCCCTGCAGAAGGACGCCGCCGAGCGCACCGCCGCCGCCGGCGGCAAGGGCTCGTTCATGATGGTCCCGGGCATCGACGTGCCCTTCCACTCGCGCGTGCTGCACCCCGGTGTGCCCGACTTCCGCGAGAAGCTCGACGACCTGCTGCCCGCGACCATCGACCACGAGGTCCTGGTGGGACGCTACATCCCGAACCTCGTGGCCCGCCCGTTCGAGCTGACCCGTGAGTTCGTGCAGTCCATCCTGGACGTGGTGCCCGCCGAGCCGGCCCAGGCCGTGCTCGACGACTGGGACGCCCGTACCAAGGACGAGGCAGGACGCGCCGAGGTGGCGCGCACCCTGTTCATCGAGCTGCTGTGCTGGCAGTTCGCCTCCCCGGTGCGCTGGATCGAGACCCAGGACCTGCTCCTGGCCACCGACCGCCTGGACATCGACGAGCTCGTCGAGGTCGGCCTCGGCGCCGCCCCGACGCTGGCGAACCTGGCGACCAAGACGCTGCGCCTGCCCCGCTTCACCGGCGCCGACGTCGCCGTGCGCAACGTGCAGCGCGACGAGAAGGCCGTCTACCACGAGGACGTCCAGACCATCGAGGCCCCGGCAGCGCCGGCGGACCCGGCTCCCGCAGAGCAGGACGCCGTGGCCACCGGCGACGTCGTCGCCGAGGCGCGTCCCGACGCGTCCGCACCGTCCCCCGCCGTCGACGAGGGCTACGCCACCCCGGAGCCCCCGGCACCGGCCGGCTCCGTCGAGCGTCCCGCGGACCTGCCGTACAAGGCGTCCGACGCGATCAAGACGCTGCTGGCCTACGCCAACAAGCTGCGTCCGGAGCAGATCGGTGGTGCCGACACCACCGGCACGCTGACCAACGGTGTGTCCTCGCGGCTCAACCAGCTGCTCATGGACATCTCCGCGGAGCTGGGACTGTCCAGCGTCGAGGGTGCAGCCGAGGCCGACGTGACCACGCTGTCCGCCACCGTGGACGCCGCGGCGCACAACTACTCCGCGTTCGGCCCGGTGCTCAGCGAGGCCGTCAAGGACCGGCTGCGCAAGCTCTTCGGTGCCGCCGGGGCGAAGGCCACCGCCATCGCCGACCGCGTCACAGGCACCTGGGAGCTCGGCCCCGGCTGGGTCGACCACGCCACCGCGCAGATCCTGCTCGGCTCGCGTGACGGCGCCTCCGCCCGCGGCGGCGACCTGTCGACCCTGCCGACCTCGGCGACGTCGATGGCCGACGTCAACGCCATCGTCGACGAGGCAGTCACCCAGGTCGGTGCCGCCCACGGCATCCCCGTGGCCAAGCCCAGCGCCGGCGGTTCCGGCGGCGGCACGGTGGACTCCGCCGCGCTCGACGCCTTCGCCCAGGAGGTCACCGGCGACGAGGGTGTGCTGGCCAACCTGGCCCGCCACATCCTGCACGACCTCGACCTCGACGTCCCCGCGTCCTCGTCCTTCGGCGACCCCGAGGCCGACGAGACCGCCGCGGTGCTGCAGGCCGTCAGCGAGGAGCTCGGCGCCACCTGGCCCAAGCAGGTCGCGCCCGTCTTCGACGAGCGTCGCGCCATCCTCGTCGACGACCGGTGGGCCACCGCCCGTGAGGACATCTCCCGTCTGGCCGAGGGCGGCGAGATCGCCGACACCGCCACCTTCCGTGGCACCGGCGAGACCGTGGCCAAGCACGCCGACTGGTGGGCCGACCACGTCTCCGACGCACAGCTGGCGTCCCGCTTCACCGGCATCGCCGCCGAGGCCCGCGACGAGGAGACCACCGGTGACTTCGCCGGACAGGTCGCCGTCGTCACCGGCGTGACCCCGGCGTCCATCACCGGTGGCGTGGTCGGCGACCTGCTGTCGCAGGGGGCCACCGTGGTGATCACCGCCTCGCGCATCAGCCCGGCCCGCCTGGAGTTCATCAAGAAGCTCTACCGCGAGCACGCCTGCGCCGGTGCGAAGATCTGGCTGGTCCCGGCGAACCTGTCGAGCTACCGCGACATCGACGCCCTGGTCGACTGGATCGGCAACGAGCAGACCGAGACCGTGGGATCCGAGAAGAAGCTGGTCAAGCCGGCACTCGTCCCCGACCTCTTCCTGCCCTTCGCCGCACCCACGGTGTCCGGCACGGTCGAGGATGCCGGCGGAAACGCCGAAACCCAGGCCCGCCTGCTGCTGTGGAGCGTGGAGCGGTCCTTCACCGCCCTGTCGCGCATCGGCCACGAGGCGAACCTGGCCCACCGCCTGCACGTCGTCCTGCCGGGTTCCCCGAACCGCGGAACCTTCGGCGGCGACGGCGCCTACGGCGAGACCAAGGCCGCCTTCGACGCGATCTGCAACAAGTGGTCCAACGAGCCGTGGGCCGAGCGCGTCACCATCGCGCACCCGCGCATCGGCTGGGTCGCCGGCACCGGTCTGATGGGCGGCAACGACCCGCTCGTCGACGCCGCCGTCGAGGCCGGGGTCCGCGTGTGGACGCCGTCCGACATCGCCGGTGAGCTCGTCCGCCTGTGCTCCTCGGAGATCCGCGCCGCCGCGTCCATCGGGCCGGTCGACGCCGACCTGACCGGTGGGCTCGACAAGATCAACCTCACCGCGCTCCGCGAGCCGCCCAGCGCCGACGGTGCCTTCGACACCGGCGCCGCCGGTGCCGACGCCGAGGCCACCCAGGCCCCGGTCACGGTCAACGCGCTGCCGTCGCCGGTGCGCGCCGCCCAGCCCGTCGCCGTCGACGGTGACGAGGCCTGGGGCGAGGTCAGCGCCGACCTGGACGACATGGTCGTCGTCGTGGGTCTCGGCGAGGTCAGCGCCTGGGGCTCCGGACGTACCCGCTTCGAGGCGGAGTACGGCGTGCAGGCCGACGGGTCCGTGGACCTCACCGCCGCCGGTGTGCTCGAGCTCGCCTGGATGACCGGCCTTCTGACCTGGAAGGACACCCCGGTCGCCGGCTGGTACGACGCCAAGGGCGAGATCGTGCCCGAGGAGGAGATCTTCCCGCGCTACCGCGACGAGGTCGCCGCCCGCGCCGGTGTGCGCACCTTCGTCGACGACGTCGCGCTCGAGGACGTGCACACCCCGCAGGCCGCGGAGATCTTCCTCGACCGCGAGGTCACCTTCTCGGTGGACTCCGCCAAGGCCGCACAGTCCTTCGTCGAGGCCGACCCGGACTTCATCCGGGCGACCGTGGACGAGGGGACCGGCGAGTGGTCCATCACCCGACTGCCCGGTGCCCGTGCGCGGGTGCCGCGCCGTGCCACCCTGGCACGCAAGGTCGGCGGCCAGTTCCCCACGGACTTCGACCCCACCCGCTGGGGCGTGCCGGCCTCGATGGTCGAGGCCATCGACCGGATCGCCGTGTGGAACCTCGTCGCCACCGTGGACGCCTACCTCTCCGCCGGCTTCACCCCGGCAGAGATCCTGCAGGCCGTGCACCCCTCGGATGTGGCGATGACCCAGGGCACCGGCTTCGGCGGCATGACGTCGATGCGCAAGCTCTTCGTCGACCGCTTCCTGGAGGAGGACATCCCGTCCGACATCCTGCAGGAGACGTTGCCCAACGTCGTGGCCGCGCACACCATGCAGGCCTACGTCGGCGGCTACGGTGCGATGATCCACCCGGTCGGCGCCTGCGCCACCGCCGCGGTCTCCGTGGAGGAGGGTGTCGACAAGATCAAGCTCGGCAAGGCCGACTTCGTGGTCGCCGGTGCCACCGACGACATGTCGGTGGAGTCCATCAGCGGGTTCGCCTCGATGAACGCCACCGCCAACTCGGACGCCATGGCCGCCAAGGGCCTCAACGAGCGCTTCTACTCCCGGGCCAACGACCGCCGTCGCGGCGGTTTCGTGGAGGCCCAGGGTGGCGGAACGATCCTGCTGACCCGCGGTTCCGTCGCGGCGAAGCTGGGTCTGCCGGTGCAGTCCGTGGTCGGCTACGCGGCGTCCTTCGCCGACGGCGCGCACACCTCCATCCCCGCCCCGGGCATGGGTGCGCTGGCGGCCGGACGCGGCGGGCAGGGCTCGAAGCTGTCGAAGGAGCTCGCCAAGCTCGGTGTCTCCGCCGACGACATCTCGGTGGTCTCCAAGCACGACACGTCCACCAACGCCAACGACCCGAACGAGTCGCGCCTGCACACCCGCCTGGCGGCGGCGATGGGCCGTACCGAGGGCAACCCGATGTACGTCGTCTCCCAGAAGACGCTCACCGGGCACGCCAAGGGTGGTGCCGCGGTCTTCCAGACCGCCGGCCTGGGCGACATGTTCCGCACCGCGCGCATCCCGGCGAACCGCTCGCTGGACTGCGTGGACCCGGAGATGGCCTCCGCGCCGAACCTGGTCTGGCTGCGTGAACCGCTGCAGCTCAACCGCACGGTCCGTGCGGGTCTGCTGACCTCGCTGGGCTTCGGTCACGTGTCCGCGCTGATGGCGCTGGTGCACCCGGAGGCCTTCCGGATCGCCGTGGCCAACCAGCTCGGGGAGGACGCCGCGACGGCGTGGGTGGAGACCGCCTCCGCCCGCCTGCGCGCCGGCGTGCGACGCCGCGAGGCCGGCATGCTCGGCCACCGCGCCCTGTTCGAGGAGATCGGGCACCGTCGCTTCGCCGAGGACGTCGACATCGACGCCGCCGAGCCGGCGATGCTGCTCGACCCGCAGGCCCGTGCCGGTGAGGACGGTCTGCTGCGGTGACCGGTTCCTCCTTCGTGATGGGTGTCGGTATCGACGTGGTGGACATCCCGTCGTTCGCCGAGCAGCTCGACCTGCCGGGGTCGCGGTTCGCCGCGTCCTTCACCGGTGCCGAGCGGCGCGCCTGTGCCCGTCTCGCCGAGACGAGCGGGAACGAGGCGCAGCACCTGGCGGCCCGGTGGGCGGCGAAGGAGGCGTTCTACAAGGCGTGGACCGCCGCCGAGGCCGGCGACGAGATCCCCGGTGCCAAGATGGACTGGTCACGGATCGAGGTCGTCAAGGACCGGTGGGGTCGGCCGTTCATCCGGCTGCACGACCCGTTGGACTCCGTGGTCACCGGTGCGCTGACCCGCCACTTCGGTGGTGGGGCCCCGGAGAACGGGCACGCCGTCTGGCATCTGAGCCTGTCGCACGACGGCCCGGTGGCCCAGGCCTTCGTGGTCGGGGAGTGGCGGCGCATGTAGCGGCCCGGGTTCCCCCGGAGTGAGCGAGCAACCCCGCAGGTCGGTGTGACCGACCTGCGGGGTTGCTGCGCGTGGGCACTCCCACCATGTTGTGATCGGACGCTACGCGGCGTGCCATCGTGGTCCCACGGTTGTCGCATGCGTGCCGGGCACGCTGGGGTGATGATGAGGACCAGTGGAAGTGACCGCCGTCGGCTACCGGGATTGCGCGGCAGATTCCGGTCGGGAGGACGCCGCCGCCTGCTCGGCGACACCGTCGGCCACCGCAGGGAGATCGGGTGTGAGGCGAGCGAGCCCTCCAGTCCGAAGAGCCGGCGGTCCCGGTGATGGTGCCGTGTCGGTGTGCCGGATCTATCCAGCCTCTCGGCCGAGCTCATGCTCGGCTGCGCGCCGGATCCACGAGGACACCGAGCGGTCGTCCTTCTCGGCGGCATCCCGGATCCGGTCCAGGAGCGGCTGCGGAAAGCGGACCGGGACCGGAGCCCCGTACTTGGACTTTCTCCTTACCGGCGGACCTTGGGGTTCCTGGTTCTCGGGTCGGGAGTAGAACTCGTGCTCTTGCGCCTTGTTCATGCTGTTAGTCACCGGTCCTGCTCGTAGGGGGGGGCAGTCCTCCAGAAGCCTGAAAAGAAGCGGAGCGTAATGGCGAACCGGATGGTCTATCCAACCAATCCTATATCTCCTGTATTACAGATGGCTACTGCCGATGAAATCCGTGCCGGAAGGAGTGGACAACCGGGTGGTGTGGATAGCGGGGGAGGAGACGTCTCAGCCCAGTGCGCCGCGGATGCGTTCCATCGCGGAGGTCAGCGAGGCCTCGGTGACCCGAGCGGCGGCACAGGCATGCCCTGCGGCGACCGCGTCGATGAGTTGACGCTGGTGGGTGAGGATCCCGGCGGGCGTCCGGGACTCCAGTTCCTCGCGCACACCGACGATCTTGTAGTGCCGGCACTGTGCCCACAGGCTGCGGATCGACTCACACAGCACCTTGTTGGCGGAGGCCTCGTAGACGGCGGACAGCAGTTCTTCGTCGGCGGTGAGGTGACCGAGGACGTCCCCGCGGCCCAGCGCGTCGAGCATCCGGTCGTACAGGGGCTCCAGTCCGCCCGCGGTCACGGCAGCCTTCCCGGCATCATCCCCCTCCTCGGCATCCCCACCCAGCGCAGCGACGCCCAGCTCCGTGGCGCGGACCTCGAGCACACGCCGCACGTCGTAGATGTCCAGGAGCTCGGCGGGGGAGAAGGAGCGCACCACGGCACCGCGCCGGGGACGCGTCTCGACCAGGCCGTCCTCCTCCAGGCGGGTGATGGCCTCCCGCACCGGCATCACGCTGATGCCCAGCTCCGCGGCGAGGTCCCTGATCTGCAGGCGGCGTCCGCCCTGGTACGTGCCGTCGACGATCGCGGCATGCAGCGCCGCGTAGGCCTGGTCGCCCACACGGGTCGCCGCGGGAAGAGGGCTGAGGGACATGCCGACCACTCTACCGACGGGACCTACGCCTTCAGTCGCTCCGCGCGCAGCTGCGCGACCTCGCCGTCGAGCTGTGTGGCGAAGGCGCCGGTCAGCGGCGGCAGCTCGGCCAGCGTCGTGTCCATCGCCGAGGCCAGCAGCAGGTCCGCCAGCTGCGGGTTACGCGCCAGCACCGGCCCGTGCATGTACGTCGCCACGATCGATCCCTGCACCGCGCCCTCGAAGTAGACCTCCTTGCCGGCACGCTCGGGGGTGAGACCGGCGGTCAGCGCACCGTGGGCGTCGGTGTTGCCCACGCCCTCGGTCACGTACCCCAGCGGCGTGGCGTCGGCGCCGAGCAGGGTCGCGCCCTGGTGGTTGGCGAAACCGGTCAACGGCTCGGTCAGCACACCGGCCGCACCCAGCGAACCCGCGGTCAGGCCGAAGCCCTTCAGATTCGGGTCCGACCGCAGCTCACCGATGGTGCGGTTCTGCAGCGAGGACGTCGTCGCGTCGATCAGCCCCAGGCCGTCCACCATGCGGTCGGACGCCCGGAAGGACGTCCCGAAGACCTGCAGGCCGGCACAGATGGCCAGGACGGGACGTCCCGCCTGCACCGCACGCGCCATCGCGCCGTCGGCGGCGAGGTGCTCGGCGGCGAGGATCTGGGCGACGTCCTCGCCACCACCGACGGTGTACACGTCGAGGGTCTCCGGCACGCCGTCGTGCAGGGTGATCGGGTGGATCTCGGCGGTGATGCCGCGCATCCGCGCACGTTGGCGCAGGACGAGGGCGTTGCCGTCGTCGCCGTAGGTGCCGAGCACGTCCGGCAGCACCAGACCGATGTTCAGGGCCGCTTCTCTACTCACTGGGAGATCTCCTTCTGCAGGTCCTTACGCAGGTCACGGAAGGCCGTGTAGTTCGCCAGCACCTCCACGCGCCCGGGCGGGCAGGCGCGCACCGCGGCGACGGTGTCCGCCACGGTGTCGTGCTCCACCCCGGCGTAGCCGAGGCGTACGGCCAGGTCCGAGGACCGCTCACCGGCGGCGACGACCTTGAGGTCGTCGAGGTTCTCGAACTTCACGTCCCACAGCCAGGACAGGTCCTGACCGTCGGCGACCTGCCCGTTCACGGCGATGACCAGGCCGTCGGCGGCGCGGTCGACCATCGACAGGGCCTCCTGCCAGCCGGCCGGGTTCTTGGCGAGCAGCAGGTGCACCTCGCGGCCGTCGAGGTTCACCGTGGAGTAGCGTCCGGCGACGTCGTCGACACGCTCGGCGGCGGCCAGGGCGGACGTCTCGTCCACGCCGAGGGCCACCGCCGCGGCGATCGCCTGCGTGGCGTTGCCCCGGTTGGCGTTGCCTGGCAGCTTCAACGACAGCGGCAGCAGCTCGCCCGAGGGCGTGGTCAGCCCCTCGGGCGTGACCGTCCAGGTGGGTGTGGGACGGCGGAACTCGCGGCCGTCGGCCAGCGGCTTCACCGCGTACCAGTCCGGGGAGCCGTCCTGCTCCTCGGTGCGCACCACCGCACCACCGGTGCGCGGGCAGGACGTGGAGTCGCCGGTGAACCCGACGCCGGCGGACACCCACACCACGTTGGGGCAGTCCCACGCCACGGACGTGACCTGCACGTCGTCGCAGTTGGCGACGACGGTCATCCCGGGGCGCGCCTCCACGCACTCGCGCAGCACCCGCTCGATCTTGTTGATCTCGCCGACCCGGTCGAGCTGGTCGCGTGAGAGGTTCAGCAGCACCAGGACGTCGCAGTCGAGCTTCTTGGCGATGGCCGGCACGTGCAGCTCGTCGACCTCCAGGACGATGCGCTCGCGGTCCCGGCCGGCCAGCAGTGCGGAGATCACCCCGGCGTCCATGTTGTCGCCGCCGTCGTTGGTGGCCACCGTGCCGAGGGCGCGGACCGCCTCGGCGAGCATGCGGGTCGTGGTGGACTTGCCGTTGGTGCCGGTGACGATGGTGCAGGGGCGTCCCGCGCCGAGCTGCTCCATGAGCTTCGGGTCGATGAAGTTGGCGACCAGGCCGCCGATCATGCCGCCGGAACCGCGGCCGGTCTTCTTCGACGCCCAGGTCGCGGCGTCCGCCGCGCGGACGGCCAGTGAGGTCAACATTCCCATTGCTTCATTCACCCTTGGTTCTGGTTCTGCTTCTGGTTCTGCTTCTGGCCCTGCTGCTTCTGGCTGCCGGAGCCGCGCCGTCGACGCCGCCGGGACGACGACCGGCCGGAACCGTTGCCGCCGCCGTTGCCGCCGCCGTTGTTCTTCCCGCCGCCGGACGTGGCGTCCTTGGCGGGGTCCTTCGACGCATTGCCGGAGTTGCCGCCGCCGGAGTTACCGCCACCGTTGCCACCCCTGCCGCCGTTCTTGCCGCGGGCCTGGTTGCGGTTGCGCGACTGGTTGCGGTTTCGTCCCTGGTTACGGCTCTTGCCGCGTTGCGGGGCGGGGATGCGCGGGGTCGCCGGCCGGGCGTCCGGCACGGCGATGTCGGTGGAGCCCGGCTCCACGTCCTCCAAGGCGGCGAGGAACTCCTCGTCGGTGAACAGGGGGATGTTCTTGCGCTCCCCGTGCATCGCCTTGCCGCGCAGCTCGTGGCTGCGGTTGCACACCACCAGGCTCGACGTCCTGTTCAGCTTCTCGCTGTACACCAGTCCGGCCTTCGTGGCGGTGCTGATCAGCAGGTCCGGGTCGTCGCCCACGTCCGGGCTGACCACGAACTCCATGCCCTGGCGCAGGGTGTGCCCGTCGGGCGTGCCCGGGTTGCCGAAGGGACGCGGCGAGGTGGTGGCGTCCACCCGCACGGTGCTGCGTTGCAGACCGAACCGGTCCGCCGTCAGGTCGGACGGATCGGCGACCGACAACCCGCCGGGCGTGTTGTCGGCGGCACCGTCGGCGACCTCGCGCTGCGCGAGGTGGAGAGGGTGCAGGATGCGGGTGTCGGCGAGCAGCAGCTCGTCGGCGAGCACGTCGGCGCGCTGCAGGCTGGACGCCGGGCCGAGGGACGCCAGGGCGTCCTGCGGCAGGTCCAGCCCGTGGGCGTGCGTGTAGTAGGACGCGATGCTGCGCAGGCGCGGATCCTCCACCGGTACCCCGGCACGTCGGGCCGAGGCCAGGGTGTCGATGATGCGCGTGGGCGTGGGCACCGAGATCTTCTTCGGCCGACGCTGCCCGCGCCGCCGCCCGCGCGGGTTGTTGCGCTGGGTGCCGCGGTTCGCCGCACGCTGGGCGCGCCGGTACTCGAACTGGATGAACCCCCACGTCAGCGTGGTGTTGTGGCAGATCAGGGTGCGTCCCTCGATCAGGTCGAACAGCAGCGGGGCGACGGTGGCGAAACCGGGCGCCTGGCCCAGGTCGGCCTCCGTGTAGCCGTGCAGGTGCCACGGGCCCGGGTCCTCGCCGGGGTTGATCTGCTGGACGAAGCCGGTGAGCTGCGCGGCGGGGTCTGTGTTTTCGGTGCCGTCGGTACCGTCGGTCTGCGCCGAGGCGGGACGGTTGCCGCTGAACACGGCACGCTCCCCGTCGGCGGTGTGCAACGTCGCGGCGAACGCCACCATCCGTGAGGTGCTGGGGTGGATGCCCGACGTCGCCACCGTGATCTCCACGAACGGCGCCTCCTGCGCACTCGGCAACGAGCCGTGGAAGGTCTTCGGGAGGTTACGGGCGGGACGCGGCGCGGCCTGCGCCGCGCCGTCCTGCACCGGAGCGTCCTGCGTGCCCGGTGCGTCCTGAACGGAGGGTGCGGACGCGGCAGGCACGGCAGGCTCGGCAGGCACGGCGGCCGGGGCGTCCTGTATCTTCTGTTCGGCCTTCTTGTCTGCCTGCTCGACGGTCCGTGCCGACGGGGGAGCGGAACGGCGGTGGACCTGGCGGCGGCGACGCCGGGAACGGCCCTGTCCGC
Organism: Corynebacterium sp.; assembly: GCA_030450335.1. Classification (GTDB taxonomy): domain Bacteria; phylum Actinomycetota; class Actinomycetes; order Mycobacteriales; family Mycobacteriaceae; genus Corynebacterium. The sequence goes on along the minus strand of JAKDIS010000004.1, from coordinate 28,438 downwards.
TGCGCGGGGCACCGTCTGCGCCGTGGGTGGCGTCGGGGCCGGAACCGGGGGAAGTCATGGGGGACATCATACGTTCCGTCGAGCCGCCGGTGCTAAGGACACCGGTGACTCGCCGCGCCGGAGCTCCACGTCTGCGTCACTCGTCGGTGGTGAACCACACGGTGATCCAGCTGTCCGGGTCGTCGCCCCCGAGCTCGCCGGCGACCAGTCGACGGATGCCGTGCCACTGTGTCAGGGGGCGCGGGGGTGTGTCGGGGGAGACGTGGAAGACGATCTCCAGCTGGCGCGAGCGGCCGACCTGCGCGGCATGCACGTCCGCGGACAGGAAACCCTCCTCGGCGACGACCCGGTCGGCGACGGCGCGGGCCTCGGCGTGCAGTTCCGGCGGGGTGACCAGCGCGATCTCGGACAGTGCGCGCAGCAGGGTGCGCACCGGCACCGGGATCAGCACGGACGCCACGACGATCAGCACCACCGGGTCCACGTACGGCAGCAGGTGCTCGTGGGAGGTCCCGTCGATGACCATGCCGACCAGGAACGCGATCAGCAGCGCACCCGTCACCCCGGCGCCCATGAGCCACCCCTTGACGTCCATGGCCACCAACGCGGAGCCGATCCTCCGGTTCGCCCGGTGCTCCAGGGCCGCGGTGGTGCCGGCGAGCAGCAGGACGACCACGGTGTAGACCACGGCCGGGCCGAACTCGACCTCGCGTCCGCCGTCCAGCAGCGCGGTGACGGCCTGCAGCAGCGCATAGCCGGCGACCGCCATCATCACCAGGGCGTTGAGGCACAGCACCAACGGTTCGAAGTGCCAGAACCCCATGCTGAACCGCCGCGGCAGCCCCTCGGACCTGGATTTGGCGAGCAGCCCGGCCAGGATGATGGAGATCACCGACATCAGGGCGTCGACGAGGGAGAAGACGCCGTCGAACAGGATGGCCGCGGACCCGGACACCAGGCCGAAGCCGATGCCGAGCGCGGAGAGCAGGAGGACGGCGACCAGCGACACGCGCAGGGCCTGTTGTTCGGTACGCACCGTGAAAAAGACTCCTCGGAGGTCACGCAGGGACAGGGCGTTCACTGTCGCACGGGCGTGCCGCGCCGGCCAACCACCGGGTTAGGAAGCGGATTCCGGTGCCCCTGCGGGGTGGTGCCAACTGGGTCGTCCCCCAGGCCACGAAACCCACTGTTTCGTTACCTGGGGGACGACTCAGATGACACAGCTGACACAGCTGGGACTAGACCCCGCCGAGCACACCCTGGGCGACCGGCTCCTTGGAGTGCGCGCGGTTCACCCCGGAGGTGATGGCCTTCAGCGAGGCGTAGGTGATCGAACCGGCGATGCCGACACCCCAGACCTGCTGGCCGTCGATCTGCGCCAGGACGTAGGCCGCGGCCTCCGCGTCGTCGCCGGCGGTGCGGGCGTGCTGGGAGTACTCCTGGACCTCCACGTCCACGCCCAGGGCCTCCAGGGCGTTGCAGTACGCCGCGATCGGCCCGTTGCCACGGCCCTGGATGGTGCGGGTGTCGCCCTTCCACTCGATCTCGGCGGTGACCTTGGTCTCCGACCCCTCGGTCTGCGGGCCGTCCACCGTCACGGAGATCTGCTCCAGCGGGGAGGTGCGCTCCAGGTACTCGCCGGTGAAGATGTCCCACATGGCCTTGGAGTTCACCTCGCCGCCCTCGGCCTCGGTCACGGCCTGGACCACGCCGGAGAACTCGACCTGCATCGGACGCGGCATGTCGATGCCGTGGTCGGTCTTCATGATGTAGGCCACGCCGCCCTTGCCGGACTGCGAGTTCACCCGGATCACGGCCTCGTAGCTGCGGCCGATGTCCTTCGGGTCGATCGGCAGGTAGGGGACCTCCCACTGCACGCGGCGGAAGTCCTCCTCGGAGATCTCGTTGGCGTGGTGGCCCGGGGAGACGGAGTCCGCCAGGGCGTCGATGCCCTTGTTGATGGCGTCCTGGTGCGAACCGGAGAAGGCGGTGAACACCAGGTCGCCGCCGTAGGGCTGACGCTCCGGGACGACCAGCTGGTTGCAGTACTCCACCGTGCGGCGGATCTCGTCGATGTCGGAGAAGTCGATCTGCGGGTCCACGCCCTGGGTGAACATGTTCAGCCCCAGGGTCACCAGGTCCACGTTGCCGGTGCGCTCACCGTTGCCGAACAGGCAGCCCTCGATGCGGTCGGCGCCGGCCATGTAGCCCAGCTCGGCGGTGGCGACACCGGTGCCGCGGTCGTTGTGCGGGTGCAGCGACAGGATCACCGAGTCGCGGCGGGCGATGTGGCGGCTCATCCACTCGATGCCGTCGGCGTAGACGTTCGGGGTGATCATCTCCACCGTGGACGGCAGGTTGATGATGATCGGGTTCTCCGGGGTCGGCTCCATGATCTCGATGACCGCGTCGCAGACCTCCTTGGCGTACTCGACCTCGGTGCCGGTGTAGGACTCCGGGGAGTACTGCCAGCGCCAGGTGGTGTCCGGGTAGTCCTTGGCGACGTCCTTGATCAGCTCGGCGGCGTCGGTCGCCAGCTTCTTGATCGCGTCCCGGTCCTTCCGGAAGACCACGCGGCGCTGCAGGATCGAGGTGGAGTTGTAGAAGTGCACGATCACGTTCTTCGCGCCCTCGCACGCCTCGAAGGTGCGGCGGATCAGGTGCTCGCGCGCCTGCACCAGCACCTGGATGGTGACGTCCTCCGGGATCATGTCGTTCTCGATGATCTCGCGGACGAAGTCGAAGTCGACCTGGGAGGCGGACGGGAAGCCGACCTCGATCTCCTTGTAGCCCATGCGTACCAGCAGGTCGAACATGCGGCGCTTGCGCTCCGGGCTCATCGGGTCGATCAGGGCCTGGTTGCCGTCGCGCAGGTCCACCGCGCACCACTGGGGTGCGGTGTCGATGACCTTGTCCGGCCAGGTGCGGTCGGGCAGCTGGAAGCGCTCGACCTCGGTGAAGTGCGGCTGGTAGCGGTGCGCCGGCATCTGGGAGGGGCGCTGCTTGTTCCAGGCCTTCTGGCCCTCGGGGATCTCGCCGGCAGGGGTGGAGATGCGGGCGGGGGCGGAGATGAAGGAATCAGAGGGGGTCATGATGGTGCTCCTTGGATCGGTGGAAGGAAATAATGGTCATCACCGACCGGCACGACTCAACTCCGCGACGGGGAGCCGGTCGGTTTTTCAGAACCTGACCCCGCCGCGGCAGAGAAGGAGGAGCTGCGCGCGCGAGTTAATCATGGCGACCACTGTAACACGGTGACTCGGACGCGGGGAAAGTGGGAGTGTGACCGGGCTAACGTCGACCGGGTTCGCCGTGGTGGTGGGGCGCTAGGATGGACGACCGTGGAACGAAGAGCAACGGCTGGCGTGACGGCGGTGACCGCAGTGGTCTCGGGCGTGGTGACGGTGCTGACCGCCGTCGTGCAGATGGTCGTGATGACCGTCCGGGGCAACCGCAACGGCCTCAGCCTGCGCGAGGTCCTCACGCAGTGGGACGCGCACTGGATGATGATGATCTCGGAGCACGGCTACTCCGGGTTCGTCATGTCGTCCGAACCGTCCGGCCCGGTGCAGTGGGAGTCGGTGGCGTTCTTCCCCGGGTACCCGGTGCTGGTGCGCCTCGTCGCCGCCCCGATGGCGGTGCTGGACGTGGCGGACGCGACGTTCCTCGCCGCGATGCTCACCTCCGCCGTCGCGACGTTGTTCCTGGCCTGGGGTGTCAGCCTGCTGGCCACCGAGCTGTGGTGTCCTCCGGACCGCCGGACGTTGGTCGTGCTGACGGCCGTGGTGACGGTGCTCGCCGTCGGTGCGCCGATGGGTGTCGTCTACTGGATGCCCTACTCCGAGAGCCTGTTCACCGCCCTGACGGTGTGGGCGCTGTACTTCCTGCTGCGCCGCCGCCACCTCGCCGCCGGTGTGCTGACCCTGTTCGCCGGGCTGACCCGGCTCACCGCCGCGGCACTGGTGCTCACACTGTGCGTCGCCGCCGTGGTTGAGGTGTGGCGCTGGTGGCGGGCGCGCCAGGCAGGACGAACACGGCAGGACGCTGCGCTTCCTGCCTTCCCGACGTCTGCCGTCACCGCGCCGGTGCTCGGCGCCATGGGGATCGGCGCCTACCTGACGTGGGCGAACCGGACGGTCGCCGAGATCGGCGGGTACTTCGCCGCGCAGGAGCGTGGCTGGCACTCCGGGGTCGACCTGGGGGCGGCCACGCTGCGGTGGCTGGCGGACAACCTGCCCGGCCAGATGACCGGCTACACGATCTCCAGTTGGTCGATGATCCTGGTGGCGTTGCTGTGCGTGGCGTCGCTGTGGATGCTGTGGGCGGGGTGGATCCCCTGGCAGCTGTGGCTGCCGGCGGTGGTCCTGGCAGGCATCGTGCTGGGGTCGGACGGCATCATGCACTCACGTCCGCGGCTGCTGCTGATCCCGGTGCTCCTGCTGTGCCTGCCGCTGGTCGTCCGGGCGGTGCGTGGCTGGCGGACTGCCGGGGCGGCGGGTCCGGTCCATGTCGTGGCCGGCGCGGCGATCGGGGTCGCGGCGGTCCTGTGGTGCACCCTGGGATTCTGGGTGTCCGCCGAGATGCTCATCGGCTTCGAGTACGCGATCTGAGGATCACTCCCCGCGCTCTTCCTCGGCCTTCTCCTCTGCCACCTCTTCGGCCTCCTCGCGTCGTCGCAGGCGGATACGGCGCAGTTTCATGGCCCTCGCCATCGTCATCGGCTGGCGCAGTCTCTTCTGCGCCGCCCACGACAGGTCCTGCATCCCAGGTAGCACCCAACCCCGCCAGTAGGCGGCGATCATCAGCCCCGCGCCGATGAAGGGGGACACGATCAGTCCCACCAGGAACACCGGGAAGTCACCGGCGACCCCGGAGTCGTCCAACGACTTGATCCCGACCATCACCGCCGCGGTGAGCAGTGCCGGGGTCGCGTACAACGTCGCCCCGCCGAAGATCGCGGGCACCGACCCGGTCATCACGTCCCGGATCATGCCGCCGCCGACCACCGTCAAGACCCCGAGGAACAGCGCCGACGACCACGGCAGGTCGTTGGCCAGCGCCTTCGTCGAGCCGGTCGCGGCCCACACGCCCAGGACCACGGCGTCGCCGTGGACGCGGAAGATCTCCCACCCGCGGGAGTTCATGTGGATCATCGTGGAGATCACCGCCCCGACCAGGGCGAGCCCGAAGTAGCGCATGTCCTGCATGGCGGCCGGCGGCCCGTTGTCGATGAGCACGTCGCGGATCATGCCGCCGCCCAACGCGGTGATGATCGACAGGAAGAGGATGCCGATGAAGTCGAGGTTGCGGGCGCGGGCGATGATCGCCCCGATCATCCCGTAGAGAACCACCCCGATCAGGTCGAGTGTCTCGTAGACCGCCCTGATCGACGGGTCGACAAAGTCCATGGCGCCGAGGATATCCTTTTCCACTCACTCCACGCCGCGGCGCGAGAGCACCACCGTGGACACGATCATCACCACCAGGGCACCGGCCATGATCAGCCACTGGGTGCCCTCCACCTGGAACCGCTCACCGAGCACCAGGTAGCCCAGCACGAACGCCACGATCGGCTCGGTGATCGTCATGGCGGGCAGCGAGTTCTTCAACGCGCCGGCGTTGAAGCTGGCCTGCTGCACCAGTGTGCCGATGATCGCCGCGGCGATGACCCCGTAGAGCTCCCAGGTGGTCAGCAGGGCGGCCACGCCCTCCTGGTTGAAGATGTTGACCACCGACTTCGACAGCACCGCCAGGTAACCCATGATCGCGCCGGTGACGGCGCCGAGGATCAGGGCCCGGGTGCGCAGCTGCTGCCGGGAGGCCAGCCACATCAGGGCCAGCAAGACGATCGCGCCCACCCCGAGCGTGGCCATCCACGTGCCCAGCGTCGGGAAGTCGTTGCCGGGCAGGGGACGTCCCCACACCACGACCACGCCCACGGCGACGGTGAGCAGCGTCGCCCACGCCATCTCCATACGCGACACCCGGCGTCCGTCGAAACGGGCGGCCAGCGGCAGGGTGAACATCAACGAGAGCACCAGTACCGGCTGGACGACCAGCAGCGTGCCGAACCCCAGCGCCACGATCTGCAGCCCGTAGGCCGCCAGCGCGCAGAAGACGCCCGCCCACCAGCGTGGACGGGCGACGGCCGCGAGGACCGGGGTGCCGTGGGCGTTGTCGCGGTCGCCCGACGTCTGTTCGGCGACCTGGTGGCGCAGGATCGTTCCCCAGGCCACGGTGAGGGCAGAAAGAAGGGCGAAGACGACAGCGAGCAGGTTGCTGTGCATCATCAGAAACTCAGACTAGTCGTCCGCCGCCGAGGATGTATCAGAGGGCTTTATTACCCGATTACCCCACGATCACGTCACGATCACTTCGCGAAGTACTCCTCGATCTGGTCGAGCATCACCATCGCGCTGTAGTAGTCGATGCGGAAGGTCTCGGCACTGAACTCGAAGATGCGGTCGTTCTCCACGGCGTAGGTGTTGCGCGCGGTGGGCTTCTCGGCCATCTGCTCGCTGACGGGGTTGTCGGCGTCGGCGTTCGTGGCGAAGATCGTCCGGCCGGTCAGGCCCTTGTCCAGGTTCTCGTCGGTGACCTGCACCACGTCCGTGCGTCCGGCGTAGTCGCCGTCGGTACGTGCCACACCCTCGCCGGGGACGTCCAGGTCCCAGCCGAGCTCCTCGATGATGCGGCCCTGCGCGGACTCACCGGTCATGAAGTTCACGCCGCCGTCGGTCGCCGGCAGGATGAACTGCACGGGCTGCTCGGGCTCCTCGATGTTCTCGGTCACCTCGGTGGCGCGGTCCTTGAACTCCTGGATGGCGTCGGCGGCCTCCTCCTCGTGGCCGGTGACCTCACCGAGCTGCGTGGTGACCTCGGTCCAGTCCTTGTCGGAGTAGTCCAGGACCACGGTGGGGGCGACCTCCGACAGGCGCTCGGCGAGGTCCGGGGCGGCGTCCGCGCCGAAGGCGGAGACGATGATCAGGTCGGGGTCCTGGGCGGCGATCTTCTCGAAGTCCGGCTCCAGCTGGCCGATCTCCTCGACACCACGCTCGTCGGCGACGTCGGCCCACTGCTTGAAGAAGCCCTTGTCGTCGGAGGTCGGGCCCGGGCTCGCTGCACCGGAGGCGATGACCGGGGCGTCCATGGACAGCAGGCTGCCGGTCAGGGTCACCGACGTCGACACGATGCGCTCGGGCTGGGCGGGGATCTCCACCTCCTCGGTCTCACCGGTGGGGGTGCCGTCGTCGACGCCGATCGAGTCGACGGTGCGCGGCCACTCGCCGTCGCTCTGGGACGCGGCGGAGGTGTCGGTGCTGTCGGAGCCGTCGGACGAGCTGCTGTCGTCGCTGTCGTCGGAGCAGGCGGCCATGGCGAACACGAGGCCGGAGACGACGACGGCGCCGGCGATCCGGCGGCGCATGGTGGGCAGATGAGACATGTGATTCTCTCCTCGAGAATACGAAAGGGTGGTTACGCTCAGTAATCGTATCGGCACCGCCCGTCCACCGGTAGGGGGTATGTCAGGTGATGCTAACCTCGTGGCGAAGCGGTTCGACCGCCACCCCCGCACCCAACGTGAGGAGCACTTCGCCGTGCCACGAATCAGCCGCGACACCGACATCTACCCGATCACGATGCGCGAGCTGGAGGTGCTCGGGGTCGAGGACGTCTCCCCGAACATGCGCCGCATCGTCTTCGGTGGTGAGGGGCTGCGCGCCCATGAGCGCGACGGTGAGACCGTGCCGGCCATCGTCTCCGACGGTTTCGACGACGACATGCGGATGATCTTCCCCCACCCGGAGACCGCCGAGCGTCCCTACCCGGTGTCGCTGGGCGACGGCCGCCTGGACTGGACCGCCGAGGTCAACGAGCTCTTCCGTACCTACACGGTGCGCCGCTGGTCGCCGGACGCCGGGGAGCACGGCGAACTCGTCGTGGACTTCGCCCGTCACGGCGCGGGCCTGGCGGAGGGGTGGTCGTCCACCGCGGGCGTCGGCGACAAGGTGTACGCCGCCGGCCCGAAGAACTGCGCCTCGCTGCCGGTCCACACCGACTGGCTGCTGCTCGTCGGCGACGAGACCGCCCTGCCGGCGATCGGCCGCTGCCTGGAGGAGGTGCCCGCCGGGCACCGCGTGCTCGCCATCGTGGAGGTCCCGGACCGGGCCGACATCCAGGAGGACCTGGGTCAGGTGGCCTGCGCGGACACCCTGGACCTGCGCTGGGTCGTGCGCGCCGAGAGCGGGGACTTCACCGCGGAGGTCGACGCCCTGGCGTCCGGCGACACCGCACTGCCGGAGGGCACGCCCTTCGTGTGGGCCGGTGGTGAGGCCGGACGGCTGAAGAAGGTCCGTTCCTTCATCAAGACCGCCGGGGTGCCGCGCGAGCACGTGCAGGTCACCGGCTACTGGCGCAAGGTCGACGCCCCGCAGCCGGCCGCCCAGGAAGAGGGCAACGGCGAGGCGGGGGAGGACGCGACCGGTGCCGCCGCAGCCGAGGCACCGTCGTCGAGCATCTCCGTGCTCATGCAGGTCCACGAGCTCACCGATATCGCGCCGGGCCTGGCACTGCAGGCGGCTGCACGGCTGGGCCTGTTCGAGGCCGTCGACGTGGCTGCCGAGGCGGCGGGCGGACCGGCGGCGCCCCTCGCCGAGGTCGCCGGCGCGACCGGGGTGGACCCGGACCGGCTCCTGCGTTTCCTGCGCTACCTGCAGTCGCTCGACCTGCTCACCATCGTCGGTGACGCTGAAGACGCTGCGACCCCTACCGTGCAGCTGACGACCCTGGGCAACGAGCTCGCCGACCCGGAGGGTGTCGTCGCCCGTCTGACCGGGCCGGGGGCGGTCCAGTCGCTGGCCTGGCTGCACCTCGACGAGACGCTGCGCACCGGCACGCCGGCAGCCGTCGGCTCGCGCGGGGAGGACTGGGCGTCCGTCCGGGCCGAGAAACCCGCCCTGGGCGAGACCCTCGCCGACGGCGAGGCCACCCGCGCCCAGTGGGTCGCCCCGGCGCTGGCGAAGAAGCTGGACGCACTGCCCGGCGGTGCGCCGACGCACGTCGCCGTGGCCGGAGCGTCCGAGGGCGTGGCCGCCGCGGTGTACGCAGACGAGCTCGTCCGCGCCCGTGGCGACCTCAACGTCACGGTGCTCGACCTGCAGGAGTCACAGGACGCCTCGCACGAACGGGTGCTGCGCGAGGTCGCCATCTCGCGCCGGGACCGCGTCGAGGTGCGGGACTGGGCGGAAGGCACCGGGGACGCTGGAAGTGCGCCGGACGCGCCGGGCGTCCTGATCCTGTTGGACCCCTTCGCACTGCGCACCGCGCAGGACGTCCCGACGTTGCTCGCCGAGGCGGCCTCGATCGTCGGGCCGTCCGGCAGTGTCGTGGTCGTCACCCGGCTGCTCGCCGAGAGCGGGGAGGAGGACCACGACTACGAGGAGGACCTGACCCGCATGCTCGTTGACGGGCACCGTCTGCCCACGGCCCGTGACCTGGCGTCCGCGGTGGCGGAGGCGGGTCTCACCGGGGTGGCGGACATGCCGGTCGGGTGGGGTAGCCACGCCGTGGTCGTCGCCGGAAAGTGACCTGCGACACCGGCTTCCGGGAGCAGTGAAGGCTCAGGTACGCTGGGGAGGTCTGAGCAATTATAACGAGTTATCCCGTCAACACGGGAAGGTGGAGCTGGGAACCGTGGCCTTGATCGTGCAGAAGTACGGCGGATCGTCGTTGGAGAGCGCCGAACGTATCCGGCGCGTGGCGCAGCGCATCGTGGAGACCAAGAAGCAGGGCCACGACGTGGTCGTGGTCTGCTCCGCGATGGGTGACACCACCGACGACCTGCTCGACCTGGCGAACCAGGTCAACCCGGTGCCGCCGGGCCGTGAGATGGACATGCTGCTCACCGCCGGTGAGCGCATCTCCAACTCCCTGGTGGCCATGGCCATCGACTCCTTCGGCGCCGAGGCGCAGTCCTTCACCGGCTCCCAGGCCGGGGTGATCACCACGGAGCGTCACGGCAACGCCCGCATCGTGGACGTGACCCCGGGCCGGGTGCGCGAGGCGCTGGACGAGGGAAAGATCTGCCTCGTCGCCGGCTTCCAGGGCGTCAACCGGGAGACCCGGGACATCACCACCCTGGGCCGTGGTGGCTCGGACACCACCGCCGTGGCGCTTGCCGCCGCACTGAAGGCCGACGTGTGCGAGATCTACTCCGACGTCGACGGCGTGTACACCGCCGACCCGCGCATCGTGCCCAACGCCAAGCGGCTGGACACCATCTCCTTCGACGAGATGCTGGAGATGGCCGCCGTCGGCGCCAAGATCCTGATGCTGCGGTGCGTGGAGTACGCCCGCGCCTTCAACGTCCCGATCCGTGTCCGTTCATCATTCAGCAACGAAACCGGCACCCTGGTGTCCGGCTCTTTGGAGGATATCCCCGTGGAAGAAGCAGTCCTTACCGGTGTCGCCCACGACCGTTCCGAGGCGAAGGTCACCGTGCTCGGCATCCCCGACAAGCCGGGCGAGGCCGCCCGCGTGTTCCGCACCCTGGCGGACGCGGAGATCAACATCGACATGGTGCTGCAGAACGTGTCGTCGCTGGCGGACAACCTGACCGACATCACCTTCACCTGCCCGCGGGAGGACGCACCGCGCGCCGTGGAGCTGCTCAAGGGCCTGCAGGGCGCCGAGGAGCACCAGAAGTTCGGGCAGCTGCTGTTCGACGACCAGGTCGGCAAGGTGTCGCTGGTGGGTGCGGGCATGAAGTCGCACCCCGGCGTGACCGCGGACTTCTGCGAGGCGCTGCGCGACGCTGGCATCAACATCGAGCTGATCTCCACCTCGGAGATCCGTATCTCCGTGCTGATCCGCGACACCGACCTCGACGCGGCCGTGGCCGCCCTGCACGAGCGTTTCAAGCTCGGTGGCGAGGAGACCGCCACCGTCTACGCCGGCACCGGCCGGTAGAAGGGACACCGAGAAAACCATGACCACCCTCGCGATTGTGGGCGCCACCGGCCAGGTCGGCCGCGTGATGCGTGACATCCTGGAGAACCGTCCGGCCGTGCTGGAGAAGCTGGACTCGGTGCGTTTCTTCGCCTCGGCCCGCTCGGCGGGCACCGAGATCGAGTTCAACGGCGGACGTGTCGTCGTCGAGGACGTCGAGGCGACCTCGACGGAGGACCTGCGTGGCATCGACGTGGCCCTGTTCTCCGCCGGTGGTGCGACGTCCAAGGTGCAGGCCCCGCGTTTCGTGGAGGCCGGCGCCACCGTGGTGGACAACTCCTCGGCGTGGCGTAAGGATCCGGAGGTCCCGCTGATCGTCTCGGAGGTCAACCCGGACGACGCGAAGGACGTGCCGAAGGGCATCATCGCCAACCCGAACTGCACCACCATGGCGGCGATGCCGGTGCTGGGTGCCCTGCACGGTGTGGCCGGTCTGAAGCGCCTGCACGTGTCGAGCTACCAGGCGGTGTCCGGTTCGGGTCTGGCCGGGGTGAAGGCCCTGGCCGACCAGGTGCGGGCCAACCTGGAGGTGCTGGAGAACCTGGCGACCGACGGGTCGGCGCTGCAGGTCGAGGACTTCGGCCCGTACGTGGCCCCGATCGCCTTCAACGCGCTGCCGATGGCCGGCAGCATCGTGGACGACGGCTCCGGGGAGACCGACGAGGAGCAGAAGCTGCGCAATGAGTCGCGCAAGATCCTGCACATCCCGGAGCTTCCCGTGGCCGGCACCTGCGTGCGTGTTCCGGTGTTCACCGGGCACACGATGACGGTGCACGCGGAGTTCGATTCCGCGATCACCCCGGAGCGTGCCGAGGAGGTCCTGTCCGCGGCGCCGGGTGTGGAGCTGACGGACGTGCCGACGCCGTTGGCTGCCGCGGGTGTGGACCCGTCCCTGGTGGGGCGTATCCGCCAGGACCAGTCGGTGGAGGACGGCCGTGGCCTGGTCCTCGTGGTCTCCGGTGACAACCTGCGCAAGGGCGCGGCGTTGAACACGATCCAGATCGCGGAGCTGCTGCTCTAGCGGTTCTCGTCCCGCACGTCGGGGCCGGTGAGCCTGTGCCGGTGCATTCCTCCTCTCGAGGAGGGTGCACCGGCGCAGGCTTTTGTGTCCTCGCAGGTCAGTGACACCGTGGAAGCCGCTAATGTGACGCATGCTACCGTGTTTCCCGTCCAACTTATGTGATCACAGATTTCACGAGTGCCGGGCCGCCAAAACCTGGGGAACACCACCCCAGCACACTGCACCACAGCGACAACCTGTCCGCAGCTGGCGTCCCGGCACCGGATAGGGAGAGCACTAGTAAAGAAAGCACTCGTCATCGCGCTGGCGTACTTCGGTGTGACCGTGGGCGCAGGCTTCGCCTCCGGGCAGGAGATGCTGCAGTACTACGCGTCCTACGGATTCTGGGGCATCGCCGGCGCGGCGGTCGTGGTGGTCCTCATGCCGATCACCGCCATGGTCATCCTGCAGTACGGCAGTTACTTCCGGGCGCGGTCCCACGAGAAGGTCTTCACCGGGGTCACCTCGAAGCCGGTGGCCGTGTTCCTGGATTACTCACTGTCCATCGCCCAGTTCTGCATCGGTTTCGTGATGATGGCCGGTGCCGGCTCCAACCTCAACCAGCAGTTCGGGCTGCCGTTGTGGGTCGGCTCCGCACTGATGGCTGCCCTCGTACTCCTCACCGGAATGCTCGACGTCGACCGGGTCACCCAGGTCATCGCCATGATCACCCCGGTGATGATCCTGCTGCTCATCGCCGCGGGTATTTACGCCGTGTCGTCCCCGCCGGAGTCGCTGCAGGCCGTCAGCGACTACGCCATGGCCAATGTCGACTCCCCGGTCTCCGGCTGGCTGCTCGCCACCCTCAACTACGTGGGCCTGGCGATGTTCAGTGGCATCTCCATGGCCATCCTCATCGGCGGCAGCAACTGGAACACCCGCACCGCCGGGTGGGGCGGGTTCATCGGCGGCTCGCTGTTCGCCGGCATCCTGTTGCTGATCACCGTCGCCCTGCTGTTCCGCATCACCGACGTCGCCGACAAGGCCCTGCCCACCCTCGAGCTGATCAACCAGATGAGCCCCGGCATCGGCATCGTGGCGTCCGTGGCGACCTACCTGATGATCTTCAGCACCACCCTCGGCGTGCTCTACTCGTTGGGCAAACGCCTCACCGTGAACCGCGCCACCGGCTACCGTCCGGTGTTCGTGGTGCTCACGCTCGCCGCCTTCGCCCTGAGCTTCTTCGACTTCGCCCTGCTGGTGAACAAGGTCTTCCCGATCCTCGGCTGGCTCGGCATCGCCCTTGTCGCCGTGCTGCTGGGCACGTGGGTGGTCAACGGCCGGAAGCGCATCGGGCGCGAGGTCCTGCGCCGCGACCGCATCCGCACACTGATCCTGCGGCTCGTGGACCCGAAGGGGAAGTTCACCCGCAAGGACTGGGCCACGCTGGAGAAGTCCTTCAAGGAGTCCAGTGTGAGCGCCGGTCAGCTCCGCGACGACGTCACCGAGGACGTGGTCCAGGAACTCGACGGCGACGACGACATCGACTTCTCCGCCGAGGACTTCGACGCCGAGGAGTTCTGGGAGGAAACCCGCGACGAACTGCGTTAGCCCGCTAGTCCGCTAGTTCACCTGGTCCGGGACCAGGTCCAGGATCATCTCGGTGAACTCAGGGGTCGGGCCCGGCGTGGCGGCGCGGACCATCGTGATCCCCAGTTCGGCGGCGGTCTCGGCGGCCTCGTTGTCGAGGTCCCACATCACCTCCATGTGGTCGGAGATGAAGCCGATCGGCACGAGCACGATCGGTCGCCGGTCGCCGGCACCGACGGTCTCCTCGAGGTGGTCGCAGATGTCGGGGTCCAGCCACGGGATGTGCGGCGGGCCCGAGCGCGACTGCCACACCAGCTCCACGTCCGTGCCGTCCTCCCCGTCGGAGGCGAAGCTCGTCAGCTCGCGGACCTCGCGGGCGGCGGTGAGCACCTGCCCGGAGTAGCGGTGCGTGGAGTCCGAGGAGGACGTCTCGTCCGCCGAGACCGGCACGGAGTGCGCGGTGAACAGCAGGCGGGCGTCCTCCCGCACGTCGGCGGGAAGCTCCTGCCGGGCGGCGTCCACCAGGCGCGCGAAGGAGGACAGGAACAGCGGGTGGTCGTGGAAGGGGCGGATCTTCGTCATCGTCGGCGGGGTCAGGCCCGCGTCCCGGCAGGACTGCAGCGCCCGCTCGATGTCCTCGCGGTACTGGATGTCGCCGGAGTAGCCGCCCCAGGCCGACGTCGCGAAGACCACGACCTCGGTGATGCCGTCGGCCACCATCTGCTTGGTGGTGTCCTCCACGTAGGGCTCCCAGTTACGGTTGCCGAAGTAGACGGGGAGATCCAGGCCACGTGCGTCGATCTCGGTGCGCAGGTGGTCGATGATCTCCAGGTTCTGGTCGTTGATGGGGCTCTTGCCGCCGAAACGGTAGTAGTGCTCACCGACCTCGGCGAGACGCTCGCGGGGGATACCCCTGCCGCGGGTCACGTTCTCGAGGAACGGGACCACGTCCTCCTCTTTCTCGGGTCCTCCGAAGGAGAGGACGAGCAGTGCCCTGCGGGCGGTGGTGTCAGACATGCCAGACTCAGCCATGCCCGCAATTCTACTCGCCGGGTAGTCCCAACTCGTGGATAAGGGCACTGCGCAGGGTGGTGTGGCGGAACACGTGCCCGAGGTCCTCGAGCACCCGGGGCGAGACGTTCTGGTCGGCGAGGGCGAGCTCCTCGGCCCCCTGCACGCCCAGCAGCATCGCCGGGGCGGCCGCCGGCACCGGCAGGGACAGCGGGACGCGCACTCGTTGCAGGCCGGACAGGGTCGCGGTGAACTCCGCGTTCGTGACCATCTGCGGCCCCACGCCGTTGACCGCCCCGGTCAGGGTGTCGTCCGCCACGGCGCGCACGTAGACGTCCACCAGGTCGTCCACCGAGATCCACGGGAAGTGCTGCCGGCCCGAGCCGAGCACGCCACCACCGACCCGGCAGGACGCCGCCAGCGCGGTGAGCAGCGGCGAACCGCCCGCCAGCACCAGGCCCGTGCGCACCGCGACGACGCGACGTCCGGCGTCGGCCGCCGGGGAGGCGGCGTCCTCCCAGTCGGAGACGACCTCGGCGAGGAAGCCCTCGCCGGCACCGGCACGCTCGTTGACGCGTCCGGCGCGGCTGTGGCCGTAGAACCCCACGGCGGACGCACCGATGAAGGTGCCGACCCCGTCGGTGGCGGCGGC
This sequence comes from Corynebacterium sp., assembly GCA_030450335.1. GTDB lineage: Bacteria > Actinomycetota > Actinomycetes > Mycobacteriales > Mycobacteriaceae > Corynebacterium. Next base: position 13,178 of record JAKDIS010000004.1, on the reverse strand, counting down.
GAGCTCGGCGAGTCGACGGGTGGGGCCGATCCGCGAATCGCGCACGGCCGCCTTGTGCTTCTCGGTGAACCGTCCGGCGATGGGAGCTCCGGCGAGGTGGACGACGGTGTCCACCCCGTCGAGCAGGCCGCTGGCGGGGGAGTCCGGGTCCCAGATCCGGGCGTGCGGTTCATGCGGCATCCGCGAGCGCGACAGCGGGATGACCGTATGCCCCAGATTGCGCAGCAGTGCGACCAGGCGGGTGCCGACCAACCCGGTCGCCCCGGTGACCGCCACGGTGTGGTGGCCGGTCACCTCCGCCGAACCCACGCGGGCGCGGTGTGCCAGGTCGTCGGCGAGCTGGCGGTGGCGGTAGGTGAACACCCGGTCCAGCAGTGCGGCAGGGGCGTTGGCCTGCACGGAGTCGGTGAGCACGGTGCCCGCGGACCCGATGGCCCCGTCCTCGCGCAGGGTGTGGGTGTGGCGCCAGCCGGTGAGCTGGCGCAACGGGGTGCTCACGCACTCGTCGGTGAAGGCGTGGCCGTCCCTGAATTCGCCCGGCACGTGACGGGCCTCCCAGGTCCGCAGGCCCGGCACGCCGCCGGGCAGGGAGAGCAGGGTGGTCCCGTCGCACAGGGAGTCCGCCTCGGCGGCGACACGGATGCGGGAGAAGCCCGGGGTCAGACGCGTCACCGCGCCCGGGCGGGTGTGCCAGTCCCAGACGTCCTGACGTGGGAACCGGAGATGCTGATGGTGGAGGTGGGTCACGAACCCCAGTGTAGGACCGGTCCGGGATCTGTGTCGCCGGTGTCACCGGCGTCGCGGCCGGACGCGGCGAGCAGGTCCGCACGCGCCCGCGCCACGCGCGACCGGATCGTCCCCACACGCACGCCGCAGATGTCCGCGGCCTCGGCGTAGGTGTGCCCCAGGATCTGGGTGAGGATCAACGCCTCACGACGGTCCGGGGCGAGGTTGTCCAGCATCGCCCGGGCATCCACCAGCTCCGCCCACGTCTGCCCGCCGGTGGTGTCCGGGGAGGTGGTCAGCTCGGTGGCGTCCTCCCACTGCTCGGCGGAGCGGCGGGGACGGGCCATGTCGTGGCGCACGCTGTCGACCCAGGTGTGCCGGGCCAGTGCCAGCAGCCACGTGCGGGCCGACGAGCGGGCGGCGAAGCGAGGCAGGCCGCTGAGCGCGCGCAGGTAGGTCTCCTGGGTGAGGTCGTCGGCGCGGTCGGCATCCGCGAGGTGGGCCAGCAGACGCCAGACGTCGGCGTGGGTGGCCTCGATGAAGTCGTTGAGGGCCCGCCGGTCGCCACCGGCGGCACGCAGGGCGAGGTCGGTGACCGCGCGGTCCGACTCGGACACGGCGGAAGTGTCGCGGGCCGACTGGGCTGAACTTCTTCGCACGGTACCGAATTCTAGCAGGACCGGCCGGTGACCGGCCACACCACGAGTCATAAATGTACCCATTAAATCCGTCAGGATTGATAGTGCGAGGCATCGAGGTGGAGTGTATAACGGGAACCAGGCGGCAGGACGCCCCCGACAGGGCCTGCGAACCATCCCCGTGACCGACCATCACGGACAGGACCCTCCGGGAGCTCGACCGTCGACCACGACTGACACGTGCGCGACGCGTGCACGACACGGCAGCACCCAGGAGGGAACACTTATGAGCACGGACAAGCACACGAGCTCGAAGGACATCGCAGACCGCGGCGTCTGCCCGTACTCCGGGCACTCGACCAACGCCAACGGCTCCCCGGTCACCACCGAGGAGCACTCCGTGACCGTCGGTGAGCAGGGCCCCATCGCCCTGACCGACGTCCACCTCGTCGAGAAGCACGCCCACTTCAACCGCGAGCGCATCCCGGAGCGCAACGTGCACGCCAAGGGCTCCGGTGCCTTCGGCGAACTGACCGTCACCGAGGACGTGTCGCGCTACACCAAGGCCGACCTCTTCCAGAAGGGTCGGGTCACCCCGATGCTCGCCCGCTTCTCCACCGTCGCCGGCGAGCAGGGCTTCCCCGACACGGTGCGTGACGTGCGCGGATACTCGCTGAAGTTCTACACCCGCGACGGCAACTACGACATCGTGGGCAACAACACCCCGGTGTTCTTCCTGCGCGACGGCATGAAGTTCCCCGACTTCATCCGCTCCCAGAAGCGCCTGACCAACGGGCTGCGCAGCGCGGACATGCAGTGGGACTTCTGGACCCGCAGCCCCGAGTCCGCCCACCAGGTCACCTACCTCATGGGCGACCGCGGGATCCCGAAGGACTTCCGCCACATGGACGGCTTCAGCTCGCACACCTACCAGTGGATCAACGCGGCCGGCGAGCGCTTCTGGGTGAAGTACCACTTCAAGACCCGGCAGGGCTGGGAGTTCTTCACCGACGACGAGGCCAGCAAGGTCGTCGGCTCCGGCGACTTCGACCACTCCCGCGCCGACCTCTACGACGCCATCGAGCGTGGCGAGTACCCCACCTGGGACGTCAAGGTGCAGATCATGCCGCTCGACGAGGCCGAGGGCTACCGCTACAACCCCTTCGACCTGACCAAGACCTGGTCGCAGAAGGACTACCCGCTGATCGACGTGGGGCACTACACCCTGAACGCCAACCCGCAGAACTTCTTCGCGCAGATCGAGCAGGCCGCGTTCGCACCGTCCAACATCGTCCCCGGGATCGGGTTCTCCCCGGACAAGATGCTGATGGCGCGCGCCTTCGCCTACGCCGACACCCAGCGCTACCGCCTGGGCGCGAACTACCCGCAGCTGCCGGTGAACCGTCCGGTCGTCGAGGAGCGCAACTTCTACACCATGAAGGACGGCGCGGCGGCCTACGAGTTCCCCGCCGACGGCACGCCGGTGTACTCGCCGAACCGCTTCGAGCGCGGTGAGGGCACCGACGACGTCTCCGACGGATCCGGCGTGGTGGAGAAGGGCGTGGCGCCGGGGGAGTCGTCCTACGGTTTCGGTCGCGGCCAGGAGTCCGCCACCGGCCCGGCCGACGACCTCGGCCTCTTCGACGACAACTACGGCGGCGACCTCACCCGTGGCGCCTACGTGCGCCACCCGGAGGACGACGACTTCGGCCAGGCCGGCAACCTCGTGCGCGAGGTGCTGGACGACGCCGCCCGTGAGCGTCTCGCCGGCAACATCGCCGGGGCGATGCAGGGCGTCTCCGAGCAGGTCGAGGGCCAGTGCTGGACCTACTGGGGCCGGGTCGACGAGAACCTGCGCGACCGTGTGAAGGAGATCTACACGGAGCTCAAGAACAGCTGAACATGCTGAGGGTGGGCTGAACTGGAGCGGGCAAGCTTCTGCCATTAGTGTGGTTTCTGCATCCATATACCCTGTACATGACTGCAGGCGCCACACCAAGCGGAGTTCACCCATGCCCGCCACCACACCATCCAGTACCCCTACCGGTCCGCGCAGGACGTCCCGACGTGGTCGGCTGGCGTCCCGCGTCCTGGCGGCTGGCACCGCCCTGCTCGCCTCACTGGGCCTGGGCGCCACGCTCGCCCCGGCCGCCCACGCGGCGCCGGGCACCGGAAACATCGTCGCCTTCGGCGACTCCTTCGCCGCAAACCCCGACCAGGTGCGCAACACGCTGCACGGCGTTCCGGGGCCCATCGGCGACTGGGCGGACGACTACCCGCAGACCGCGGGCTGCCTGCAGTCCCCGCAGAACTTCCCCCGGCAGCTCAGCCAGGTCACGGGACGGACGGTCGACGACTACTCCTGCTCGGGGATCAGCTCCGGGTCGATGATCACCCGCATCAACCAGGCGATCAACGCCGGTGTGCTGAACAACGACTCCACCGTGGTCCTCGCCGTCGGCATGAACGACTTCGGGCCGTTCGGCTACGCCGAGAACGGCACGGGGCTGATTGATCCGGTCAACGTGGCCGCCAGCTACCGCTCGAACATGGCTTCCGCTGCGGCGCGGATCCGCTCGGTGGCCCCGGGGGCCTCGATCGTGGTGCCCGGCACCCTGCCCACCGTGGACCGCGACACCATGATGTACTGCCCGCTGAACGTGGTCCCCAACATGCCGGCCGGGCTGCCCATCCCGCTGCTGCGTGACGTGGAGAACTGGAACCGTGAGAACCAGAAGACCGCCGCGGCCGACATCGGGGCCACCTACGTCGAGGTCATCGACGGTGCCCGTGGCCACGACAGCTGTGCCGCCGACACCGAGCGCTACGTCGCCGGCATCATCGACACCACGACCCCCGGGTACATGATGATGTTCCACCCCTCGACCGCGGGTTCCCGGTACCTCGCGGAGACCGTCGCCCCCCACGTGTGACGGTCAGCTCGTCTCCTTGGCCCTCTCGCCACCGGACAGGGGGACGGTGTGGTCCCACAGTGTGGCGTGCAGGGCACGGCCCATCACGTAGGATCCCACGGCCTGGACGATGAGTAGTGCGAGGACGGCGACGATCCCCCTGACCAGGTAGCCGACCACGAAGCCCTCGGTCGCCCAGGAGTGGACGAAGTCAGCTGCCACGAGCAGCGGCAACCCCATGCCGAGCGCGGGACCGATCATGTTGACCTGGCTCAGCGCGTCCGGGGCGAGGTACATCGCCACGGCCGAGACCAGGACGTAGAGCGAGCCGATGACGGCCAGGACGCTGACGATGATCGCCGGGATCCAGCCGATCTCGCTCGTCTCCTGGACCACCCCGGCCTCGGCGGCGAGCAGGTCGACGGTGGACTGTGTCTGTGTGAGCATCATTTCTCCTACCTGCGTCCGCGGGTGATGATCCGCGCGAAGGCCATGGTACTGATCGCGCCTCCCAGCCCGGCGAGCAGGACGACGTCGTAGGTGATCGACGAACTGTAGAACAGGCTGTAGACGAGGAAGCCGGCGATGATGGTCAGGAAGACCATGTCGGCCAACACGGCACGGCGGGCGTCGTTACGGGTGGATACGGTCCGCCACAGAACGAGGGCCATGGCCGCGGCGATGATCACCGCGGAGACCCCGGCGAAGATCCACAGGAATTGTGTCGGTGTCACTTCGAGTCGTCCTCTCTCTTGTCGCCGTCGGCGGGTGGGGTGTCCTGGTCACCGGTGTGGGGTTCCTGACCGGTGGCGGGACTTCCGTGCCGACCGCGGAGCCGGGACAGCGGTGTTCCGGGAAGACCCCGGCGACCGCTGAGGTCCAGGTTCGGCTGCGGCAGGCGGGAACGAACCTCCAGCGCGTTCACCAGCGAGGCGATGGGGGAGGTGCGGCGGCCGCTGCGGGAGGCCTTCGTGCCGTCGGCGGTGGGGGACTGGTCGTGCGCCTCGGACATGGCGGAAATGCCGCCGTCCTGGGACGGGGCGACCCGTGCGGGGTCGATGCCGCCCTCGGAGTCCTTGGCGTCGTCGTCGGCGTCGTCGAGGTCGAGGGCCGGCGGGCTGAGTTCTTCGGCGAGCTTGCGCCGACGGCGCTTCTCCTCATCCTCGATCCGACGGCGCTTCTCCTCGGCGGCCTTCTTCGCGTGGGTCTTGGCGATCTTCTCGCGTTCCTCGCGGGAGAGGTTGTCGAAGTCGTTGACGTCGAGGTTGTCGTCCTGGCGCATGATCGCCGCGACGAAGGCGGCGGCGTGCGGGGTGGAGTCGACCTTCTCGATGTCGAAGACGCCGTCCTCGCTGGCACGACCACCGCGGTTGCCGCGGTAGCCGCGGGGCCCGGGAACGCCGCGCTCCACGAGGTGCTCCACGTCGAACTCGATCTTGCGCTTGCGCACGGAGGGGGAGATCTTCGCCTCCATCACCGCCAGCGAGTGCAGCAGCTCCTGCGGGTCGGCACCGTACATGGCGTGCACGGCGAGGAAACGCTGCACACGGGTGAGACCGTGGGTACGGAACTCCGAGGTGGCCACGGAGCTCACGTCGCTGAGGTTTCGTTTGCCGGCGTTGGCGTCCTCGTCGACCTCCTTGGGGCCGGTGACCCCGAGGGCCAGGGTGCCCGGCGTCATGGTGATCGAGGCGATGAAGATCGCGATGTCACGTTCACTGGTCAGGCGCAGCGGGTAGTAGATCATCACGGGCGCGATGTGACGACCGGTGGTGAAGGTGTCGTAGGCCATGATGGTGGACTCCTTCACGATCTGGCCCGCGAGCCAGACCGAGTAGGACGTCCAGTGGCCGATCTGCTGGAAGATGTTCTTCTTTTCCATCACCGGGTTCCTTCCGCTGCGGATTCGGTGTGCGCCAGGCCGTACTCCTCGGAGGGCAGGACGACCCCGACGGCCTCGTCCGGGTCACCGAGGATGGCGTGGACGTAGTCCGTGGTGTCCGTCAGCGACGCCGCGGCGTCGCCGGTGACCTGGGTGATCGCGCCGATGCCGAGGAACATGGCGATGCTGATGACCATCATCGCCGCGCTCGGCAGGGTGAGCCGCACGCTGACCGCCAGGCTGGGGTCCATGTCCTGCTTGTCCATCGGCTTGCCCCAGAAGCACTTGCGCCAGACGTGCAGCATGCTGAGCAGGGCGCCGATGGAGGCGACGACGACCGCGCCGACACCGACCCAGACCATCGGCCCGGAGTCGCGGACCATGGCGAAGATCAGCATGAGCTTGCCCCACAGGCCGGAGAACGGCGGGAAGCCGATCAGCGACATCGCGGCGGCGGCGAAGACCACGGAGATCATCGGGTCGCGACGCATCAGGCCGGACAGCCGGCGCAGCCGCCCGGTGCCGTAGGTCTCCTCCACCGCACCGGCGGCCATGATCAGCGCACCTGCGGTGATCATGTGGTGCAGCATGTAGAAGATCGCCGCGGAGAGCATCAGCTCGGCGTTGCCGCCGAGGAAGGCCAGTGCGACGAGGATGAACGGGATGCCGTTGACCATCTGGTAGGAGATGACCCCGCGCAGGGTGGTCTCGCCGAGGGCGGCGAACCCGCCGATCATCATGCCGATCACGGCGAAGACCAGGATGGTCAGCGCCCAGCGTTGGTCACCCTCGAAGATGGTCATGAAGATGCGCAGGATGGCGTACACGCCGACCTTGGTGTGCAGCCCGGAGAACAGGGCCATCACCGACGGGGAGGTCGATACGTAGGCGCGGGGGAGCCAGGTGTGCACCGGGGCGGCACCGGCCTTCACGGCCAGGGCGATCAGCACGATGCCCAGGGCGAGCCAGAGCTGCCACTGGGTGCCGTAGATGCCCTCGGCGAACCCGCCGGAGGCACGTTCGCCCGCGGCTCCTGCGAGGGCGGCGATGTTGGTGGTGCCGACCACCGCGTACACCAGGGCGACACCGGAGAGCAGGGTCAGCGAGGTCACCAGGTTGACCAGCACGAAGGTGCGTCCTGCGGCGAGGCGCGCCCAGGTGCCGGTCATGGCCAGCAGGCCGAAGGACGGCATCAGCATGACCTCGATGAACACGAAGAGGTTGAACAGGTCGGCGGTGAGGAAGGCACCCCACACGCCGGCCAGCAGCATCAACGTCATCGCCGGGTAGAACCGTGCCTGAGACTCGCCGACGGCCTCGGCGAACCAGTTGGCGGTGAAGGCGACCACGGAGGTTGCCACGATCATCACCGCGGAGAGCGTGTCGGCCGCCAGCGGGATCGAGACGCCGCCGATGAAGTCGCCGACGTTGTCGGCGACGACGGTGGTCTCACCGCCGCCGGCAACCTGGGTCAGCAGCAGGACGCCGCCGACGATGCCGGCGAAGGGGACGATCAGGCCGAGGGCCCGCCGGGGCAGGCTCCAGGGCAGCGCTGCGGCGATGCCCGAGGACATCAGCGGGACGACGATGAAGAGTGCGAGGAGCGGGCCGAGGGTGTCCGGGTTCATCAGTAGTCCACCTCTCGGTCGCGCCGGCGCTTGGCCTGTGCGGAGTGTTCGTCGATGCGGTGGGCGGAACGCTGGCCCACGGTGTCCAGGGCGCGGAATTCGCGGCGGGCGCGCTGGACGTCCTCGCCGGAGCGGGTGTCGTCGTCACGGCCGAGGGCCGCGAGGGCGAGCAGGACGGCGGTGGTCGCCATCGAGATGACGATGGCGGTGAGGACGAAGGCCTGGGGGAGCGGGTCGGCGGACTCCGCGGGCAGCGTCCGGTCTGCCAGCGGGTCGGAGCGCCAGGCCCCGATGCCTGCGGCGAGCAGCAGCAGGTTGACCCCGTGGCTCATCAGCGTGGTGCCGATGATGACGCGGACCATGCCGCGCTGCATCACCATGTAGACGCCGGCCGCGACGAGCAGGGCGATGATGGCCGCGATGATCATTGGTCGTCACCGTCCTTCTTCTCGTTCTTGTCTGTCTTGTCTGTCTTGCCTGTCTTGTCGGACTTCGGGGCGGGGTCCGCCTCGTCCGGGTGTTTCTGTTTGTTCCGGCGTTGCTCCTCGGCGACGGCCGAGGGGTTCAACGGGACCGCTGAACCACCGGCGGTGACCGCGACCTTCGAGCCGGCGAGGGCCTGGAGCTCAGGGCGCTGGGCCATCATCTTCGAGGACTCCACCGGACTGGCCTTGGTGAGCTTGCCGGGCTCGGCACCGGGCCGGTCGCGTCCGCCGAGCGAGTTGAGGACGATGGCCACGATGCCGATGACCGCGAGGTACACGCCGCCGTCGAAGAAGAGCGAGGAGCTGAAGTGTTCCGAACCGATGTAGAAGTGGATCGGTGCGAGGAAGCTGCCCTCGAAGAAGCCGAAGAGTCCGGTGACCAGTGCCAGGACGATGCCGCCGCCGACGAGCTGGTAGCCGAGGTCGACCTTCCCGATCTTCTTCGCGTTCGGCTGCACCAGGTACCAGAACACCAGGCCGAGGGCGAGCATCAGGGCGGCGAGGAAGCCACCGCCGGGTGCCTGGTGACCGCGGTACAGCGTCACCGCGGAGTAGACCACGAGGACGGCGAGGAACGGCCAGACCACGTTGCGGCCCAGGATGGAGTTCAGGTGGGTGCTGCGCAGGTACTTCGAGTAGAAGGGCGCGAGCTCCGGGATCTTGTGCACGTCGGGGAACTTGGTGGACCCCTCCTTGCGGAAGAGCTCGGCGGTGGAGCCGGGACCGTAACCGGGGACCGGGGACTTCGGCACCGAGGCGACGATCGCCGCGATGACGATTCCGGCCATGCCCAGCACGGACAGCTCGCCGAGCGTATCGAGTGCACGGAACTCCACGAGGATCGCGGCCACGATGTTGTTGGCGCCGGACACGTCCGGGGACTCGGTGATGTACCACTGGGCCAGCTCGGGCCGCGGGTGACGGCCGATGAGCAGCCAGACACCCACGAAGACGACCAGGCCGACGATCGTTGCGAGGGTGACCGCGAACTTCGTGCGGTTCTCACCCTCCTTGAGGTAGAGCCTCGGCTGGTGGCGGACGACGAGCATGAGGAACACGGTGACGATGAACTCGACCATGAGGTTGGTCATCGCCACGTCCGGGGCACCCAGGGTCAGCATGATCCAGGAGACACCGGCACCGGCCACGCCGACCAGGACCACGGACCCCATCCGCGAGCGGGTGGAGATGATCGCCATGGTCACGAGGAGCATGATGAGCAGTCCGGCGATGTCGGTGATGTTGTCGATGCCGGAGACCCGCGGCTGCAGGGCGCCGAGGTTCTCCAGCCCGCCGGGGCCGAAGAACGCCGCGGTGCCGAGCACCAGGAGCATCACGAAGATCCACAGCAGGTGGCTGTTCGGGCTCAGGGCGTTGCCCAGGCGGCTGACCAGGCGGCCCCACCGGCTGGCCATGCGCAGTGTGAAGGCGATGAGCTCGTTCCCGGTGAAGGGGAAGAGCCGGTGGTCCTCCATCCAGTCGGTGAAGGCGCGGTGGCGCATGGCCACGAGGATGCAGCCGACCACGATGACGGCGATGGTGATGTAGAGCGGGATGCCCGGGCCGTGCCACAGCGCGAGGTGCGAGTGCGGGTCGCCGGAGCCGATGGAACCGACGATGGCGTCCATCGGGGCGTCGAACAGCGACAGGAAGAGTACGACCGGCAGGGACAGCACACCGGGGATCGCGGCCGGCAGCCAGAAGGACGCCGGTGCCTCCTTCACCTCGTCGACAGGGACGACCTCGGCGGTGTCGACGGCCGAGCCGGTGTCGATGAAGGCACCGATGAGGTACTTCGCGGAGTACATGAAGGTGGCGACGGCGCCGACACCGGCGGCGATGAGCAGCACGATCTCCCAGCCCGGCAGCAGCGGGGACTCGGTGAAGGACTCGAGCATGCCCTCCTTGGACACGAATCCGAGCAACGGCGGGATGCCGGCCATGCTCGCCGCGGCGATCGCGGCGGCGGTGAACGTGGCGGGCATGCGACGCCAGATCGAGCCGAGCTCGCGGATGTCGCGGGAGCCGTTCTGGTGGTCGATGACGCCGATGACCATGAACAGCGAGGACTTGAACATCGCGTGTGCCGCGGTGTGCAGGACGGCCGCAGCCAGGGCGAACGGGGTGCCGATACCGATCGTCGCCACGATCCAGCCCAGCTGGGAGACCGTGGAGTAGGCGGTGAGCCGCTTCAGGTCCGTCTGCTGGTAGGCGAAGACCGCGGCCATGACCGCGGTGGCCATACCCGAGATGATCAGCATCAGGTTCCAGACCAGCACGTCGGAGAAGATGCCGGAGAAACGGAGCAGCAGGTAGATGCCGGCCTTGACGACGGCGGCGGCGTGCAGGAACGCGGAGACCGGGGTCGCCGCGGCCATGGCCTCCGGCAACCACACGTGGAAGGGCAGCTGGGCGGCCTTGGAGAACCCGGCGAGCGCGATGAGCACGGCGACGATGACGGTCACCGAGGCGTCCTGCCCCCAGACGTCGCTGTTGATGATGCCGGAGATGTTCGACGTCCCGGTGGCGGCGACGGCGACACCCAGGCCGACCAGCAGGCTGAGCCCGCCGGTGAAGGTGAGGATCAGGGTACGCACGGCACCGGGCTCACCGGTGTGGCCGGCGCGGGCGATGAGGAAGAAGGACGCCAGCGAGACGAGCTCCCAGCCGATGAACAGCACGGAGACGTCGTCGGCGAGGAACAGGACGACGACCGACACCATGAACGCCGTCATCAGGACGTAGAAGTTCATGATGTGCTCCCCGCGGTGCAGGTACCGCGAGGAGTAGGCGAACACCGCTGAACCGATCAGGAGTGCGAGCAGGGTGAAGAACATGCCCAGGGGGTCCATGCGCAGGGCGAACTCGAGGTCCGTCCCGCTGCCGTCCACGCCGGGCAGGACGTCGCGGACCCAGGTCGCCGAGAAGACGGCGTCCTGTCCGTCGAGGATGTCCCGGGCGTAGGAGAGTACGTAGGCGGCCAACCCGAGGAACACGGCGGCCAGTGGCCAGCCTGCGTTGCGGTCGAGTGTCTTGACCAGGACCGGGGTCAGTGCGAGAGCTATGGCAAGCACCACAGGAACGACGATCAGGGTCACGGTCTCACCAACACCTCACATTTGTTCTGACTCGGTAGGCGCCCCATGGTTCCTGCGGCTGTCGGGTCTTTCGGACCGAACCACCTGCGGATCCGGTCAGGATCCGAGTAACCTCATGCGACGGGCCAAGTTTATCAGGCGTGTCGGACACGGGTACGGGCAGGACTTTGCAGTAGGGGCCCCTGCCCTTACCCGGACACGCCCGGACGGCGACCTTGTTACGATCGGGCGGCATGTCTCATACAGCGTCTGAAACGCCCGACCGACAGTCCAACTCCGCATCGCTCGAACTGCCCGCACTGGGGTTCGGCACCTACAAGTTGTGGGGTACCGAGGGCGCCGATGCGGTCACCGGAGCCATCGAACTCGGCTACCGCCTGATCGACTCGGCCTACAACTACGAGAACGAGGGGACGGTCGGGGCCGGCATCCGTGCGGCCGTGGACCGGGGCCTCGCCGCGCGCGACGAGATCATCTACACCAGCAAGCTCCCGGGCCGCTACCAGGAGCGCGAGAAGGCGTTGGCCGCGGTGGAGGAGTCCTACTACCGGGCGGACGTCGGCCCGATCGACCTGTACCTCATCCACTGGCCGAACCCCGGCCAGGGCCACTTCGTCGAGGCCTGGCGTGCGTTGATCGAGGCGCGGGAGCGTGGCCTGGTCAAGCACATCGGCGTGTGCAACTTCCTGCCGGAGCACATCGAGACCCTGGAGAAGGAGACCGGTGAGCTCCCGGAGGTCAACCAGATCGAGCTGCACCCCGCCTTCCCCCAGGTCGGCGCCCTCGAGTGGAACAACTCGCACGGGATCATCACCGAGGGGTGGAGTCCGCTGGGACGCGGCGCCGCGCTGGACAGCGCCCCGGTGCAGGACGCCGCACGTACGCACGACGCCTCCGCCGGGCAGGTCGTGCTGGCGTGGCACCGGGCCGTCGGCTCCCTGGCGATCCCGAAGGCGTCCAGCCGGGAACGTCAGCAGGAGAACCTCGACTCGCTGAAGCTCGAGCTCCGCGACGACGAGGTCGCGGCGATCACCGCCCTGGGGCGTCCCGACGGGCGTCTGAAGGGCCAGGATCCGGCGAGCTACGAGGAGTTCTGAGACAATCGGCTGCGTGCCCACGCAAATCACCCACCCCCTCAGACTCCGGCTGCTCAACGACTACGAGGTCGTGGTCGCCGGACTCCGGTCGATCCTCGCCCCGTACGAGGGCAGGATCCACATCGTCGAGACGGACGTGGGGACCACCGGCGAGCGCCCGGTGGACCTCACCCTCTACGACACCTTCGGGCTGACCCAGGCGGACGGCCAGGAGATCGACGCCGTGCTGGCCGACCCCACCGCCGGGCGCGTGGTGGTCTACAGCTGGAACATGCAGGCCGACCTCATCCAGACCGCCCTGGACAAGGGGTGTCACGGCTACCTCGACAAGTCGATGGGTGCCGGGGTGCTGGTCGAGTGCCTGGAGGCGATCGTGGAGGGGCAGGTGCTGGTCTCCGACACCGCGGAGTTCGCGGGTGCCGCGGCCTCCGACCCGGTGCCGGTGCGTGGCGTCTGGCCGGGACAGGCGGAGGGGCTCACAGCGCGGGAGGCGGAGATCGTCACGTTGACCACCAGGGGGATGACCAACGCGGAGATCGCCGAGCGGAGTTTCATCACGATCAACTCGTTGAAGTCGTGCATCAGGTCGGCGTACCGCAAGATGGGCGTCGAACGGCGCTCCCAGGCGGTGCGGTGGGGGATGGAGCACGGGATGACCCCGCCCGGACGTGAAAAGACCCCCCAGCCGAGCTGAGGGGTAACTCCCGGTGGT
>JAKDIS010000059.1 GCA_030450335.1 Corynebacterium sp. | reverse complement strand
CAACGAGGTAGAGCAGCGCCCCCAGCGCCGCGGCGGCGACGCATCCCAGGGCGTACTCGCAGTACTCGCAGTACCCTCCGTACCCGCCCGCCCCGGAGCTGGAGTCCAACCCTCTCGGACTGGTCGGATTCATCCTCGCGGTGGTCGGCACCGTTCTGGCCTGCATCCCCGGGATCATGGTCGTGGGGTGGGTGCTGCTGCCGATCGCGTTCATCGTGTCGATCGTGGCGGTGTGCCTGCGGGGAAGGAAGCAGGGCTTCGGGATCACGGGTCTGGTGGTCTCCGTGGTCGGTGCGCTCCTGGCCGTCGTCATGTTCGTCGTCGTGATCAGCACCGTGTTCAGCGACGTCATGGACGAGATCTCCGACGCGCAAGACTCCTCCGAGAACACGCTGCCGCACAGTGGCACGCCGACCCCCGACGCCGAGCGTGGCACGCGCACCGACCCGCTCCCGTGGGGGACCACCGTCTCGGACGGGGAGTGGGAGGTCACGATCAACAGCGTGGACCTCGACGCCAACGCGGTGGTCAGGGCGGAGAACGAGTACAGCGACCCTGCGCCGAAGGGATCGACGTACATCCTGGTCAACGCCACGATCACCTACGTCGGTGACGACGAGGACGGGGATATGCCGTGGACGACGATCGAGTACGTCACCGTCGACGGGGAGACCGTCACCCCCTACGACGGTGAGCACTACGCGGTGACCCCGGACGAGCTGGACACGATCACCGACCTCTACCCGGGCGGGTCCACCACCGGCAACGTGCTGCTCACCGTCCCGGCCGATACCGCCGGCGAGGGTGTGCTCACCGTCGAACCCGGTCTGATGGACCACCGTGCCTTCGTCGCGGTCAACGGTGAGGGCAGGGCGGCCGGGGAGACCCGGATGAGCTGATCAGGCTCAGCTGAACAGGGAGGCCAGGTAGGGGGTGGAGTCCGCCATCGAGGCGACCATCGCCCCGCTGTGGTCCTCGGGGTACCAGTGCACGTCGACCTGCTCGTTGGAGCCGGCGAACTGGTTCAACCACAGCTGCGAGTTCAGCGCCACGCCGATCGGGCTGGGCACGTCGATGTCCAGCAGGCCGTGGCCCACGAACACGGGTTTGTCGTAGCCGTCGGTGGGGGTGGCCATGTAGCCGCGCAGTGCGTCCTGCATCCCCGGCACCGAGCGCAACGCGGTGGAGAAGGAGTCCGACAGGTCCACCCCGTCCATGGCCTGCGACATCTCCGGGTAGCAGGCGGTCTCTGCCAGGTCGGCGATGCGCCGCCCCTCGTCGGACAGGGCGGCGTCGAGGTCGACCTCCGGGTGCGCCTCGCGGAAGCCGGCGAGGATGTAGGCGGCGTACACGTTCAGCCCGGTGGGCAGCACCACCGGCGGGAAGGACGGCGACGCGGCGAGCACCAGTTCCTCGATGTAGGCGGGTGCGCCGGTGGCGACCGCGCCCCGGTAGTCCAGCTCGGGGTCGATCTCGGCGCTGCGCCGGGTGGCGGCGTGGGCGACGTGCAGTGCGGCGCCGCCACCCTGGGACTGACCGATCACCGCCCACGACGGAGACAGCAGCGAACCCGCGTCCGACGCGCCGGGTGCTGAAGCGTCCACGGAATCCAGGGTGCGTGCGGCGGCGACGGAGTCGATCACGTTGAGCGCGCTGACCGACCCGTTGAGGTAGGACATCAGCCCCGGCGTGCCCATTCCCACGTAGTCCGAGGCGACCACGGCGTAACCCTGCTCCAGCCAGTGGTTGAGGTAGCCGGCGTCGCGGTCGGAGCGTGGCTGCGCCGAGGGGGTGCACGTGTCGCCGAGTCCGACGGTGCCGTGCGCCCAGGCGAGCACGGGCCAGCCGCCGTCGGGTGCGTCGCCGGGCGGCAGGAACAGCGCGGCGGTGGACGCGGCGGGCTGGCCGTGCTGGTCGACGGTGGAGTAGACGAAGCGTTGCTGGGTACCTGCCGAGGACAGGCCGAGTGCGGGGTCGAGCGGCACCTCGTCGACGGCCACGCCCGCCTCGTCGGGCAGCGGCACGCCGTCCGTGACGTCCAGCCCCGACCAACCGGGCGCGGCGGTGCCGGCAGGGTCAGCAGTACCGGCGGGCTCGGCGCCCGCGCTCGGGACGCACAACGCCGCGGTGAGCACGGTGCACAGCACACCGGCGGTGATGGTCGACAGGGAGGAACGGCGCACGGGGAACGTCCTTGTGGGAAGCGGCGGGAAGCGGCGGGAAGCGGCGGGGCAACGTCAGGAGAAGGCTTTCCGCCCCGATACTAGTTCGCCGGGCCAGCCGATCCGGCTGATTCAGCCGATTCAGCAGACCCTGCGGCATCCGCCAGAGCGCGCAGTAGCACCGCCGCCCCGTGCTTGAACAACGGGTCGTTGCCGTTGCCGCACTTCGGCGACTGCACGCACGAGGGGCAACCGGACTCGCAGGCGCAGGACTCCACGGTGTCCGCGGTCATCGCCATCCAGCGGGCGAACCTCTCGAACCCGGCCTCGGCGAAGCCCGCCCCGCCCTCGTAGCCGTCGTAGACGTAGACGGTGGGGAAGCCGGTGTCCACGTGCAGCACCGTGGACACCCCGCCGATGTCCCACCGGTCGCAGGTGGCCAGCAGTGGCAGCAGACCGATCGCCGCATGCTCGGCGGCGTGCAGCGCGCCGGGCCACAACGGTTCCTCGATGCCCAGGTCGAACAGCACGCCGGGGTCCACGGTGTAGGCCACCGCGCGGGTGTGCAGCCGTTGGGGCGGGTAGTCCAGCGGGACGGTGGTGAGCACCTCGCCGTCGAGGGTGCGGCGCTGGTAGCCGGTGACCTGGTGGGACACCTCCACGTCCACGTCCGCGGTCCACACCCCGGAGGGTGCGGAGTCGGTGCCGCCGATCTCGCGGGTGCGTCGCACGCGTTCCACGCGGATGTCCACGGTCTCCTCCGCCCGCGTGGTCCACTCCGGGGTCTCGGGGTGGACCAGGCAGACCGAGTCGGCCAGGGACAGGCCGTCGACGAGGTAGGTCTCGCCCTGGTGGACGTAGACGGCGCCGTCGTGCACCTCGCTGACCGCGCGGGCGGCGTCGACGGTGCCGAGCACCCGTCCGGAGGCCTGGTCGACGATGACCACCTCCTCGCCCGCCCCGCCACGGATGCTCACCCGCCCGTGGACCTCCCCGGAGATCTCCAGGTCGCAGAACACCCCGCGCGGACGCCGACGCAACGAGCCCTCGGCGACCAGCGCGTCGACGACGCGTCCTGCGCTCTCACCGAAGTCGCCGATATCCGCATCGCTCAGCGGCGCCTCGGCGGCGGCGCACAGCAGGTGGCCGGCCAGGATGTAGGGGTTAGACGGGTCGAAGACGCTGGCCTCCACCGGCTTGTCCAGCAGCGCCTCCGGGTGGTGCACCAGGTAGGTGTCCAGCGGGTTGTCGCCAGCGACCATGACGACCAGGCAGCCCTGCCCTCGGCGTCCGGCGCGTCCGGCCTGCTGCCGGAAGCTGGCCACGGTGCCGGGGAACCCGCAGGACACCACGGCGTCCAGCCCGCCGACGTCGATGCCGAGTTCCAGGGCGCTGGTCGCGGCGAGGCCGAGCAACTCGCCGTCGTCGAGTCGTCGTTCCAGCTCGCGGCGGGCCTCCGGGGTGTAGCCGGCGCGGTAGGACGCGATGCGCGCGGCGTCGCCCGGGCGTCCTGCCGCGGAGAGGTCCTCGGCGCAGGCCAGGGCGGTGATCTCGGCGCCGCGCCGCGAGCGCACGAAGGTGAGCGTGCGCGCGCCCTCGGCGATGAGCCGGGCCATGATCCCGGCGGACTCCGTGGTCGCCGCGCGCCGCACCGGTGCCCCGTGCTCGCCGACGACGTCCTCGCGGAACCCCGGCTCCCACAGCGCGACGGTGCGCTCGCCCTGCGGCGAGCCGTCCTCGGTCACCGCGACGGTGGGACGCCCCGTCAACCGTGCGGCGTGACGCTCCGGCTCCGCCGTCGTCGCACTGGCCAGCACGATCGTGGGTTCGGCACCCGCCCGGGCGGCCAGGCGCAGCAACCGGCGCAGCACGAGGGAGACGTGCGCGCCGAAGACGCCGCGGTAGACGTGGCACTCGTCGACGACGATGAAACGCAGGGTGCGCAGCAGCCGTGACCAGCGCTGCGACTGGCCCAGCATCGAGGCGTGCACCATGTCCGGGTTGGAGACCAGGATGCGCGCGTCGTCGCGGACGGTGCGCCGTGCCTCGGTGGGGGTGTCGCCGTCGTAGGACGCCACCATCACCCCGCGCAACTCCGGGACCTGCGAACACAGCCGCGCCAGGCCGGCGCGCTGGTCCTGCGCCAGCGCCTTGGTCGGCGACAGGTACAGGCAGGACGCCGTGGGCTCGGCGGCGAGCCGGGAGAGCACCGGCAGCTGGTAGCCCAGGGACTTGCCGGACGCCGTGCCCGTGGCCACGACCACGTCGCGGCCCTCCCACGCGTGCTGCGCGGTGGCGACCTGGTGCGACCAGGGGGCGGTGATGCCGTTGTCGACGAGGTGGTCGCGCAACGCCGGCAGCACCCAGTCCGGCCAGTCGACCGGCTCCGAGGGGCGCGCGGGCTCGGCGCGCACGTGGGTGAGCGGGTCCTGGCGGCCGTTGCCCGACCCCGTACCCGACCCCGTACCGGAGGCCTCCCGCAGCGTCGCGAGGAGTTCGGAACCGTAGGATCCGGGGAATTCGCTCATGGTGAACAGTCTAGGGGGACGGGCGACGGCTCCACCTTCGACGGTTCGTCGCGCCGATACGTGCAGGTCAGCGGTGTTTGCTGTGGTGTCAGCCATAACCGTCTGCCGGGGGTGGTGGGGAAGAGGGGGGTTTCGGGTGAGAAAATAGTGCCGTGGGTATGGTGCTGCGCGGAAAAACATGGAACACTGGTGGGCGGTCACAGTTTCTGTGCGTCGCTTTGCTCGCTGTATCACCGGTTAGACCCGCAGTCAGTAGGTAAAACGTTCGCGGGAGTTGTTTGCATGCGAACGGACCAACGTTCACGGTGGTTCTAGCATCGGCCCGGTGGCCTCGCGAAAAGTTGGCGGGGCACCGATCACCGAGATGTAAGTAAGGGAAAGAACATGGCACAGGGAACCGTCAAGTGGTTCAACGCTGAAAAGGGCTACGGCTTCATCGCACCGAACGATGGTGGCGCTGACGTCTTCGTCCACTACTCCGAGATCCAGGGCAACGGCTTCCGTACCCTCGAGGAGAACCAGCAGGTCGAGTTCGAGATCGGCGACGGCGCCAAGGGCCCCCAGGCTCAGGCTGTCACCGCTCTCTAAGAGCACCGACTGAACCCACCGTCGCACCGGGAGGTCTGATCTTCCCGGGACGGTAGCTTCATCACAGCGCCGCCCGGCGTCCGCGGAGAGATCCGTGGGACGCCGGGCGGCGTTGCTGCGTGCGGGGGCGTGATCTGGCTGGGGTGTGCCGGGGCGTGCTGGGGTGTGTGGCAGATATCGCACCCCATAAACTGCTTCAGGAAATATGACCTGGGCTTTTCTGTGTAGAGGGACCTTATTGGGTGCGAAATGTGGACCCCTCTGCCGTGCGGTGCTCCATGACCTGCGACATGTGCCCCACCGTCCAGTCGAACAGGGCGTGCACCGCCGGCAGGGCGGAGCGCCCCAGGTCGGTGAGCTCGTAGACGACCCGAGGGGGGATCTCGGGGAAGGCGGTGCGTGTGACCAGCCCGTCGGCGGCCAGTGCGGAGAGTCGCTGGGAGAGGACCCGCACGGAGATGCCGTCCACCGCGGTCTGGATCTGCCCGTTGCGCAGCGGGCCGTGCTCGAGGCTGAGCAGGATCAGCATGTTCCACCGGTCGCCGACCGTGCTGAACAGGTCGCGGCTGGGGCAGTCGCGGGCGGCGGGGTTCCAGGAGTCGTCCATGGTGGGAATTCTATCACGACACTATTGCAGGCAGGCACTGTACAAAAGGAAGCAACGAGGTTAGACTGCCGGACATGGCTAACATCACCATCTACGGGTCGACCGGCATGGTCGGCACCGACATTGCACTCGAAGCAGTCTCACGCGGCCACCGGGTCACCGGCGTCACCCGTCAGGACAACCCCTCCAACCCGGTCGACGGCGTCACCTACGTCACCGGTGACATCCACGACCCCGCGGACGTCGCCGCCAAGGCGCAGGACGCCGACATCGTCGTCCTCTCCGTCCCCGGCCCGCGCGACGGCAGTTCCGTCCAGCCCATCGTCGACGCCCACGCCGCGCTCATCGGCGCGGTCGCCGGTACGTCCGACGCAGCATCCGACGCAGCGTCCGGCGTGCGTCTCTTCGTCGTCGGCGGTGCCGGCGCCACGCTCACCGCCGACGGCACCTTGCTGGTCGACACCCCGGACTTCCCGGAGGCCTATGCCGCGGAGGCCCGCTCCTTCGCCGAGGTCCTCGACCTCTACCGCGCTGCCCCCGCGCAACTGGACTGGACGATGCTCGCCCCGGCACCGGAGATCGGCCCCGGCGCACCCGCCGCGTCCTACGTCCTGGGAGACGACCACCCGGCCGGTGGCAGCGTCACGACCGGCACGTTCGCCCGTGCGGCGCTCGACGAGATCGAGCGTCCGGCGCACCGTCGGGCCCGCTTCACCGTCGCGGACGCCTGAGCCTGAGCTGAACCCCCCGGGAACACGGGGTATCCGCACGGTTGTCCGTGCAGCGTGTAGGGTCTCACCTCGAACCCCCTGTTGATTCATTCGGGTGAACAGGGATGCATGGGAACGACAGGACGAAGGTGGGAGCGACACCGATGGCAGCGCAGGAGACCGAGGGCGGCGGCGGGAAGAAACTCGTCATCGTGGAGTCCGCCACGAAGGCGAAGAAGATCCAGCGCTACCTCGGCGACAACTACATTGTCGACGCCTCCGTCGGTCACATCCGTGACCTGCCGCGCGGTGCCGCGGACGTGCCCGCCAAGTACAAGAAGGAACCGTGGGCACGTCTCGGCGTGAACGTCGACGACGACTTCGAGGCCCTGTACGTGGTCAGCCCGGACAAGAAGAAGAAGGTCTCCGAGCTCAAGAGCAAGCTCAAGCAGGTCGACGAGGTCTACCTCGCGACAGACCCCGACCGTGAGGGCGAGGCCATCGCCTGGCACCTGCTGCAGGTGCTCAAGCCCAAGGTGCCGGTGCGCCGCATGGTCTTCCACGAGATCACCGAGTCCGCCATCAAGGAGGCCGCGGAGAACACCCGCGACCTGGACCTGGACCTGGTCGACGCGCAGGAGACCCGTCGTGTGCTCGACCGTCTCTACGGCTACGAGGTCTCCCCGGTGCTGTGGCGCAAGGTCATGCCGCGCCTGTCGGCCGGACGCGTGCAGTCCGTGGCCACCCGGGTCATCGTGGAGCGCGAACGCGAGCGCATGGCGTTCGTGTCCGCGGAGTACTGGGACCTCACCGCCACGCTGGAGACCGGTGCGTCGGCCGGGGACACCGCCAACCCCACGTCCTTCGACGCCTCACTCGCGGCCGTCGACGGTGCCCGCGTGGCACAGGGCCGTGACTTCGGCGACGACGGCAAGCTGAAGACCGGCAAGGCGCAGGCCAACGTCACCGTCATCGACCGGCAGGGCGCCGAGCAGCTGGCGGAGAACCTCACCGGCGCGGCGATGTCAGTGTCGAAGGTCGAGGAGAAGCCGTACACGCGGCGCCCCTACCCGCCGTTCATGACCTCCACGCTGCAGCAGGAGGCCGGCCGCAAGCTGCACTACACCTCGGAGCGCACGATGCGTATCGCGCAGCGTCTCTACGAGAACGGCCACATCACCTACATGCGTACCGACTCCACGACCCTGTCGAAGTCCGGTATCGACGCCGCGCGCCAGCAGGCCCGCGAGCTCTACGGCCCCAGCTTCGTGGCGGACGCGCCGCGCCAGTACAACCGCAAGGTGAAGAACTCGCAGGAGGCCCACGAGGCGATCCGTCCGGCCGGCGAGACCTTCGCCACCCCGGGCAACCTGTCCGGTCAGCTCGACGCCGAGGAGTTCAAGCTCTACGAGCTGATCTGGCAGCGCACCGTGGCCAGCCAGATGGCCGACGCCCGCGGCACCTCGATGAAGGTCACCGTCTCCGGGACCGCCACCAGCGGCGAGAAGACGGACTTCCAGGCCAACGGCCGCACGATCACCTTCCCGGGCTTCCTGAAGGCCTACGTGGAGACCAGCCAGACGGCGGACGGACGCAACGTCGCCGACAACGCCGAGAAGGCGCTGCCCGTGCTCACCGAGGGCGACGGGCTGGACACGCGCACGGTCACCGCCGACGGGCACTCCACGAACCCGCCGGCGCGTTTCACCGAGGCCTCGCTGGTCAAGACGATGGAGGAGCTCGGCATCGGGCGTCCGTCGACGTACGCCTCGATCATCAACACGATCAAGGCCCGCGGCTACGTGGTCTCGCGCGGTTCGGCGCTGGTGCCCAGCTGGGTGGCCTTCGCCGTGGTCGGCCTGATGGAGCAGAACTTCGGCTCGCTGGTGGACTACGAGTTCACCTCCTCGATGGAGGACGAGCTGGACCGCATCGCCCGCGGCGAGGAGAACCGCTCGCACTGGCTGCGCGGCTTCTACTTCGGCGACGACAAGGCGTCGGACGCGACGGCGGAAACGATCGCCCGCCTCGGCGGGCTCAAGACGATGGTGGGCGACAACCTCGAGCAGATCGACGCGCGCAAGGTGAACTCCCTGCACCTGTTCGACGACTCCGAGGGTGTGCCGATCATCGTGCGTGTGGGCCGCTACGGCCCGTACCTGGAGCGCACGAAGCCGGTTCCCGAGGGCGCACCGGAGGGCACCGAGCCGGAGGTCCAGCGGGCGAACCTGCCCGAGACCATCACCCCGGACGAGCTGACCCGCGAGGTCGCCGAGAAGCTCTTCGCCACCCCGCAGGGCGGACGTGAGGTCGGGGTGAACCCGGCGAACGGCCGCATGATCATGGCCCGTGAGGGTCGCTACGGCCCCTACGTCACCGAGCAGGTCAAGGACGACGAGGAGGCGCGGGTCTCCGCCGAGGCGGAGAAGACCGTGGAGGCCGAGCGCGACCAGGAGGACGCCGAGCGTGCCGCGGAGGGCAAGAAGCCGCTGAGCCGTGAGACGAAGACGGCGGCGAACAAGAAGGACAAGCGGATCAAGGAGATCCTGCAGGAGACGCTGAAGCCGAAGACGGCGTCGTTGTTCGAGTCGATGGACCCGGCGTCGGTGACCCTCGAGGAGGCGCTGAAGCTGATGAGCCTGCCTCGTGAGGTGGGTGTGGACCCGTCGGACGGTGAGATGATCACCGCGCAGAACGGCCGCTACGGCGCGTACCTGAAGAAGGGCTCGGACTCGCGTTCCCTGCAGAACGAGGAGCAGATCTTCACGGTGACCCTGGACGAGGCACGGCGGATCTACGCCGAGCCGAAGCGCCGGGGTCGTGCCGCGGCGAAGCCGCCGCTGAAGGAGCTGGGTGACAACGACGTCTCGGGCAAGCCGATGACGGTGAAGGACGGCCGGTTCGGCCCGTACGTGACCGACGGGACGACGAATGCGTCGTTGCGCCGTGGTGACTCGCCGGAGACGATGACGGACGCCCGCGGCAACGAGCTGCTCAGTGAGCGGCGTGCCAAGGAGGCGGCCGACGGCGGTGCCCCGGCGAAGAAGTCCGCCAAGTCGACGCGCAAGACGACGAAGAAGTCGACAGCGAAGAAGACGACCAAGAAGGCCGTGAAGTCCACGACGAAGCGCACGGTGAAGAAGGGTTCGTCGGCGGCGGCGAAGAAGGCGGCCGCGAAGAAGAACTGACCGGACCGGTCTTCGACTCCTCACGGGGCGTACTGTTGATTTCCTGACGGGAATATCAGCTACGGAGGAGAAGAGTGATGACTGATTCGGCAGGCCCGGGCGGGCGCTGGGCGGACTACGACAAGGGGACGCGGGAACAGCTCGCGTCGGCGGCGGCTGGGGCGCCGCAGGGGGCGCCGCAGTCTACTGACCAGCCCCAGCAGTTGCGTGGGCGGTTGGCGCCGCGCACGGAGATCCCGCCGAAGGACCCCTTCGCCGGCTGGTCCCTGTTCGGGCTGGCGCTGTTCATCGTCGGGGTAATCGCGGCGATCGTCTGCTTCGCCAACTCCGGCGGCACGGAGACGAGTGGCTCGGGCTGGAGCAGTGTGACCGTGGACGTGGTGTACATGGACGTGCTGGCGGGCGCGATCTGCTGCTCCCTGTTCGCCGCGGCCGGACTTGTCGTGGCGGTCGTGGCCAAGGTGGGGTCCCACGTCACCCAGGGGGCGAGGAGGGGCGACGGCCCCGCGCCTGTTTGACCGTAACTTCACCCGGTCGTAGCATGATGTTCAACGTATTGAACTCTCTGACGACGGGTGACGAAGAATGTCGGTTGACGCCTCCGAGGTAAACCTCGGTAAGGACGGGGTGACGCAGGACGGGGTGACGCAGGACGCGCCGGCGGCGGGCGGGAAACAACCGCGCCTGACCAGTCTGCTCGGCCCGGCGTTCGTCGCCGCCATCGCCTACGTCGACCCCGGCAACGTCGCGGCGAACCTCTCCGCCGGTGCGGAGTACGGCTACCTGCTGCTCTGGGTGCTCATCGTCGCCAACCTCATGGCCGCGGTCGTCCAGTACCTCTCGGCGAAACTCGGGCTGGTGACCTCGAAGTCGCTGTCCGCCACCCTCGCCGACTGGTTCGACGCCCGCGAGAACAACGGCACCGCCGCAGGACGCCGCCGCGGGCGGGCGGGGCGCCTGGCGTTCTGGGGGCAGGCCGAGATCATCGCCGCGGCGACCGACGTCGCCGAGGTCATCGGCGGTGCCATCGCCCTGAACCTGCTCTTCGGGACCCCACTGGTGCTCGGCGGCGTGATCGTCGGTGTGGTCTCGCTCGGCATGCTCGTGCTGCAGGGAGGCCCCACCCAACGCCGCTTCGAGTTCGTGATCATGGGGTTCCTCCTGGTCATCACGGTCGGTTTCCTGTCCGGACTGTTCGTCACCGGACTGTCGGTGGGGGAGATGGTCGAGGGCATCGTCCCGCGCTTCCAGGGCACGCACTCGGTGGTCCTGGCGGCGAGCATGCTGGGCGCCACGGTGATGCCGCACGCGGTGTACCTGCACTCCGGGCTGGTCCGCGACCGCCGGTTCACGCCCCAGGGCGATGACGGGATGCGCCGCCACCTCAAGGCCACCAAGTGGGACGTCGGCACCGCGCTGGTGGTGGCCGGCACGGTGAACATCGCCATGCTGTGCCTGGCCGCCCAGGCGCTGCGCGGGGTGGACGGCACCGACACCATCGAGGGTGCCCACGGTGCCGTGGAGAACGCCTTGGGGCCGGTGATCGGCGTGCTCTTCGCCGTCGGGCTGCTGGCCTCGGGGCTGGCCTCGACCTCGGTGGGCTGCTACGCCGGTGACATGGTGATGCGTGACCTGCTGAAGGTGCGCATCCCGCTGCTGCTGCGTCGCTTCCTCACGATGCTCCCGGCCCTGGTCATCCTGGGCATGGGTGTGGAGCCCACCTGGGCGCTGGTGATGAGCCAGGTGGTCCTCAGCGTGGGCATCCCCTTCGCCCTGGTCCCGTTGGTCGCCGCGACCTCACGGCACACCGTGATGGGACGCTGGGCGAACCCGCGGGCGCTGACGCTCGTCGCCGTCGTGATCTGCGCGGTCATCATCGCGCTCAACGTGCTGCTGATCTGGCTGACGCTGACCGGGCAGGCGTAGGCGTAGAGGGGGAAAAGCCCCGGGGTCCTACCCGCGCTCGGCGAGGGTGGAGCGGACCGGGCGGGCGAGCTGCGTCATCTCCTTGCGGCCGCGCAGCTCCACCGACTTCATCAGCGTCCAGCGCTCCTGCTCGGCGTCGTTGGCCTTGCGCAGCGTGGACGCATTGGTCAGCACGCGGCCCGGGGTGTCCTTGGCCAGTTCCGTCAGCCGTGCGGCGGCGTTCACCGCGTCGCCAATCACGGTGTACTCGAAGCGGTCGCTGGCGCCGATGTGCCCGGCCACGACCTCTCCCACGGCGGCGCCGATACCGGCGGCCAGCTCATGCTCGGCGAGCTCCTGGTTGAGTTCACGCGCGGCGGCGAGCGTGTGGCCGGCCATGTCGTCCAGCGGGATCGGGGCGCCGAAGACGGCCAGTGCGGCATCGCCCTCGAACTTGTTGATGATGCCCTTGTTGCGGTGCACGACCTCCACGACCTTGTCGAAGAAGCTGTTCAGCGCCTTCACCACGTGCTGCGGGGAGGAGGACACGGCGAAGCCGGTGGAGCCGATGACGTCCACGAACAGCACGCCCACGAAGCGGTTCGCCCCGCCGAGCTCCGGCTTCTCCTCGATGGCGCGGCGGGCCACCTCGGTGCCCACGTAGCGTCCGAACAGGGTGCGGACCTGCTCGCGTTCGCGCAGGCCCTGCATCATCTCGTTGAAGCCGGCCTGAAGTACGCCGATCTCGGTGGCGTCGTAGATGCGCACCTGCGCGTGGGAGTCGCCGCGGCGCACGCGGTTCATCGCGTACTGCAGCTCGCGGATCGGGTCGACCACGGTCATGGTGATCAGCCGGGTCCCGGAGAAACCCGTGAACAGCGCGGTGAGGCTCAGCGCCAGCACGCCGGGGAGGATCTCGCGGGCGTCGCCGGGGAAGAAGGTCGTGGCCTGGGCGGCGACCATCAGCACCACCCCGATCACCGGGACGGCGGACGTGAGGATCCAGACCCCGGTGATCTGCAGGGACAGCGGGGAGATCCGTTCCTGCGGTGCCCCGGTGCGCCGCAGCGCCCGGGCGGCGACGGGACGCACCAGGCGCTCGGCGACCATGAACGTCATCAGCACCACCATGGCCCCGCCCAGCAGGGCGGTGACCGCGACGGACAAGGCCCATTTACCGGAGAACTGGGAGGCCACGATGGTGAAGATCACCACTCCGACCAGCCACAACACGGCGCCGAGCAGTGCCTGGAGCGCCGGGATGCGCAGCACGAGGCGCCGGATCATCACCGGGTCGACCGGGTCCGGGTTGCGCTGCCACCGCAGCACCGGGGTGAAGAAGAACAGGGTGGCACCGATACCGACCACCAGCGCGAAGATGAAGTACACCGTGTAGAGCGTGGCGGTGGTGGTGTTCAGCGTCGTCAGTTCCGCGGCGCCGCCGAGGGGGACGAGGAAACGCAGGAAGGACGCCACTCCGAGCGCACCGACCACGTTGACCAGGAAGACGGTCAGGGCGTACAGCGGCCAGGTGGTGCCCCACGCCCACTTGATGTACTGCCCCAGTTTCTGCATGCGTCCCAGACTATCGGAGCAGCACCGGCTTGTCCCCGTCCCGGTCATGTCCGGGAGGGCGACTACACTTGGCGCCTGTGTCTTCCGCCTCAGAGTCCGTGTTCACTGCCGCTGTCCTCAGTCCTCACGTGACCGTCCCGTTGGTCGCCGCGGTGGAGGCCGCCAGAAGTGCGGGCAGGGGAGAGGGGGCGTCGGCCGCGATGACGCACTCGTGGTTGTTCACGGGGCCTCCGGGGTCAGGACGTTCCGTCGCGGCGAAGGCCTTCGCCACGGCGTTGGTCTGTGAGGATCCGGACGTGCCGGGGTGCCGTCGGTGCGACGGGTGCCGCTCGGCGGCGGCGGGGTCGCACCCGGACATCACCTGGGTGCACACCGACGGTGTGGTGATCCAGGTGTCCGAGGCCAGAGAAGTGATCAAGACCGCCGCGGCGATGCCCACCGTCGCCCCGTGGCGGATCGTGGTGTTCGAGGACGCCGACCGGTTCAACGACAGTAGTGCGAACGCACTGCTGAAGAGCATCGAGGAGCCGCCGGAGCGCACCGTCTTCATCCTGTGCGCGCCGAGCACGGACCCCGAGGACATCGCGGTGACGTTGCGCTCCCGGTGCCGTCACCTCTACGTCCCCACGCCCTCACGCGACGAGGTCGAGGCGGTCCTGCTGGCCGACGAGCGCCTGGGGCTGTCGCCGGAGCAGGCGGCGTGGGCGGCGGAGGTCGCCGGCGGCCACATCGGGCGCGCCCGCCATCTGGCGTCCGAGGAGAAGGCGCGGGCCAAGCGGGCCAGTGCGCTGAAGTTGCCGGCGTTGGTCTACGAGCCGGGGGAGGCGTACCGCTTCGTCACGGACCTGGTGACCTCGGCGAAGGACGAGGCCACCTCGTCGGTGGCCGAGCGTGAGGAGAAGGAGCTGGCGGACCTGCAGAGCTCACTGGGGATGGGCGCCAAGGGCCGGGGGGTGGCCAAGGCGCAGGCGGGTTCCGCGGGCCAGATCAAGGAGCTGGAGAAGGAACAGAAGAACCGTCGGACCCGGATGCTGCGCGACTCGCTGGACCTGGCGCTGATCGACATCGCGGGCATGTACCGTGACGCGATGATGGTCGCCGCGGGAGCGGTGGACGGGGAGGAGCCGGTGGGTGGGTTCCTGCACCCCGACCAGGCGAAGGTCTCGCGTGAACTGGCTCGGCGCAACGCCCCGGAGAGCCTGGTGCAGTGCATCGACGCGGTGTCGGCGTGCCGGGAGACGCTGACGTACAACGTGAAGCCGGAGGTCGCGTTGACCTCGATGGTGGGGCGGCTGCGGGAGTGCTGCCGGCAGGTGTGAGCTGGCATGACGGCGGAGTGAGGGGCTGTTTTTGTGGAGGGTTGCACCGTCGGCTAGGATTACCGCTCGTATGCAGCACCGTCCCTGACGGTGCCTGTGCGCCGCCTTAGCTCAGTCGGTAGAGCGTTTCACTCGTAATGAAAAGGTCGCGAGTT
>JAKDIS010000172.1 GCA_030450335.1 Corynebacterium sp. | reverse complement strand
GGTCGTCACCGCCGAACCAGCGCATCACCTCCTCGTTCCCCGCCTCCTGTCCGGTGTCCCCGGTGTCCGCGTTCTCTCCGGTGTCCGCCTCCCAGCCGATGAACTGATCGTCCTCCCCGTTGGATTCCATGGTGTTCCCCCTGGTGGCCATGTTCCTGTCCTTCCTGTTGTTCCTGCATGTGATTTCTTTTCCTCGCCCTCGTGACGTGGACCGTGTCCCCTCCTCACACCCCGGCGAAGCCGACGACCAGCGGGATGAGACCCACCAGGACGAACGCGGGGAGGAAACACAACGTCAGCGGCGCGGCGACGGCCACGAGCACCCGCTCGGACCCTGCCCTGGCCGCGTCCTCGGCCCGTCGACGCAGTCGGTCGGCCTGGGCGGTCACCTCACCGGCCATCCGCCCACCGTTGCGCACCTGGGACGCCGCCCGACGGGCCACCGGGCCGAAGCTCGGATCCGCCGCCAGGTGGTGCCACGCGGTCGCCCCCGCGCCCAGTTCAAGCAGGGCGGACACCCGGAGCAGATCCCCCACGACGGGGTCGGTGAGCTCGAGTTGTCCCGGGACGCCTGCCCGCACCGCCGCCGTCCACGCCCCTGCCACGGGTAGTCCGGCGAGGATCGCCGCGGCGAAGACGTCGAGCACCCGCGCGGCGACGAGCGCGCCGACACCCGGTGCCGCTGAGACCCCTGGGATGCGCAAGCCCCCTGAGGCCCCTGCCCTGGCACCGGGCCCGGCGCGCCCGCCGACACCGCCGAGCACCGTGACCGTCAACGACTCCACCCACAGCACCCCGGCGCTGGCCAGGAGGGTGCCCGCCAGCAGCACCAGGACACCGAGTACGTCGCCCACCAGGAACGCCACCGGGGCCAGCCCCATCGACTGCCCGATCCCGAGTGCCCCGAGCGGGAGCAGGAGCAGGATGACCTCGGTCATCCGCGCCCCGGCCAGGGCGCTGGAGGTGTGCCCGAGGTGGGTGAGCCGGGCGTCGAGGTCCTCGACGCACCGTTGCATCAACGACCCCAGGGCCAGCCCGTGTCGCTCGGCGACCGCCCACATCCGTAGCAGGACCTGCAGTTCGGCCGGGCCGCCGTTGGTACCGGTGCCAGTCCCGCTGTCAGTACCGGTGTCGGCACTGGGGCCGGTACCGATCCCGGCCCCGAGGCGGATGCGGTGGACCTCGCGTCCGACGACCGCGGTGATCCCGTGTCCGGTGGTGAGGGCCTGTTCGGCGGCGTCCACCGGCCGGGCGCCGACGAGTAGTTCCACGGCGAAGGCGTCGGTGAAGTCGCGGTACTCCCTGATCCTGGTCCGGTCACGCGACAGGGCCACCGCCGCCGTCACCACCCTCTTGCCGGTGAACGTCACCGCCGCGCCGGTGCCGGCCAGTGCCAGCGCCGTCACCATGTGCGGTCCCAGCAGGTGTCGACCCGGAGCCGTCCGTCGTCGCCGCTGAGGCGTCCGATCTGACTGACCTGGCGCCGTCCCGCGACGCGGGACAGGTGCACGACCGTGTCCACCCCGTCACCGACCTGCCGGGCGACGGTCTCCGCGGGCATCCCCGCGAGCGCGCCCAGTGCGGTGAGCCGGCCCGGTACCGCCGCCAGACTGTTGGCGTGCACCGTGCCCGCGCTGCCCCCGTGGCCGGTGTTGAACGCCAACAGCAGCTCCGCGATCTCGGCTCCCCTGATCTCGCCGACGACGATGCGGTCCGGGCGCATGCGCAGGCTCTGGCGCACGAGCATGCGCATGTCCACCCCGCCGGCACCGTCCGCACCGGCGTCTCGGGTGCGCAGTCCCACGACGTGCGGATGCTCCGGCACCAGTTCCGGGGTGTCCTCCACGAGCAGGAGGCGTTCGCCTGCCGGCACCTCGTGCAGCAACGCCGCCAGCAGGGTGGTCTTGCCTGCCCCGGTGCCACCACTGACCAGGAAGGACCGTCGGGCGGCGATGAGCTCGCGCAACCGTGCGGCGACCTCGTCCGGGAACATCCCGGTGCGCTGCAACGCCGCCAGGTCACCGTGCCCGCGCGACAGTGCCCGCAGGCTCACGCACGCCCCTGAGGCGGCCGGCGGGTCGAGCACGGCATGCACCCGCACCCCGCCGGCGACGACGCCGGGTGGCAGGTCGGTGAGGATGCCGTCGGCGAAGGGACGTGAGTCGTCCAGCCGCACACCGCAGGCCGCCGCGAGGCGCACGGCGATCCGCCGGCAGGTCTGCGCGTCGCCGACGTGCAGGTGGGTGGGTTCGACCCCGTGTCCGCGGTCCACCCACACCGGACCGGGACCGTTGATCAGCACGTCGGTGACCTGCGGGTCGCACAGCGGCACGGCGAGCTCACCCAACCCGGAGAACTCGCGGGTCAGGGTACGGACCTGCTCGACGCCGGCGCCGGTGGCGTCGTCCAGGGCGCCGACCACCCCGGCGATGTCGGCCTGGGTCGGCCTGGCCACCGCACGGTCCACCAGCCCGTCGCGGACCCGGTCGACGAGGCTCGGCGGGCTGTCCTGCCCCGGAGTCTCCGCGCTCTTGCCCGCCATGCTCTGCCTGGTCAGTCTTGTCCGCCCCGTCAGTCGCCCGGTCATCGCAGCGCCTCGAGCAGACGCAGGGCCGCAGGCCCGGCGGTCCCGGCGCCGCTGCCGGTGGTGCGGAAGTCTCCGCGGTCCACGTCGACGGTGAGGAAGGGGTCGTCCTCCCAGGTCACCGCCGGTGCCCTGCCGAGCAGGCTCAGGGTCTGGTTCCACGTCAACCCGGAGCGCGGTAGTTCACGCAGCACCACGTGGACGCCGTCGGCGTCCTGCAGGGCACGGCGTGCGGCCAGCACGGCGGGCACCGACTGCGGGACGACGAGCACCCGCGCGGTCACGTCACCGCCGACGGCGACCAGGTCGCGGCGTCCGCAGTCACGGACCACCGGACGGGACGGGTGGGCCACCGCCCTTGCACCGGCTCCCTTTGAAACTTCGGAGCCTTCGGCACCGCCGCTGTCGGCCTCGAGGATCCCGACGTCCTGCACCCATCTCACCGTTGCCGCACCGGCCCCGACCGGGGCACCTGGGTCACCTGAGTCGTCCGAGTCGTCCGAGTCGTCCTCCGCCCCGAGGAGCAGCCGCAGCTGCCCGGGCCGCGACAGCGGGTCCTCGTCCACCAGAAGCGCCTGACCGGCCCCGCCCGCCCCACCGGACGTCGTCGCCCCGGCGGCGAGGGCACCGGCGAGCGCGGCGGCGAAGACGCTGGTCCCCGCCCCGCCGACGATGCCGGCGACGGCGATGTCGACGAGGTCGTGGCTCCCGATCGTCGCCGCCAGTTCCCCGACGGCCTCCGGGATCTGCAATGCAGACATCCCGTCACCGGCCGCCCCGTCACCGTCGCCGTCCTGCGTGAACGGCATGCCGGTCACCCGGATGGTGCGTACCGACGCCGAGGCGTCCTGCGGTTCCCCACCGAGTGCACCTGGTACCTCCGTC
>JAKDIS010000058.1 GCA_030450335.1 Corynebacterium sp. | reverse complement strand
GCAGGCGGCACAGCCGCTGCTGGCCGCCCGCGCCAGCGACCAGGTGCCACGCGCGGTGGAGCGTGCGCCCTTGCCGGCCGGGCCGGGCGGGGCCCAGCGATCTACCGATTGCGTCATGACCCGGCCCCCTGCTCCCCTGGCTGTTCCGGCCGACGTCGCACCAGCGTGGATCGCACTGCGGTACACACGACGTCGCCGTGCTGGTTGCGCCCCACGTGCCGGAGTTCCACCACACCCTGGCCAGGTCGTGACTCCGAGACCCTGGTGGACATGCACGTGGTCTCGGCGTACAGGGTGTCTCCGTGGAACATGGGGGCCGGGAACGCCACGTCGGAGAAACCGAGGTTGGCCACGATCGTGCCGAGCGTCAGCTGGTTCACCGACAGGCCCACCACCGTGGACAGGGTGAACATCGAGTTCACCAGGCGCTCACCGCGGAAACCGTGCTGGGTCGACGCCCACGCCGCGTCGAGGTGGAGTGGCTGGGTGTTCATCGTCTGCGTGGTGAAGAAGGTGTTGTCCGCCTCCGTCACCGTCCGCCCCGGACGGTGCAGGTAGGTCGTGCCCTCACTGAACTCCTCCAGCCACAGGCCACGTTGTTCGACCGCGTTCATGACCTCCCCTTCCCGCTCTCCGGGCCCTCCAGGCCGAGCGACCGGGCGATGAGCATGAGCTGGACCTCCGTGGTGCCCTCACCGATCTCGAGGATCTTGGAGTCACGGTAGTGACGGGCCACGCGGGTCTCGTTCATGTAGCCGGCACCGCCGAACACCTGTGTCGCGTCGCGTGCATTGTCCATCGCCGCCTCAGCGGAGAGCATCTTCGCGATGGACGCCTCCCTGCTGAAGTCGGCACCGGTGAGCATCTTCCTCGCCGCAGACCTCCACGCCTGCCTCGCGGACCAGGCGCGTGCCTCCATCCGGGCGATCTTGAAGGAAATCCCCTGGTACTCCGCGATCGGCCGGCCGAAGGACGTCCGCTGCCTCGCATAGGACACGGCCTCGTCCACGCATCCCTGGGCCACGCCGGTCGCCAGTGCCGCGATCGCCACCCGCCCCTCGGCGAGGATGGAGAGGAACTGCGCGAATCCCCTGCCCCGGGTGCCGAGAAGATTGGCTTCCGGGACCCGGACGTCGTCGTAGCTCAGCGGGTGGGTGTCCGAACTGTTCCAACCAACCTTGTCGTAGGCGGGTTCCGCGGTGAACCCGGGTGTATCCGTGGGCACGATGATCGCCGAGAGTTCCTTCCTCCCGTCCTCGCGGGTGCCGGTCACCGCGGTCGTGGTGACCAGCGAGGTGATGTCAGTCCCGGAATTGGTGATGAACTGTTTCGACCCGTTGACCACCCAGTGACCGTCGTCGAGTTTCGCGGTGGTCGCCGTCCCGCCGGCATCCGATCCGGCACCCGGTTCGGTGAGACCGAATCCGGCGAGTGCCCGGCCCGCGACGAGGTCGGGAAGCCACCTCTCCTTCTGCGCCTCATCACCGAAGCGGTAGATCGGCATGGCTCCGAGAGAGCATCCGCCTTCAAGGGTGATGGCCACGGACTGGTCGACGCGGGCCAGCTCCTCGAGGGCGACTCCGAGCGCGAAGTAGTCGCCGCCCATGCCGCCGTACTCCTCGGAGAACGGCAGGCCGAAGAGTCCGAGGTCCCCCATCTGGGCGACGATGTCGTAGTCGAAGGTGTGGTTCCGGTAGTTGTCGGCGGACTTCGGGTCGACGACCTCGTTGGCGAACTCCTCGACCGTGCGACGCAGGTCAGCGAGTTCCGTGGAGAGTCCATCATCGGCGATGGAGGAACGTGTGGAAGATACAGACTGAGGAGACATGGTGCGTCCTTTCACGAGTGGTGTGGTTGTTCTGGTTCGGTGTCGGCGACGGCGGCCACAGTCGCCAGGACCGTGCCGGCGCCGACCTTGTCGCCCACGGCGCAACCGAGGCTCACGGTTCCGTCATGCGCTGCGGTCAGGCAGTGCTCCATCTTCATGGCCTCGAGCACGATCAGCGGTTGGCCCCCGGTCACCGTCGCGCCGTCCTGCACGGGCACGGCGACGACGGTGCCGGGCATGGGGCTGAGGACGTCGTCCTCCCCGCCTTGGAGGTCCACGGCGGAACTGGACAGGCCGAGGGGTTCGAAAACCCAGGTCCCCTCACTGCCGGAGACGGCGACCGACCGCCCACCCGCCGCGTCCAGCGGGACAGCCAGGTTCCTGCTCAACCAGCGACGGCCCGGCGCGATCTCCCCTCGCGGGGTCAGCACACGGTTCGTCTCGTCCTTCCCGGAACCCGGGTAGGTGGTGAGTGTGGCCTGCACCGGCCCATCTGCGGTCTGCTCCGGATCCACCGGGGTCTGCGTACAGGTCACCCGGTCGCCGTCCACGTCCAGGCGGACGTCGACGGGACCGGTACCGGGCACGGCGAGTCTGGTCCGGAAGGGTGCCGGTACCCCACCCAGCCTCCAGCCGTCGGCTTGTGCCCAGGCACGGTGCCGGCCAGACCTACCCTCCTCCTGCCTCGCCGAGTCCCGCAGCGCGAGCGCGGCGACCAGAACGGCCTCCCCGGGTGCCTGGCGTTCCGCAAAGTCGTCTGCGATGCGGTCGAGCAGTCCGGTGTCGAGCTCCCCGGTGCGAACCTTCGGATCCTCGAGGAGGTACCGGTTGAACTCGATGTTGGTGCCGGGCCCCACGATGAGAGTCCGTGCGAGAGCCTCGTCGAGGCGCTGCACCGCCTGGTCCCGGTCGGCACCGTGGGAGATGACCTTGGCGAGCATCGGGTCGTAGTCCGGGCTGACCTCCTGGCCTTCGACGACTCCTGCGTCGACGCGTACGCCGGGGCCGGTGGGCCAACGCAGGGAGGTGATCAGCCCGCCGGTGGGCAGGAAGCCGTTGGCGGGGTCCTCGGCGTACACCCTGGCCTCCACGGCATGTCCGGTCATCGTCACCTGTTCCTGAGTTATGGGCAGGTGCTCGCCCTGGGAAACCTTGATCTGCAGGTCCACCAGGTCGATGCCCGTCACCAGCTCCGTGACCGGGTGTTCCACCTGCAGCCGGGTGTTCATCTCCATGAAGAAGAAGGTGTCCGGCCTCGAGGCGGAGACGATGAACTCCACGGTTCCGGCACCCCGGTAGCCGCACGCCCGGGCGGCGTCGCAGGCCGCCTCGCCGATACGTGTCCGTGTCTGTGCGTCGAGCAACGTCGACGGCGCTTCCTCGATGACCTTCTGGTGGCGCCGTTGCAGCGAACACTCCCTCTCGCCGAGGTGGATCACGTTGCCGTGTGCGTCCGCCATGACCTGCACCTCGATGTGCCGTGGAGTCTCCACGTAGTGCTCGATGAACAGGGTGTCGTCGCCGAAAGTGGACGCCGCCTCCCGACGTGCCGTGGCGATGGCCCCCGGTAGTCCGTCCGGCTCCTCCACGACGTGCATGCCCTTGCCCCCGCCCCCGGCCGAGGGCTTGATGAGTACGGGGAACTCCACCCCGTCGCCTCCGTCGGCGCCGGTCACCCCGTCGACGAGCTGCTCGTCGGTGAGGCCGGGGCGCGAGATGCCGGGCACGGTCGGCACTCCCCTGGACTCGACGGTGGCCCTGGCGGTGATCTTGTCACCCATTTCCTCGATGGCCTCGGCGGACGGCCCGATGAAGACGATGCCGGCGTCCTCGCAGGCACGTGCGAAGTCCGCGTTCTCGGACAGGAACCCGTAACCGGGGTGGACGGCACCGGCGCCGGAGGCGGCGACGGCGGCGAGAACCCGGTCGATGTTGAGGTAAGACTCGGCGGCCGCGGCCGGGCCGAGCCGCACGGCCAGGTCCGCGGCACCCACGTGCGGGGCGGCCGCGTCGGCGTCGGAGTAGACGGCGACGGCGCGTAGCCCCGCGTCCTGGACCGAGCGTATGACCCGGCAGGCGATCTCGCCCCGGTTGGCGACAAGGACGGTGTCGAACATGTTCATTCTGCTTCCTCACATCCGGAATACGCCGAAGCCGGAACCGGCCTGGTCATCACGTGGGACCCGTGCACAGACGTCCAGGGCCATGGACAGGATGCGCCGGGTGTCGGCGGGGTCGATGACGCCGTCGTCCCAGAGGCGGGCGGTGCCGTACCAGCAGCTGGACTTCTCGTCGAACAGGTCCCGGATCGGTTGCTCAAACTCCGCACGGTCCGATTCAGACCATGTGTGTCCCTCGCGCTCCTGTTTCGCGGCACGCACGGTGGACAACGTCATGGCGGCCTGGGCCCCGCCCATCACCGAGACCTTGGCGTTCGGCCACGTCCAGAGGAACCTGGGTGAGTAGGCGCGACCGCACATGGCGTAGTTCCCGGCTCCGAATCCTCCGCCCGTGATCACGGTCAGCTTCGGTACGCTCGCCGTCGCCACGGCGGTGACCATCTTGGCGCCGTTCTTGGCGATGCCTCCCTGTTCATAGTCTTTGCCGACCATGAACCCGGTGGTGTTCTGGAGGAACAGCAGCGGTGTGCCCCGTTGTTCACACAGCTCGATGAAGTGGGCCGCCTTCACCGCCCCGTCTCCGAAGATGACGCCGTTGTTGGCGATGATCCCGACCCTGTGCCCCTCGATCCTGGCGAAGCAGGTGATCACGGAGTCGTCGTACTCTGCCTTGAACTCGTGGACGGAACCCGTGTCCGTCAGGATTTCAATGACCTGACGTGCGTCGTAGGGGGTCTTGAGGTCCGGCGGCACAATGTCGTAGAGGTCGGTCTGTGGCCGGCAGGACGTTGCGGTGCCGCGTTCGTCCGACGTTCCGGCGGGAGCGTCCGGCGGAAGGGTTGCGACGATGTCGCGGATTCGTTGGATGGCGTCCGCGTCGTCCGCGGCGAGATGGTCGGTGACTCCGGAGATCCTGGAGTGCATGGCACCGCCGCCGAGGTCCTCGGCACTCACGTCCTCCCCTGTCGCCGCCTTGACCAGCGGTGGGCCCGCGAGGAAGATCGTCCCCTGACCGTCGACGATGACCGCTTCATCGGAAATCGCCGGAACGTAGGCACCACCTGCAGTGCACGACCCCATCACAGCGGACAGCTGGGGGATCCCGTCAGCGGACATCCGGGCCTGGTTGTAGAAGATGCGTCCGAAGTGGTCCCGGTCCGGAAAGACCTCGTCCTGCTGGAGCAGCATCGCCCCGCCCGAGTCGACCAGGTAGATGCAGGGAAGCCGGTTCGCCTCCGCGATCTCCTGGGCACGTAGGTGCTTCTTGACCGTCACCGGGTAGTAGGTACCCCCTGACACGGTCGCGTCGTTCGCTGCGATGAGGCATAGCCGGCCTTCCACGAGTCCGACCCCGGCGACGATTCCGGCACCCGGCACCTTCCCGTCATACATGTCCTCCGCTGCCAGCGGTGCGATCTCCAGGAAAGGACTGCCGGGGTCCAGCAGGGAGTCGACACGGTCGCGGGGAAGCATCTTTCCCCGGTCCACGTGTCGTTGCCTCGCCCTCTCTCCCCCACCACGCCGAACCCGGGCAAGACGTTCTTCAAGATCGGTGACCATCGAACGGAGGTCAACGGTGTGCTCGGCGCGGTCGGGTGCTCCGGTTGGTGCCGTCATCATGTGGTCCTCTCCTCGCACCACGGAACTACTTCCGTTTTGCAATGCTCAGCATGTGGTTCTGAAGCACGACAGTATGTGATGCAGCACACAAAGTAAAGAGATCACCGACGATTCATTTCAAGGACCACGCCCCCACCGGCTATGTATCCCCAGGTAGAGCCAGGGATAGCGAATCATCAATGATGTGTTTCTGCGTTCCTCCGCACTTGTCCACCACGCCACACTGCTACCCTGTCCAGCAACACCCCAGACGTGGATGGACCAACGGAGGCGACATGTCGCACACCCCACAACAGGCCCGGAGCCGGGAGACACGCCGAAAACTCCTCGACTCCGCAATCTCGACGCTGTCCCACCACGGGGCCGCCGACACGACTGTCAGTGCGGTGGCTGTCGGGGCCGGCGTCTCCCGCGGCGCCGCCCAGCGACACTTCCCGACCCGCGACGTGCTGATCGAGGAAACGGTGGCGGAGTTCTACTCCAGGCTCACCCATCAACTTCGCCGGGCCGTCGCCGATCTCGGGACGCCCCCTGGCGGTTCACCGACCGTCGAGGTGATGGAACTCGTTTTCGACTCCTTCACCAGCGATTCGTTCCGCGCCGCCCTGCACGTGTGGTCCGCAGCAGCCGGATCAGAGGGTGACCTGCGCGAACTGATCGTGTCGGTCGATAGCCGGTATGCACGTGAGGTCCAGCAACTCATGGCCATCGCACTGGACGCCGACCTTCTCGACCCCCCGACCCGCGAGCTCCTGCGCATGACGGTCGACCTGGCGCGCGGCCTCGGCCTGGGCGCGGTCCTGGTCGACAACTCGGATCAGCGGCGCCGGACCGTCGACAGGTGGTCGTCAATCCTCGACGCCGGGCTGGCGCGAAACAACTGACCTGAGCGCTCGTGTCAGTCACCCTGTCGCAGCCCGTAGGTCAACACGGCGTTGCCCACGGAAGTCTTCGTGGCGTCCAGCAGACGTAGCCGGGTGACGGGCATCTCCGCGTCGAAGAGATGGCGACCCGTCCCCGCGAGGACGGGGTGGGTCGTGAGCGTGAGTTCGTCGATGACGCCAGCGAGGAACAACGTGCGTACCGTGGTGATCCCGCCGAGCACTGCGATGCCGCCGCCTTCGGAGTCCCGGAGGTCCTGGAGGTAGTCGACGGGGTCGCCGGTGATCAACGTGCTGTTCCACGGGAGCCCGTCGGGGTGCTCGTCCCCCAACGTCGAGGAGACGACGTGCTTGCGCACCGGGTTCACCCAGGCACCGAAGCCGTCCGTCTCGTCGCCGGCAACCTCCCCGGGCCAGTACTCGGACCACTGCCGCCACAACGTCGCCCCGATCACCACATCGGTGACCGGGGCGAGCAGGCCGTCCATGGCCTCCCCCTCCTCCGGGCCGAAGGCGTCGAACTGCCAGAGGTGGGGGTCCTCGACGACACCGTCGAGGGAATGGAAGAGGTGGGCGGTGGTCCTGCGGCTCATGGTGGGGTCCTCTCGAGGATGGACCCTCATCGTAGCCCCGTAACCGCGGAACCGCCCTGCACTCACTCAGTGCGCGAAGTGGCGCTCCCCGGTGAGGTACATCGTCACGCCTGCGGCGACCGCGGCGTCGATGACCTCCTGGTCACGCACCGACCCACCGGGCTGGACCACGGCACGCACCCCGGCCTCGGCCAGAGTCTCGAAACCGTCGGCGAAGGGGAAGAACGCGTCGGACGCGGCGACAGAGCCCTCGGAGCGACGCTCGTCGCCCGCCAGGGTGTTCGCCCGGTCCACGGCGATCTTCGCCGAATCCACGCGGTTGACCTGGCCCATGCCCACTCCCACGGTGGCACCGTCCTTGGCCAGCAGGATCGCGTTGGACTTCACCGCGCGCACCGCACGCCAGGCGAACTCCAGCTCGGCGAGGGTCGCGGCGTCCGCGGCCCCACCGGCGGCCAGCGTCCAGTTCGCCGGGTCGTCGCCGCGGGCGTCGACGAGGTCGCGCTCCTGCACCAGCACACCGCCGGAGATCTCGCGGTGCTCCACCGCACCCTCACGCACCGGCGGGGTGGTCTGCAGGATACGGATGTTCTTCTTGCGGCTCAGCACGTCCACGGCGCCGTCCTCGTAGCCGGGGGCCACGATGACCTCGGTGAAGATCCCGGCGACCTGCTTGGCCATCTCCACGGAGACCGGGCGGTTCACCGCGATGACTCCGCCGTAGGCCGAGACCGGGTCGCAGGCGTGGGCCGTGCGGTGGGCGGTGGCCACGTCGTCTGCCACGGCGATGCCGCACGGGTTCGCGTGCTTGATGATCGCCACGCAGGGACGCTCGTGGTCCCAGGCCGAACGCCAGGCGGCGTCGGCGTCGGTGTAGTTGTTGTAGCTCATGGCCTTGCCGTGGAACTGCTCGGCGTTGGCGAGCCCACCCTCCTGGCCCGGTGCGGTGTACACCGCGGCGGCCTGGTGCGGGTTCTCCCCGTAACGCAGCGAGTGCACACGCTCGTTGACCTGACCGATCCACTCCGGGAAGCGGGCGTCCTGCTCGTCCTCGGCGTCCTTCTCGACCTGCTCCGTCATCCAGGACGCCACGGCCACGTCGTAGGACGCGGTGTGCCGGAACGCCTCGGTGGCCAGCCGGGTACGGGCCTGGCGGGTGAACCCGCCGGCCTCCACGGCCGACAGCACGTCGCCGTAGGCGGCCGGGTCGACGACCACGGCCACGGACGGGTGGTTCTTCGCCGCGGCACGCACCATCGACGGGCCCCCGATGTCGATCTGCTCCACGCACGCGTCGAAGTCCGCGCCCGAGGCCACCGTGTCGGTGAACGGGTACAGGTTCACCACGACCAGGTCGAAGGGCTCCACACCCAGGTCCTTGAGCTGGGCCAGGTGGTCATCCTTACGGGTGTCGGCGAGGATGCCGGCGTGCACGCGCGGGTGCAGCGTCTTGACCCTACCCTCGAGACACTCCGGGAACCCGGTGAGCTCCTCGACCCGCACCACGGGCACCCCGGCGTCCGCGATCTTCGCGGCGGTGGACCCGGTCGACACGATCTCCACCCCGGCACGGTGCAGACCCGTGGCGAGGTCCTCCAGCCCGGACTTGTCGTACACGCTGATCAGCGCGCGGCGGATGGGGCGGGTCGTTCCAGTCGTGGTTTCAGTCATTGATGCAGACCTTTCGTCCTTCGATGGTGTAACCGCTCTGCGCGGTCTGGTGGAGCACGTCGACGATCAGCGCCCGTTCGACGGTCTTGATCCGCTCGTGGAGCAACTCCACTGAATCGGCCCGGAGCACCGGCACAGCACGCTGGGCGATGATCGGTCCGGTGTCCACCCCGTCGTCGACGACGTGGACGGTCGATCCGGTGAGTGCGACGCCGTAGGCCAGGGCGTCCTCCACGGCATGGGCGCCGGGGAAGGACGGCAGCAGCGCCGGGTGCGTGTTGATGATCCGCCCCCGGAACCGCTCGACCACCGGCGCGCCGAGGATGCGCATGAACCCCGCGCTGACGACGACGTCCGGCGTGTAGGCGGCGATCTCGGACGCCAGGCGTTCATTCCACCCCGCACGGTCGTAGCCGCTGACCCGCTCCGGGTTGTAGTCCACCCGGAAGGAGGGGACGCCGGCCTGCGCGGCACGCTCCTCGGCGGCGCACGGCCGATCGACCCCCACCGCCACGACCTCGACGCCTTCGCCGAGGTCGTCGAGCATCGACTGCAGCAGTGTCCCGGTTCCCGAGGCCAGGACAACGACGCGCAGGACGTCCCCCGCGCGCTGCACCGTGCGGCGGACCGCTGCCGGGTCTGCCGGGACTGCTGGGGCTGCTGACTCACTCACGATGTGCCAGCTTACTGTGTCCTACCGTCTTCCTCGACGTCGGTGTCCCCGGGGTCCTCCCCTGGGTCCTCTTCAGTGTCCCCTTCGGGCTCTGCTTCGGGCTCGGCTTCCGGCTCGGCTTCCGGCTCGTCGGCGGGCTCATCCGCCTGCTCAGACTCCTCGGCGTCGGCGTCGTCCTCGACGTCTTCAGGCTCGTCGGCGACCCCGTCGGCGACCCCGTCGGCGTCCTCGTCGGCGTCCTCGTCGTCCTGCTCGTCGGCGTCCTCGGGCTCGGACTCGTCGGCCGCTTCCTCAGCCTCGGGCTCCTCCGTCTCGGCCTCTGGCTCGAACTCGGGCTCGTCGTCCTCGCCGGCGGTCTCCATGACCCGCGCGCCCTTCCGCGACACCCAGCCCAGCACCAGCAGTGCCGGAACCAGCAGCCAGCAGGCGAAGACCAGCGGGGTGAGCCACAGCAACGGTCCGGCCGACCCGTAGACACCCAGCGTGCCCCCGGCCGCCAGACTCACCAGCAGACCCAGGACCCCGGCGCAGACACCCGCCCCCACGGCGGTGAACACCGGGGACTCCACGAAGGAGCGCACCGTGAAGAAGCGATAGACGATCACCAGCGCGATCGCCGCGGGCACCACGAGCAGCGCCTCGCCGAACGGCAGGTCGGAGTGGGGCATGGCGGCGAGCACCGGCAGCGGCGGCAGGTTCGCGTTCGTCACCGCGAACAACGACGCCGAGGCGTCGCCGACATGCATCTCGCTGCCCGTCAGCACCGCCGCCCCGCCGACCGCCAGGTTCGGGAGGTAGAGGACGGAGAGCACCGTCAGGCCGATCTTGCCCCAGGCGTCCGGCGCGATCGAGTAGGCGTCGGAGAGCATCGACAGGTTGAACAGGAGCTGGACCAGCGTGGCCACCAGTCCGGCGACCAGGACCCACCGCACGAAACTGCCGGCCAGACGCACCGACTCCACCGGCCACGTCGGCAGACCGCGACGCAGCAGCAGCGCCCGCCAGATCTTCGGCCCCAGCCCCAGGACGAAGATGAAGCCGTTGAGCAGGCCCGTCGACAGCAACGCGACGAAGATATTCGGCGGCGAGATGGCGAACACGTGCGAGGCGTCCCACAGCACCAGCCACGCGAGGCAGGTCAGCACCATCGGCACGACCACCGCGAGGGAGGCGAAGACCCTGATGTTGCGCACCGTGATCTGCGTCCCGCAGGTCGCCCGGATCCGACGGGAGTGCACCAGCACGATCAACGCCGCGGGCAGCAACGGCACGATGCCGAGCTGCGCGCCGGTGAACCCCACCGGCGCCAGGTTGGCGACCATCCAGAACGAACCGACCATCGCGGGCACCGCGGTGAAGGTCTCGCCCACCCCGACCACCACGGCCAGGGCGATGGCGATCGCCAGCGTCACCGCATGGCTTACCAGTACCGTCGGGGCGAAGCGGCGGATGTGCGGGCCCCACAGGGCCCACCACCGTGCCAGCCGGCCGCCGGAGGTGCCCTCCGCGCCGGTCGGCGCCGGGCGTGCGGCGTCCTCACCCGGGCGTTCGGTCGCAGGACGCTGCGAGGCGCCGGTCGAGCGCGACGCGACGCGCCCGTTCTCGCCCGCGACGAACCGCTCCGTCCCCGTTCCGCTCGCGCCACGGGCCGTACCGCGGCGTCGAGCGTCCGGGCCACGTCGTGTGCCACGACGGGGCCCCTGTCGTCTCGACGTCGGTCGCTGGGATTCACTACTCACCCGTCCCATTGTGCACAACGTCGGCGCCCTCCCCCGGGAAGGCACGCCCACCTGCGAGCGTTACATCACACCTACCCCCGTCACACCCGTCACACGGTGGCCGTGACCTGACCGTTACCAAATAACGCCCCGATCAACCCCCCTCAACCCACCTACCCACCGATATAGATTCGTGACCTTTTTGGCGAAGTGGCTTGCCCGAGGAGGTCCATGCCGATAGAGTTGCGACTCGTTGATAACGATCCGGTCACGATTTGGGACCGATCAGATGACGGCAAGGCTATGAAGCCGTAAAGCCCTGAGGCTGCACGACTGCAAGACTACGGAGAGGTACACAGACTGATGACTGACGCACGGCGAGGCGGAGCCCACCGCAAGCTGGACACCGCTGCAAAGCGCCGCATGGCGTTCGTTGCGATCGCCGCCACCGGCGTCGCCGCTGCAGGAGCCACCGGAGCAGGCGCCGCCACCGTGCACCAGTCCGCAGACCAGGACGGCCAGGGTAACGGCGACATCTCGCTCGCCGCCAACACCGAGGTCCTCGCGCAGGGTGCCGACGGAAGCTCCGCCGGTGCCGACGTCGAGACCGCC
This sequence comes from Corynebacterium sp., assembly GCA_030450335.1. Classification (GTDB taxonomy): domain Bacteria; phylum Actinomycetota; class Actinomycetes; order Mycobacteriales; family Mycobacteriaceae; genus Corynebacterium. The sequence goes on along the minus strand of JAKDIS010000058.1, from coordinate 3,137 downwards.
GCCGCCCAGATCCTCGCACTGCCGCAGAACACGCAGATCGAGAACCTCTCGGCCCAGCTCTCCAGCGCCCTGGAGTTCGACGCCGAGCGCGCCGCCGAGGACCTCCTCTCCCGCGCACCCGAGGTCGTCAAGCCCGCCGAGGGCAGCTACACCTCCCCCTTCGCCATGCGCTGGGGCACCATGCACAAGGGCATCGACATCGCCAACGCCATCGGCACCCCGATCGTCGCCGCCATGGCCGGCACCGTGATCGACGCCGGCCCGGCCTCCGGCTTCGGCAACTGGGTCCGCGTGAAGCACGAGGACGGCACCATCACCGTCTACGGCCACATGTCCACCATCGACGTCACCGTGGGCCAGCAGGTCCAGGCCGGCCAGAAGATCGCCGGCGTCGGCAACGAGGGCTTCTCCACCGGCCCGCACGTGCACTTCGAGGTCTACCCCACCGAGGGCAACGCCGTGGACCCCGTGCCGTGGCTGCGTGAGCGCGGCGTCGAGATCTAGGACCCGCCCACACTTTCACCGGGACACGAAAAACCCGCTGCAGGACCACCCTCTCCGGTCCGGCAGCGGGTTTTCCCGTGCGCTGTCCCCTACAGCTTCTCCATCGGCACCCCGCCGATGAGCATGAGCCGCACCGTGCCGTTGGTGCCGAAGTCGATCGTCACCGTGGCCTTCACACCCTTGCCGTCGACGCTCTTGACCGTGCCGAGACCGTACTTGTCGTGGTTGACCCGGTCACCGACCTCCAGCTCCAGCGGCTTGCCCGCCGGACGCAGCAGCCCGCCGCCACGCGACGGCGACGACGAGGCACCCGACGAACGCTGGGACGACTTCTGGAACGACTTCTGGGAACCGCCCCGGGAACCGGACCAGCCGCCACCGCCGAAGCTCGTGCCGTCGGCGTAGCCACCGGAGGAACCCCAGCCGTCCGACCAGGCCGGTGCGGGCTCCTCACGGATCCAGTCGACGAGTTCGCCGGGGATCTCGGCGAGGAACCGCGACGGCGGATTGTTCTGCGGGGTGCCCCAGCTCGACCGCGTCATCGCACGCGTCAGGTACAGGCGCTGACGGGCACGGGTGATACCGACGTAGGCCAACCGCCGCTCCTCCGACAGTTCCGTCGGGTCACCGAGGGCGCGCATGTGCGGGAACTGGCCGTCCTCCCAGCCGATGAGGAAGACCACCGGGAACTCCAGGCCCTTGGCGGTGTGCAGGGTCATCAGGGTGACCATGTCCTGGTCCTCGGCGGGGATCTGGTCGGCGTCGGCGACCAGGCTGACCCGCTCCAGGAAGGCCTGCAGGCTCCCCGGCTCCGGCTCGCCCTCGGCGAGCACGGCGTCCTCCGCTGCGTTCTCCGCAGCGCCGTCAGCAGCACCCTCCGCCTGCGCGGAAGAAGCCTCCGACGGCATCGCCTCGTAGGCGGCGAGGTTCGCCGCCTCCTGGGAGAACTCGTGGCCCACGGACACCAGCTCGTTGATGTTGTCCAGGCGGGTGCCGTCCTGCGGGTCATTGGAGGACTCCAGCTCGGAGGCGTAGGAGGTGAAGTCCAGCACCGCGCGCACGACTGCGCCGACGTCCGGGATGCCCAACGACTCCCCGTCGGAGGTGCGCATCACCGCCGACTCCGTCTCGGTGCGCAGCCCGTCCATCATCTCCAGGAAGCCGGCGATGGCGTTGCGCCCGCGCGCGCTGAGACCCGGCACCTCGCCACGTCCGGCGGCGGCGAGCCCGGCGGCGAAGCTCAGCCCCATGTTCTCGGCGTGCACCCGGACCTGGGACAGCGCCCGGTCACCGATACCCCGGCGCGGGGTGTTGATGATGCGGCGCAGGCCCATCGTGTCGTCCGGGTTGTCGAGCACCTTGAGGTAGGCGACGATGTCGCGGATCTCCTTGCGCTCGTAGAACCGGGTGCCGCCGACGACCTTGTACGGCAACCCCGAGCGCACGAGCACGTCCTCCACCACACGCGAGGAGTTGTTCGTCCGGTACATCACGGCGATGTCGCCGTAGGTCGCGTCGCCCCGGTCGACGAGCTCGTCGACGGTCTGGGCGATGAACCTGGCCTCGTCGTGCTCGTTGTCGGCGACGTACCCGCCGATCAACGCGCCGTCGCCGGAGTCCGTCCACAGGTTCTTGTCACGACGGCCCTGGTTCCTGGCGATCACCGAGTTCGCCGCCGACAGGATGTTCTGCGTGGAGCGGTAGTTCTGCTCCAGCAGGATCGTGCGCGCGTGCGGGTAGTCGCGCTCGAACTCCTCGATGTTGCGCACCGTGGCCCCGCGGAAGGCGTAGATCGACTGGTCCGCGTCGCCGACCACGCACAGCTCGGCGGGCTCGGCACCGGGTGCCGCGCCGTCCCCGTCCCCGCCGACGAGGGTGGACACCAGCACGTACTGCGCGTGGTTGGTGTCCTGGTACTCATCGACGAGGATGTGGCGGAAGCGCCGCCGGTAGTGGTCGGCGATACCGCCGTTGTTGCGCAGCAGGCCCACGACCTCACCGATGAGGTCGTCGAAGTCCACGGCGTTGGCCTGCCGCAGACGCACCTGGTAATCCCGGTACACCTGGGCGATGGTCTCCCGGTGCCGGTTGCCGTCCTCCTGCGCCTCGGTGAGTGCGTCCTGCGGGTCCTGCAGTTCGTTCTTCCAGTTGGAGATCACGCTGAGCACCGCACGCGGGGCGAACTCCTTGGCGTCCAGGCTGCGGTCGCGCAGGATCATGGTGACCAGACGCTTCATGTCGTCGGAGTCGTAGATCGTGAAGTTCGAGTTCAACCCCTCGACCAGCTGGGCGTTGGCGCGCAGGATGCGCACGCACACCGAGTGGAAGGTCGACACCCACATACGTTCGGCCGTCGGGCCGACGAGTCCGCCGATGCGCTCGCGCATCTCCGCGGCCGCCTTGTTGGTGAAGGTGATCGCCAGGACCTGCCACGGGGCTACCCCACCGGCCAGCAGCCAGGCGATACGCCGGGTGAGCACACTGGTCTTTCCGGAACCGGCGCCGGCGACGATGAGCAACGGCGAGCCGGTGTGCGTGACCGCCTCACGCTGCGCGGGGTTCAACCCGTCCAGCAGCTGGTCGCGGGTCTGGGTGCTCATCACCCGCCCCGGTGCCGCCCCGTCGACCGACGG
>JAKDIS010000171.1 GCA_030450335.1 Corynebacterium sp. | reverse complement strand
CCCAGAACGCCCACGCCAGGGTGGGGCCGCGGAAGATGCCTTTGGACTGAGCTGGGGTGGGCGCGGCGGCCGGCGAGGCCGGCGAGGCCGGCTCGGCGGGCGCTGTGGGGGACGGTGCGCCGGACTCACCGGGTGTCTCGGGTGTACTCATGTCCCACAGACTATTACCCCGGATGAACTTTCCGGTGTACCCGGCGCCAACACGCGGTTGCGGCGGTGGCGCGGTGGCGTGGATCAGGAGATTCGGCGTTGACCTGTGTGCAGGTACGGTTGACCCGTGAAGAACTGGCGAGTGCCCCGGCAGGGGGGAAAATACAGCGACCCGTACCCGGCACTGGCCGACCGGGTCGCCGCCGACGTGATCGGGCACTACTCCACGTCCTTCACCCTGGCCACCCGCCTGCTCGCACCGGACGTGCGCCGGGACATCCGGAACCTCTACGCCGTGGTGCGCATCGCGGACGAGATCGTGGACGGGGCGGCTTCCGGTGCGGGGGAGGACGCGGCGACCGTCCGGGAGATCCTCGAGGGTTACGCGCGGGCCGTCACCGACTCGCCGTCCACGGGCTTCCACACCGACCCCGTGCTCCACGCCTTCGCCGGGACGGCCAGGCGCTGCGGCCTGGACATGGACCACATGCACGCCTTCTTCTCCTCCATGCGTGCCGACCTGGACCCGGTCGTCCACGACGGGGGCTCACTGGCCGAGTACATCCACGGCTCGGCGGAGGTCATCGGGCTGATGTGCCTCGACATCTTCCTCACCCACGGCGCCACCACCGCCGACCGGGTGTGGCTGCAGGACGGTGCGGTTGCCCTCGGCTCCGCCTTCCAGAAGATCAACTTCCTCCGCGACATGGGGGAGGACACCACCGTCCTGCACCGCGCCTACCTCCCGGGATCGGACGGGTCACTGGACGACCGGACAAAGGACCGGCTGCTCGACGACGCCGCGGCAGAACTGGAGGCCGCACGGGCGCGGATCCCCGGACTTCCCAGGGGAGCCCGCGCCGGGGTTGCTGCGGCAACCGCCCTCTACGGCGAACTCGTCGACCGGCTGCGCGCCACCCCGGCCACCCGTCTGACCGGACCGGACGCGCGCCGGGTCAGCGTCCCCGCCCCGGTGAAGGCACTGGTCACCGCCAGGGCGGTGCTCCGGTGACCGGACACGTCACCGTCATCGGCGGTGGATTCGCCGGCCTGGCCACCGCCGGACTCCTGGCCCGCGACGGCCACCGCGTCACACTGCTGGAGAAGAACGACGACCTCGGGGGGCGCGCCGGGTCGTTGACCGTGCCGGACGCCCCGGGTTTCCGGTGGGACACCGGCCCCAGCTGGTACCTGATGCCGGAGGCCTTCGACCGGTTCTTCACCCTGATGGGCACCTCGACGGCGGCTGAACTGGACCTGGTGGACCTGTCGCCCGGCTACCGCATCCTCCCCGAGGGGCTGCCGCCGGTGGATGTGCCGGTCGGGGAGCAGCAGGTGGCCGAGCTCTTCGAGTCCCTGGAGCCGGGTGCGGGGGACCGGGTCCGTGGGTACCTGGAGGAGGCCGGTGACACCTACCGCATCGCCGTCGACCGGTTCCTGTACACCCACTTCTCCTCACCGGCGCCGTTCCTGGGGCTCCCCGTCCTGCGCCGGGCGGGACGCCTCGTCCGGCTCCTCACCGGCTCACTGGAGAGCCTGGTCAACTCCCGTTTCCGTGACCGGCGGCTGCGGCAGATCCTGTCCTACCCGGCGGTGTTCCTGTCCTCGCGGCCGTCGGACGCCCCGGCGCTGTACCAGCTGATGAGCTACACCGACCTGGTCCAGGGGGTGGCGTACCCGCGCGGAGGTTTCACCTCCCTGGTGGAGGCGATGCGCGGCCTCGCCGTCGCCAACGGTGTGGAGATCCGCACCGGAGCGGAGGTCACGCAGGTTCTGACCGACCGTGGTTCCGCCAACCCGCTGCGACGTATCCCCGGCCTGGGGCGCATCGTCCCCTCGCGTGCGCGGGCCACCGGCGTACGCCTCGCGGATGGGTCAGTTCTGGCGTCCGATACCGTGGTCAGCGCTGCTGACCTGCACTTCACCGAGACAACACTGCTCCCCGCCGGACTGCGGACCTACCCGGAGGCGCACTGGGACCACCGGCATGCCGGGGTCGGTGCCGTCGTCGTGATGCTAGGGGTCCGGGGTGAACTCCCGGAACTGGCGCACCACACGCTGATCTTCAGCGAGGATTGGACGCCCGACTTCGCCGCGGTCTTCGGGGGGTCGGGGAACTCCAGCGGCGCGTCCGACTCGGTGTACGTGTCGAAGCCCTCCGCCACAGACACCGACGTGGCCCCGGAGGGACACGAGAACCTGTTCATCCTGGTCCCGGTCGCCACGGAGGAATCGATCGGCCGCGGTTCGGCGTACGGGGATCCGTCCGGCCGAGTGGAGGAGATCGCGGACGCCGCCGTCGACCTCATCGCCGGTCGGGCGGGGATCGGCGACCTGGCGTCCCGCATCGTCGTGCGGCGAACCCTGGGGCCAGCGGACTTCGCGGAACGCTACAACTCATGGCACGGCTGGGCATTCGGTCTGGCGCACACGCTGACGCAGTCGGCGTTCATGCGGGGGACGAACCGTTCGCGGGCGGTGTCGAACCTCTACTACGCGGGTGCCACCACCACTCCCGGCGTGGGCGTTCCGATGTGCCTGATCAGTGCGGAGAATGTGGCGACCAGGCTGCGTCATACGTAGCTGTGCACAGTCGTGCCGAACAGTGACGGCATCCCGGCACCCGAGGCTGTTTTCCGGTGAAGGAACTGACTCTGGGTGCCGGGATGCCGCTGGCGGAGGACTAGTAGATGAAGACCTGGTCGCCCGGCTGCAGGGCGTTGAAGTAGGTCACCGCGTCCTGGTTGTTCAGGCGCACGCAACCGGCGGACTGTGAGTCCAGGGTGCCCTGGTGGAAGGCGTGGCCGTTCAGGGTGAAGTACACGGCGTAGGGCATCGGCGCGTTGTTGAACTCGCGGCTGACCTCGTCCTTGACCTTGTACTGCACGGCGAAGGAGCCGCGCGGGGTGTCCTGGCCGGACTTGCCCGGGGACATCGGCACGGGGCCGTAGGAGGTGTCGCCGCCCTGCTGCAGCCAGGTGCGCTTGCCGTCGATGTCGACGCAGACGCGCGCGGAGGCGGGGCAGGGGGTGTTGCGGGTGCTGTCCAGCTCAGCCTGGCGGGCCGCGGCACGCTCGGCCTCGGCACGGGCGGCGGCCTCGGCGCGGGCCTTGGCGGCACGATCGTCCTCGCGCTGCTGGACGGCGCCCGGTGCGACCAGGTCGGTCAGGTCGCGGACGCCCTGCGCGTAGACGTCGCGGAACTCGGCGGGGATCTGGCCCGCCTGCAGCAGTGCGGCGTCGTGGGCGTCGAGTGCGCCGTCCTCGATCAGCTGCTCGATCTCGTCCGGGGACGGCAGTTCGATGCCGGTGTCCTTGACGATCGTGTTGACGTCGGGGACGGC
>JAKDIS010000003.1 GCA_030450335.1 Corynebacterium sp. | reverse complement strand
CTACCTCAGGCCCGCAGCCGCGGCGGCGTGCACGGCATCGGTGAGCACGCCGAGGGTGTCGGACTCCAGGCGCCAGTGCTGCCAGTACAGGGGCACCTCGATGACGTCCTCGGTGAGCCGGGCCATGGTGCCGGCCGACACATAGGGCCGCGCGGCGGACACCGGTACGAGCGTCCACCCGAGCCCGGCGACGACGGCGTCGTTGAGCCCTTCGAAGCTGGGGATCCGGGAGACCCGACGGTCGGCACGCGGGGTGACCTCGCGGGGCACGAGAACACCGTCGGTCATCCGGTCGTGCGGTCCGATGACCAGCAGCGGGAGGCCCGCCCAGGCGGAGTCTCCCTGCTCGGCCAGGCCGCGGTGCAGGGTCTCGGCGAGCCCCGGGGAGCCCACCGGCCAGTAGTGCAGCACCCCGAGCTCCTCGACCACGCACCCGGCGACGGGTTCCGCCTCGGCGGTGACCACGCCCATGCAGTCTCCGCGGCGCAGCATCGCCAGGGAGCGTTGCTCGTCTTCCACGGTGAGTTCCAGAGAGATCCCACCAGACGCCGCGACGTGCCCGAGCACGGGCCGGAACCACGTCCCCAGCGAGTCGGCGTTGACGCCCACGCTCACGGGACGTTCACTGATCTGCCCGCGCAGACGGTCGTCGGTCTCGAGCTCGAGCAGCCGCATCTGCCGCGCGCTCTGCACCAGCACCTCCCCGGCGTCGGTCACCCCGACCGGCGACGTCCGGCGCACCACCACGCGTCCCACGTCCGATTCCAGTGCCTTGATGCGCTGACTCACCGCCGACGGACTCACCCCCAGACGCGATGCGGCGGCCTCGAAGCTCCCCTCGTCGACGACGAGCAGCAGTGTATCCAGGTGACGTGGGATCATGAAGCACATCTTAACTGTGCCCAGTTCTGCTTGCTTGTCTTCACTCGCCCCGGTTCCTAGGCTCCGGCGGGTGACCTACGATTCCCTCCTCCCCGCACTCAGGATCGCCCTCGCCGGCATGGTCTTCCAGCTCTCCGTGATCGCCGCCGTCGGCCCGCAGAACATCGTGCTGCTCAAACAGGGTGTGAAACGCTGGGGCGTGGGCCTGGTGATCAGCGTGTTCATCGTGGGCGACCTCATTCTGCTGCCTGCGGGCACCGCCGGCGTCGCCGTGGTGACCGACAGGCTTCCGGTGCTCATCGAGATCCTGCGCTGGGGCGGCGTCGCCTACCTGCTCTGGTTCGCCTCGACGTGCCTGCGCGACGTGCGTCACCCCACCGCCATCGAGGGCGTCGAGCCGCCGTCCGGCAGCATGCAGGACGAAGCGCAGGACGCCGGGAGCGCGCTGCCCGGCGACGTCCTGCCCACCGGCGGCGGGCAGGTGGCCACCAAGACGCGTCCCGTCCCCACCCGGCAGGACGCCCCGCGGCGGTTGCTGCGGCTGCACCGTCCGCGCGCGGTCTCCGCCCTGCCCACCGCCCTGGCGGTGACGTTCCTCAACCCGGCGGCCTACGTCGACGGCATCGTGGTGTTCGGCACGATGGCCAACCAGTACGACCCCGGCAAGTGGGTCTTCACTGCCGGGGCCTTGGTCGGGTCCGTCCTGTTCTTCGTGGTGGTGGGCTACGGGGCCCGCCTGCTCAGCCGCCCGTTGTCCAGCCCCGGGGTGTGGCGCTGGATCAACCTGGGCATCGGACTGCTGATGATCGGCATGGCCGCCCGGCTCGCGCTGGGCTGAGCCAGTGTGGCCGGTGCAGCCGGGACCGTCAGAACGGGTTGCCGCCCGAGACCGCCAGCCACAGACCGGCGACGCCGGCCAGGCCGATGATCGCGAACAGCCACGACGACGCCAACGGCCTCGTCGCCCACCCGCGCGAGATGTCCGCGGAGTAACGGCCCGGGCCGGTGAACGTGAGCACCAGGCCGACGAGCGACACCATGCCCCAGAACTGCACGTGCGGGCTCAACGTGTACGGCCAGTACCCGGAGTCCCACAGGGAGAAGTTGTGCAGGGTGAGGAAACCGGCGACCACCAGCGCCAGAGCGCTGCCCACCGGGGTGAGCAGGCCGAAGACCAGCAGACCACCGGCGACGATCTCCGCGACCGGCAGGGCGACGGCCAGGATGTCGGCGAAGTTGTAGGCCGACAGGGTCTGCTCGAAGGCGCTGATTCCCGGGTCCCCGCCGAAGGCGAAGAGGGTCTGCAGACCGCGCACGATCAGCAGCGCACCGACGACGACGCGCAGGATGAACAGTCCGAGGTCCAGCGTGCCTCGCTTGGCCTCGACCTCACCCGGCACGGCCGCAGCCTCCTCGCCGTTCTCGTCGACGGCCACGGCCGCGTCGTCCTCACCGGACGCCGCGACGCCGGCGGTACCGGCTGCGCCTGCCGCGCCTGCAGCACCCGGTGCGAAGACGGAGGTCTCGCCCTCCGTGCCGGCGCCCGGGTATTCGCCGGAGTACTGCGCCTGGGTCTCGGTCGACTCCGGGACCGCTGAGCGACGCGGGGTCGCCGCGGCGCCGGCTGCACCCGCTGCACCCGCTGCACCGATTCCGCCACCGAAGGCCAGGGTCTCGTGGCCGTTCTCCCCGGAGTCGGCGGCCTCCTCCCCCGTCTTCGTCCCGTAGGCCGGGTCGGCGGCAGCGGCGGTGAAGACCTCGGTCCGCGAGTCGTCGCCCCGCGGCTCGATCTTCTGCGGCCGCGCGCGACCGGACACCGCGTAGATGTCACGCTTCGGACGCGGCGTCTCGTCAGCCGTCTCGTCAGCGCCGTCGATTGCTTCGGTCGCCTCGGGGGCCTCGGGGGCCTCGTCAGCGTTGTCCGACTCGGCGGCCGGGGCGGACGACTCGCCCTGTGCCTCGGTGTGCTCGGTCGGCCTCGTCGGCTCAGTCGGCTCGGCCTGCTCGGCCTGCTCGGCCGGCGCCGTGTTCACCGACAGCGGACGCGTCGCGTCCGGCACGTCGATGGCGTCCACCGAGTCGATCGCCTCGAAGAGGTCGTCGTCGTTCGTGGTGTCGTTCGCGGCATCGTTGACGTCGCTGCCACCCGTCTTACCCGTGTCACCGGTGCCGTCCGGTTTCGCCGGATTCCGGTCAAACAATCCCATGGTCTCCCACCTTCTGCGCCGCCGGCGTGGTGACCTCTGGCGCGGCGATCTCGTGCTGGTCTCGTGCTGGTCCGTGTGCTCGTCTCCGCATGGATACGTGCGTCAAGCCTAGGCTAGAACCCACGCGTCACAGCGGAGGACGACACGGTATGTCGCACCACCGCACCCACGAACACACAAAATGGAGGACACCATGGGATACGTCGCCAGCGGGGCCGAGGGCTTCGACCGGGACATGAGCTACATCGACGACCGCGTCGTCGCCGACACCGACGGGTTCGACGCGGCGAGCACCGCGTCCGGCAAGGGCGTCGCCTGGCCCGTGACGGCAGGACGCTACCGCCTCGTTGCGGCGCGCGCGTGCCCGTGGGCGCACCGCGCGGTGATCGTCCGGCGCCTGCTCGGCCTCGACGGGGCCGACACCCCCGAGTCGCCCGCCCCACTGAGCCTGGGGCTGACCGGCCCCACCCACGACTGGAAATCGTGGACCTTCGACCTCGACCCGAACTCCGTGGACCCGGTGCTCGGCGTCGGACGCCTGCGCGACTGCTACCTGCACCGCTACGCCGACTACCCCAAGGGCATCACCGTCCCGGCGCTGGTGGACGTCGACTCGAAGGCCGTGGTCACCAACGACTTCCGCACCATGGTGCGTGACTTCGTCACCGAGTGGACCCCGCTGCACCGCGACGGTGCCCCGGACCTCTACCCCACCGAGCTCCGCGAGGAGATCGACGAGATCGCCGACCGGGTGTTCCGCACCGTCAACAACGGCGTCTACAAGTGCGGCTTCGCCGGGTCACAGGACGCCTACGAGAAGGCCTTCGGCGAACTCTTCGACACCCTCGACGTGCTCGAGGAGCGCCTGGCGACCCGCCGCTACCTCGTCGGCGAGCACATCACCCTGGCGGATATCTACCTCTACGTCACCCTGGTCAGGTTCGACATGGTCTACCACGGGCACTTCAAGTGCAACCGCTACACGATCTCCAGCAGGCCGAACCTGTGGGGCTACCTGCGTGACCTGTTCCAGACCCCCGGCTTCGGCGACACCACCAACTTCGGGCAGATCAAGGACCACTACTACATCGTCCACACAGACGTGAACCCCACCGGGGTCGTGGCCGTGGGGCCGGACCCGGTGGGGTTCACCACCGCCCACGACAGGGGGCGGCTGGGCGGATCACCGTTCGGTGACGGTACGGCACCGGCGGCACCGCGTCCGGAGGACGTCCGGGACGGTGACGGTGCCTGACGGTGCCTGACAGTGCGTGATCGGGCGTCCTCCTAGAGGGCGGAGGTGATCGCCTCGACGGACTGCTTGGCGTCGCCGAGCAGCATGTCGGTGTTGTCGTTGAAGAACAGCGGGTTCTGCACGCCGGCGTAGCCGGAGCCCATGGACCGCTTGAACACGATGACCTTGTCGGCCTCCCACACCTTGAGCACCGGCATGCCGGCGATCGGGGAACCCGGCTCCTCGGCGATGGGGTTGACCGTGTCGTTGGCACCGATGACCAGCACCACGTCCACGTCGCCGAAGTCGTCGTTGACCTCGTCGAGCTCCAGGACGATGTCGTAGGGTACCTTGGCCTCGGCCAGCAGCACGTTCATGTGGCCGGGCAGACGGCCCGCAACCGGGTGGATGCCGAAGGTCACGTCGATGCCCTGGTCGCGCAGCTTGGCGACCAGCGAGGCGACCGGGTACTGCGCCTGGGCGACGGCCATGCCGTAGCCCGGGGTGATCATGACCGACTTCGCACCCTTGAGCAGCTCGGCGGTGTCCTCGGCGGAGACCTCGGTGTGCTCGCCGTAGTCGCGGTCGTCGCCACCGGAGGAGTCGGCGCCGAAGCCACCGAGGATCACCGAGATGAACGACCGGTTCATCGCCTTGCACATCACGTAGGACAGGTACGCACCGGAGGAACCCACCAGCGAACCGGTGATGATCAGCAGCGGGTTGGCCAGCATGAAGCCGGCGGCCGCGGCGGCCCAGCCCGAGTAGGAGTTCAGCATCGAGACCACGACGGGCATGTCGCCACCGCCGATGGCGGCGACCAGGTGCACGCCGAGGGCCAGGGCCAGCACGAGCATCACGCCCAGGACGGTCCAGGACAGTGCCGGGTTGTCGGTGCCGGCGGCGATGAACACGCCCATGCCGACCAGCGACACCAGGATCACGCCGATGTTGAGCAGGTTGCGGCCGGGCAGCATCAGCGGCGAACCGCTGATCTTCCCCGACAGCTTCAGGTAGGCCACGATCGAGCCGGTGAGCGTCACCGCACCGATGAAGATGCCCAGGTAGATCTCGCCCAGGTTGAAGCCGGCGACGTGCTCGTCGGACTCCGAACGCTGGATGAAGGAGTTGACGCCGATGAGCACGGCGGCCAGACCCACGAAGCTGTGCAGCATCGCGATGAGCTCGGGCATGCCGGTCATCTCGACCTTGCGGGCACGCGGGATGCCGATAGCCGCACCGATGATCATCGCGATGGCGATGAGGATCAGGGTGACGAACGGGCTGTTGTAGTTCTCGGAGTCGTCGGCGGAGGCCACGACGGCCTTGACGATGGTGGCGATCAGGGCGATCGCCATGCCCGCCATGCCGAAGCGGTTGCCGCGGGAGGCGGACTGCTGCTTGGCCAGGCCCGCGAGAGCCAGGATGAACAGCAGGGCGGCGATGATATAGGCCAGGTTGGTGACCTTGTCCGTCCACTCCAGGACGGACTCACTCGGACCGTTGGCGAGAATGAGCTGGTTGGTCAGGGTCATGTCAGTTGCCTCCCTCGAACATGGTGAGCATGCGCCTGGTGACGAAGAAGCCACCGAAGATGTTGATCGAGGCGACGACGATGGCGATGAATGCCAGGACTGCCACGGCGATGTTCGACGATCCGACCTGGAGGATCGCTCCGACCAGGATGATGCCCGAGATCGCGTTCGTCTCGCTCATCAGCGGGGTGTGCAGCTTGTGGGTCACCGCGGTGATCACGTAGAAACCGACCACGACGGCCAGCAGGAGCACCATGTACTCGTCGGCGACCTCCAGGGGGCTGACCAGCACCAGGGCGATGCCGAGGATCCCGGCGAGGATCTTCCACGGCAGGGTGGACTTCGCCGGCGCCTCCTCCTCGGCGGCCGGGGCCGCCTCAGCCTTCGGCGCGGGCGCCGGGGCGGCGGAGACCTTCACCGGTGGCGGTGGCCACAGGATCTCGGCCTGGGCGTCCTGCGCGGCGTGCGCACCGTCCTGAGCCTTGGTCACGGTGATGCCGCGGACGATCTCGTCGTCGAGGTCCAGGACGGTCTGGCCGTCCTTGCCCGGGGTGACCAACTTGAACAGGTTCACCACGTTCTGGCCGTAGAGCTGCGAGGACTGCGCCGGCAGGCGTCCGGCGAGATCGGTGTAGCCGATGATCTTCACACCGTTGTCGGTGGTCGTGACCTCGCCGGCGACGGTGAGCTCGCAGTTGCCGCCGTTGGCGGCAGCCATGTCCACGATGACCGAACCCGGCTTCATCTTCGCCACGTCCGCCGCGGTCAGCAGCACCGGGGAGGTACGTCCCGGGATGTTGGCCGTCGTGATGACGATGTCGGACGCCGCGGACTGCTCTGCGTAGAGCTTCGCCGCCGCGGCGGCCTGGTCCTGGGTCATCTCCTTGGCGTAGCCGTCGTCGGACTTCTCCGAGGCGGTGGGGATGGCCACGAACTCCGCACCCATCGACTCCACCTGCTCGGCGGTCTCCGGACGCAGGTCGGTGGCCTTGACCACCGCGCCCATCGAGTTGGCCGTGCCGATCGCCGCCAGCCCGGCGACGCCGGTGCCGATGACGTACACGGTGGCCGGGGGAACCTTGCCCGCCGCGGTCACCTGACCGGTGAACAGCCGGCCGAAGGTGTTGGCGGCCTCGATGACCGCACGGTAGCCGGCGATGTTCGCCTGGGAGCTGAGCACGTCCATGGACTGTGCGCGGCTGATACGCGGGACGGTGTCCATGGCGATGGCGGTCACGTTCTTCTCCGCCAGCTCCCGGACGAGCTCGTCGTTGCGTCCCGGTGCGAGCCGGGAGATCAGGGTGGCACCGGACTTCAGGGCTCCACGCTGGTCGGCGGTCGGGGTGTCGAGGGTGGTGACGATGTCGGAGGACCAGACGTCCTCGCCGACGATCGTGGCACCGACGGCCTCGAACTGGCTGTCGGGGAAGTTCGCCTTGTCACCTGCGCCGGACTGAACGGCTACGTCGTAGCCGAGCTTGATCAGCTTGCCGACGGTGTCAGGTGTCGCAGAGACCAAGGTTTGCGGTTCCCGGGGGATACCTATGAGCAACGGAGGGCTCCTCTGGTGCGTGGTCGAGCTTTCCGGGGCCGCGGCATGCCCACCATAGGTGTGGGTGGAGGTCGCGAGCGCGCCCGGACGTCGACCCAGTCATTGGGTACACGTATGTTAACGTCCGGTTTATTATGCACATGTAGCTGACTCGCCAACAGAGGTTCCGTGATATTGTCCGGATCTTCCCGCGCAGGGCAGCCAACCACCCCCGTTTTCCCGGATGCGGTGCCCCCGACACCGTCCGAGGGGACCTATTTAACGTTTCTGCGGATAACGAAACCTCCCCCGTGTAGGGTCCCCACCCCACGCATCGACCCCCGGGGTGGGCACCCCGGGGGTCGGTGTTTCTACGACGTGGACCGGTCTCAGCCCAGCTTCGTGGCGATGAGCTTGTTCACCTGAGCGGGGTCGGCCTTGCCGCGGGTGGCCTTCATGACCTCACCGACGATGGCACCGGTGACCTTCTTGTTGCCCGCCTTGTACTTCTCGACGATGTCGGGGTTGGCGGCGAGGGCGTCGTCCACGGCCTTCTCGATCGCACCGTCGTCACGGACGACCTCCAGGCCGCGGGCGGCGACGACCTCGTCGACGTCACCCTCGCCGGCGAGCACGCCGTCGACGGCCTTGCGGGCGAGCTTGTTGGTCAGCTTGCCCTCCTTGACCAGTGCAGCGACGCGGGCGACCTGGACCGGGGTGATCTCCAGGCCCTCGAGCTCGACGCCGGCCTCCTTGGCCTTCTGGGACAGGTAGGCGACCCACCAGCTGCGCGCCTCGGACGGGGTGGCCCCGGCCTCGACGGTGGCGATGATCAGGTCGAGGGCACCGGCGTTGACCAGGTCGCGCATCTCCTCGTCCTTGAGGTCCCACTCCTCCTGGATGCGGGCGCGGCGGATCCAGGGCATCTCCGGCAGCGTCTCGCGGATCGACTCGACCCACTCGGACGGTGCGAGCACCGGGGGCAGGTCGGGGTCGTTGAAGTAGCGGTAGTCCGCCATGGTCTCCTTGACGCGCCCGCGGGAGGTCGTGCCGTCGGCCTCCTGGTAGTGGCGGGTCTCCTGGATGATCTCCACGTCGTTGACGATGCAGGCCGCCTGGCGCTGCATCTCGAAACGCACGGCCTGCTCGACCGACTTCAGCGAGTTGATGTTCTTGGTCTCGGTACGGGTACCGAACTCCGTGGTCCCCACCGGACGCAGGGACAGGTTGGAGTCCACGCGCATCGACCCCTGGTCCATACGTGCGTCGGAGACCTCGAGTGCCTTGACCAGGTCACGCAGGGCGGTGACGTAGGCGCGCGCGATCTCCGGGGCGCGCTCCCCCACGCCCTCGATGGGCTTGGTGACGATCTCGATCAGCGGGATACCGGCACGGTTGCAGTCCACCAGCGACGCCGTCGCGCCGTGGATGCGTCCGGTGGCACCACCCAGGTGGGTGAGCTTGCCGGTGTCCTCCTCCATGTGCGCGCGCTCGATCTCGATGCGCCACGGGGTGCCGTCGTCCAGCACGATGTCGAGGTAGCCGTCGTGGGCGATGGGCTCGTCGTACTGGGAGATCTGGTAGTTCTTCGGCTGGTCCGGGTAGAAGTAGTTCTTCCGGGCGAAGCGCGAGTAGGGCGCGATGTCGCAGTTCAGGGCGAGGCCGATCTTGATGGCCCACTCGACGCCCTGGCGGTTGACCACGGGCAGCGCTCCGGGGAGGCCGAGGCTGCAGGGGTCGACGTTGGTGTTCGGTGCGTCACCGAACTCCGCCGAGGACGCGGAGAACATCTTCGTCCGCGTCGCGAGTTCAACGTGGACCTCCATCCCCATCACGGGGTCGAAGCGCTCGAGCACCTCGTCGAAGTCCATCACGTCATCGGAGTAATCGTTCACCACGGCTGTCATGGTGATTCAGTCTAGTGGATGGCGTCCGCGGCGTCGCTGGCGTGGTCCGCTCTGTGGTCGGTTCGTTGTGCCGCACGACGGTCCGACGCACGGCACAGGGCCGCGAAGACCGCACCGGACAGGTTGTGCCACACGGAGAAGATGGCACCGGGCAGCGCGGACATCGGCTCCATGTGCTGTGCGGCGAGCCCGGCTGCCAGCCCGGAGTTCTGCATCCCGACCTCGATGGCCATGGTGCGACGCACCGGGACGGGCCGGCCGGTGACCTTGCCCGCACCGTAGCCCAGCGCCAGGCCGAGGGTGTTGTGCAGCACGACGGCCACCAGCACCAGGAGACCTGCCTCCAGGAGGTTGTCGCGGTTTCCGGAGACGACGATCGCCACCACGGCGGCGATGGCGACGACCGAGATCCACGGCAGTGCCGGCAGGATCTTCTCGATCAGCCGGGGCAGCAGGAAACGGAACAGGAGCCCGGCGATGACCGGCACGAGCACGACCTGCACGATCGACACCGCCATGGAGCCGGCGTCCAAGGGCATGTACTGCCCGGCCAGCCACAGGGTGAGCAGCGGCGTCAGCAGCGGGGCGAGCAGGGTCGAGACCGACGTCATCGCCACGGACAGGGCCAGGTCACCGCGGGCGAGGTAGGACACCACGTTGGACGCCGTGCCGCCCGGGGCGCAGCCCACGAGGACCACGCCGGCGGCGATGGCGGACGGCAGCCCGAGGACCCACACCACCAGCAGGGCGGCCAGGGGCATGATCACGAACTGTGCGACGACCCCCACGACCACGGGCAGGGGCCGCTTGACCACGAGGACGAAGTCGCCGGGCTTCAGGGTCAGCCCCATGCCGAACATGATCAGCCCGAGCAGCCAGTTGGTCCACCCGGACGTCGCGGCAGACAGGTCGTCGCCGCCGAGGAAACCGATGACTCCGCCGATGATCACCAGGACGGGGAAGCCCAGCGAGGCGATGTAGGCGCTACGGTCCTGGGTGGCGGAGGAGGACGCGGATGTTGACGTGGAGGGTGCGGAGGACCCGGAAGACACAGAAGACACGGGGAGGTCAGGTCACTTTCGGAAAGGAGCCGTGAGTGCGCGTCATCTCCGTGGGCCGGGGGTGGTCGGCCGCGCGAGGACGGGGATGAACGCGGGATGCCTGATGCGGTGAGGGTCACCCTACAAGCGGGTACCCCCTCCCCTGTCCGGCAGGGGCCGGATGCACGTCGTTCACCGCGGAAACATACATGCAGGACGGGCCGGGTGGCTACCCGATCAGCGCGCCGACGGAGTCGATACGCTGCTGCGGCACCACCTTCAGGTTGCCGACCGCCTCGTCGAAGGACACCAGCTCGATACGCTCACCGTGCAACGCGACGACCTTGCCGGTCTCCCCACGCAACGCCGCCTTCGTGGCATGCACCGCGTACCGGGTCGCCAGCACCCGGTCGAACGCCGTGGGGGTACCACCACGCTGGATGTGACCCAGCACCGTGGAACGCACGTCGGTGTCCAGACGGTTCTCGATCTCGTGGGCGATCTTCGCACCGATGTCGTCGAACTTCTGGTGACCGAACTGGTCCACCGCCCGGTCACCGATGTCGAACGTGCCCTCCTTGGGCACCGCCCCCTCGGCCACCACGATGATGCCGTACTTCTCACCCAGCTCGAAGCGACGCGACATGCGCTTGCACACCTCGTCGATGTCGAAGGGCACCTCCGGGATCAGGATGTCGTGGGCACCACCGGCCATGCCGGCGTGCAGGGCGATCCAGCCCACGTGCCGGCCCATGACCTGCACGATCATCACACGGTTGTGCGACTCGGCGGTGGTGTGGAGCCGGTCGATGGCGTCGGTTGCCACGGCCACCGCCGTGTCGAAACCGAAGGTGTAGTCGGTGGCGTTGACGTCGTTGTCGATGGTCTTGGGCACACCGATCACCGGTAGGCCCTGCTGGTGCAGCCACTGCGCACCCTTGAGCGTGCCCTCGCCACCGATGGCGATGAGCACGTCGATGCCCGCGTCGTCGAGGTTCTCGCGGATCTTGTCGATCGACGCCTTGAAGTCGGCGGTCTTGAGCCGGCCGGTGCCCAGGATCGTGCCACCACGGGTGAGGATCCGGTCGATGTCCTCATCGTCGTAGAGCTGGATGCGGCGGTCCTCGACCAGCCCCTGCCAACCGTCCTGGTATCCCACGACGGTTGCTCCACGGCCTGCCGCCGTTCGGACCACGCCACGGATGACGGCGTTGAGTCCGGGGCAGTCCCCTCCACTGGTCAAGGTTGCGATGCGCATGCCACTGATCCTAGTCAGCCGACGGCCCGGCTGCGACTGTCGAGCTCCGGTGCAGGTTGTTCCTGGACAACAGGGACGACGCCACCCCCACGAGCATGGTCGCGGCGGGCAGGAGCACGGCCAGACCGAAGGCCACGCCGGGGTCGTCGACGGTGAGCCGCCACTGCATCATGGCCCCTACCGCCGCCACGCCGAGCACCGAGCCGAGCTGGCGGGTCTGGTTGTACACGCCGGATCCGGCACCCATCTGGCTGAGCTCCAGGTCGCGCATCGTCGAAGCGGAGTTCGGCGCCCACACCAGCGAGTTGCCCACACCCAGACCGATCAACGGGATCACCGTCCAGTAGTGGCTCACGTCGGTGGACATCACCACGGTCATGCCCACGATCGACAGCCCCATCACCGCGAAGCCGGACGCACCCAGCCCGCGCGGGCTGTAGCGGTCGGTCATGCGTCCGACGACGGGCGACAGCACCAGGGACGTCGCCGCCTGCGGGACCAGCATCATGCCGGCCTCCAGCGGCGTCAGTCCGTGCACCTGCTGGTAGTAGAGCGTGAACGGCAGCGGCACGCTGGCCACGGTGAAGCCCATGGCCACGATGCCGATGTTGCCCAGGGAGAAGTTTCGCACCTTGAACAGGCTCAGCGGCATCAGCGGGTCGCGTCCCCGCTTCTCGGCGACGACCTGCTGGCGCACGAACAGGACGAACAGGACGAGGGACACCACGATCATCACCCAGATCCACCAGGCCCAGTCCATCGTCTCGCCCTCCTGCAGCCCGAACACCAGCAGGAAGACGGCCAGAACGGACAGCACGATGGACCACGGGTCGATGCGCCGCGCCGCCGGCGGGAACCGCGGCACCCACATCATGACCGCGATGATCGACAGCACCCCGATGGGCACGTTGATGAAGAAGACCCACTCCCAGCCCACGGTGCCGGTGATCAGTCCGCCGAGGATCGGTCCGCACAGGGTGGACAGACCGGCGGTCGCGCCCCACACCCCCAGTGCGGAGCCACGCTTGTCCCGCGGGAAGATGCGGTTGATCACCGCCATGGTCTGCGGGGTCAGCAGCGCCGCCCCCAGGCCCTGGACGGCGCGCGCGGCGATCAGCTCCTCCACGCTGCCCGCCAGCCCGCACCACAGCGAGGACAGCGTGAACACCGTCATGCCGACCACGTACACGTTGCGGGGGCCGAAGCGGTCGCCGAGACGTCCGGTGACGAGCAGCGGGACGGCGAAGGTCAGCAGGTAGGCCGAGGTCACCCAGATGACCTGGTTGTAGTCGGCGCCGAGCTGACGCTGGAACTCCGGCGTCGCCACCGCGACGATCGTCTGGTCGAGCAGGATCATGAAGAAACCGGTGCACAACGCGAAGAGCGCGGGCCACGCGTCCTTCGCCGGCAACGGCATCGTGGGGTACGTCGAGGCGTTCTTTTCGGTCACGACGGACCAGTCTGCCACGAAGAGGCGGTCCTAGGCCTCCAGCATCTCCCGCAGCCCGGGCAGGGCCTCGCGGAAGGGCGGGATCAGCGGGAGTTCGGCGACCTCGTCGATGGGGCACCACGCCAGGTCGGCGCTCTCCGCCGACGGGAACAGCTCCAGCGCGGAGTCGCAGGTCGCCAGCACCGTGGTGTACGTCCACTCCTCGATGCTGTCGTCCGGGACCTCCCAGCACAGCTGCCCGGAGATCGTCATCGTCAGCGGGTAGCCGGTGCCGGGCTGGGTGATGCGGTGGGAGCGCACGGCCTCCAGCAGCGTCGCCCCGTCCTCCACCGCCGCGGTGACCGGTGCGGCAAGCACCATGTCCTCCGGGGCGAGCGGCAGCCGCACCAGCACGTGGGTGAGGTCGGCGCGCGAGGTGACGAGGTGGTCGGAGACGTGGACGTCGGACGGTTCGACGCCGGTCTCCTCCTGCGTCTCGCGCAGCGCGGCCTCGACCGCGGACTCCCCCGGCTCGACCGCCCCGCCGGGGATCCCCCAGGTGCCGCCGAAGTTGGTCCAGCTCGCGCGGTGCTGGACGAGGAGAAGGGTCGTGTCGTTTTCCCTGGTGGTGAGGAAGAGGCCCGCCGCACCGAGCGTGCCCCACCGTCGGGTGCCGTCGGTGCCGACGGCCCACCCGTCACCGTGCAGTGCCTGTTGGGTCATGCCGACGAGGGTACGCCACTTCGCCGGGGCCCTCTTGTGCGGAGGCCCCGTCGGATCTACCATGAAGCCCATTCATGGTTACGGTTGCCAAACCTCAGGAGAGACATGACCACACCACACGCAGAACCGGGGACGGACCCGGCGACCGACTCGGGGTCCTCCGGTCGCGCCGACCAGAAGGCCGGCGCTGCCGCGCTCCGGGAGCTGCTGTCCCCGGTCGCCGGTCCGCTCGCGGTCGGACGCCTCCTCGCCGCGGTCTCCGCGGTCCTGGCCGTCGTCCCCTATGTCGCGCTGGTGCAGATCGGGGAGATCCTCCTCCGCGCCTCGGCCGACGGCGAGGCGGTCGACGGCGCAGCCGTCCGACGGTGGCTGTTCATCCTGCTCACCGCCTTCACCGCCCGGCTCTTCGTCTACTTCATCGCCCTGACACTCGCCCATGTGGCCGACGTCAGCCTCGGCCACCGGATCCGCGGTGACCTCGTCGCCCGCCTGGCCCGTGTCCCGCTGTCCTGGTTCACCTCCACGAACTCGGGCCGGGTTCGCAAGGCCCTGCAGGACGACATCACCACCGTGCACCAGCTCATCGCCCATCAACCGGTCGAAGGGACGAACGCGCTGGTCATGCCCGTCGCGCTGATGGCCTACGCCTTCGTCATCGACTGGCGTCTCGGTCTGCTGTCCATCGCGACCGTTCCGCTGTACCTGACGGCGAACCTGGTGATGATGCGGGGCATGGGTGAGAACACGGTCAAGATGGACCGCAAGCTCGCCGACGTTTCGGCCCGGATGGTGGAGTTCGTCACCGGCATCACGGTGGTCAAGGCGTTCGGTCAGGTCGGCAAGGCCCACGGCCGCTACCAGCAGGCCGCCGACGACTTCTACGCCTTCTACCGCGCCTGGTGCCAGCCGTTGATCCGCATGGCGGCCCTGGGCCAGTCGACTCTCGCCGTACCGCTGGTCCTGCTGGTCAATCTCGGCGGTGGCGCGTGGTTGGTCCACCACGACTACGTCAGCGTCGCCGACGTCACCGCGACATCCCTGATCGCCCTGCTGGTGCCGTTCGCCATCGAGGTCGGGATGAGTTCGATGTGGTCGCACCAGCTCGCCGGGCAGGCCGCGCTGCGTCTCGTGCGGCTCCTGCAGACCCCGACCCTGCCGGACGGTACGGACACAGGCGCGGACGCCGCGTCCTCCCCCGCCGGCAACGACGTCGTCTTCGACCAGGTGACGTACTCCTACGAGGGATCGGACGTTGCCGCCGTCGACGACGTCAGCTTCACCCTGCCGCAGGGCACCGTCACCGCGCTCGTCGGGCCGTCCGGGTCCGGAAAGTCCACCATCGCCACCCTGCTCGCCCGCTTCGCGGACCCGGACTCCGGCACCGTGAGAATCGGTGGTGTCCCCGTCTCCCGGGTACCGGACCTGTACTCCCACGTCGGATTCGTCCTGCAGGATCCGCAGCTGCTGGGGGTCAGCATCCGGGACAACATCGCGTTGGGACGTCCCGACGCCACCGACGACGAGGTACGCGGGGCCGCGCGGGCGGCCCACGTGCTCGACGAGATCGAGGCGCTGCCCCACGGGCTCGAGACGGTCTACGGGTCGCAGGCCGGCCTGTCCGGCGGCCAGGCCCAGCGCATCGCCATCGCCCGGGCGCTGCTGGTCGACGCCCCCGTGCTCATCCTCGACGAGGCGACCGCCCTGACCGACCCGGAGTCCCAGCACCAGATCCAGGAGGCGCTGAGCACCCTCGTGCGGGGCAGGACCGTGCTTCTCATCGCGCACCGCCCCGAGGTCATCACCGGGGTCGACCAGATCATCCTCACCGACAACGGCAGGGTCGTCGCCGCCGGAAAGCACGCAGAGATGCTCGCCCATCCGGGGTACGCGCGTCTCTGGGACAACACCGAAGGACTCCAGTCATGAACCTCCCCCTGACCGACATAATCCCCCGCTGTCGCCGGATGCTCGCCGACCCGGGTGCGATGCGGCGTGTGGTGTCCATCGCCGTCCTCGTCGGACTCCTCGAGGGTGCGGCGCTGGGCGCCCTCCTGCCCGCAGTGACCGCCCTGGCCACCGGGGACCCGGTGTGGGGCATCGGATTCGGCGGGTGGATGTGGGTCCTGGCCGGACTCGCCCTGGCCACGTTCGTGGCGAACTACCTCTCCAACAGGTGGGGGTACGCCATGGCCCTGGACTTCCTGCGCAACATCCACCGGCTCGTCGGCGACCAGGTGACCCGTCAGCCGCTGGGGTGGTTCGCCCGGTCGCGGGCGGGCCGTTTGTCGCGCATCGTGTCCACGGAGTTGATGACCACCGGGGAGATCATCGCGCACATGATCGTCCCGTTGATCAGCCGGACGACAGCGGCCGGGGTCATCGTCGTGGTCTCCTGGTTCTGGGACCCGCTGCTCGGGCTGGTCCTCACCGTCTCTGTCCCGGTGTTCGCGCTGCTGACCGTGGCCTCCACCGCCCTGATGCGGCGGGCGACCCGGCGGACCGCCCCGGCCCAGGACGATCTCGCCGACCGGATCGTGGAATTCGCCCAGTGCCAGGGGGCGCTGCGGTCCTGCGGCAGAAGCGGTGACTTCACTCCCCTGACCGAGTCGATGGAGCGGGCCCGGTCGACGAAGCTGCGTGCGCTGGGCCTGGAGACCGTCGGCCTGGTGCTCGGCGGCGCGGCGACCCAGGGCGTGGTCGTGGCGTTGATCAGCGTGACCAGTTCACTCGCGGTCGCCGGCACGCTGGACCCGGTTCCCGCACTGGCCTTCATCGGCCTGGCGATCCGCTTCACCAGCACGTTGTCGGCGATCACGGAGAGCGCGATGGGCATCGAGAGCCGGCGCGCCGTGCTCGACGGGATCGACGAGGTCCTCACGGCCACACCCTTGCCGGAGCCGTCCCGTCCGGCGGAGTTGACCGCCCCCGGTTCGGTGTCGTTGGAGCACGTCACCTTCGGTTACTCGCCGGACTCCCCGGTGCTGCGCGACGTGGACCTCCACATACCCGCCGGGCGGATGGTGGCACTCGTCGGCCCGTCCGGGTCAGGGAAGACGACGGTGGCCCGCCTGATCAGCCGTTTCTACGATGCCGGTAGTGGCGTCGTCAACGTCGGCGGTGCGCCTGTCACCGAGCAGACCACCACACAGCTGATGTCGCAGCTGTCCATGGTCTTCCAGGACGTGTACCTCTTCGACGACACCCTGCTGGAGAACGTGCGGGTGGGTCGGGAGGACGCCTCGGACGCCGACGTCGTCGCCGCCGCATCCGTGGCCGGGGTGGATTCCGTCGCCGCCCGGCTCGCCGACGGGTGGCACAGCCGGGTCGGCGAGGGTGGTCGTGCACTGTCCGGTGGTGAACGCCAGCGGGTGTCGTTCGCCCGTGCCCTGCTCAAGCAGGCGCCTGTCGTCCTGCTGGACGAGGCGACGAGTGCCCTGGACGTGGAGAACGAGTCCAACATCGTCGCGGCGGTGGAGGAACTACGCACCCACTCCACCGTGCTCGCCATCGCCCACCGCCTGGACACCATCGCCCGCGCCGACGTCATCGTGCAGCTCGACGAGCAGGGCCGGGTGGAGGCGCAGGGGTCCCACGCGGAGCTGCTGGCACTCGGTGGGACGTACGCCCGTTACTGGAGCCACCTGCACGATGCGCAGGGCTGGAGGCTGGTGGAGTAGATGACGCGCTCCCCCACTACGCTGGCACCATGAGCAGCACACCTGGACAGGCGGGACGCAAGACGGGGCCGAAGCCCACGTTCACCCGTGAGAACGTGGTGGACGCCGCGCTGGGGTTGGGCATCGCCGACTTCACCCTGTCCGCGGTCGCCCGCCGGATCGAGGTCGTCACCCCGGCGTTGTACCGGGTGTTCCCCTCCCGGGACGCGGTGCTGGAGGCCTGCCTGGCCCGCGTCGCCGCCACGATCCAGCCTCCCGGGGATGACGCCGGCTGGCAGGACGCGCTGCGTCTCTGGGCCGACGAGTGCTGGCGCATGTGTGAGGAGTTACCCGGGCTGGCCCGGACCCTGTTCTCATACCCGGCGGCGTTCGACCACATCGAGGATCCGTTGCGTGGTTACGTCCGGGTGATCGAGTCGCACGGCAGGTCGAGGATGCAGGCGGCCTTCGCCCTGGACTTCATCGGGGACACCGTGATGGCCACCCGGCTCGGGGTGGAGATGATGCGCGCCACCGACACCGCCGGTGTCTCGGGGCTGGAGAAGGTGCGGCAGCGCATCGGCGAGGAGCACCTCTTCCAGCCCGACGAGTCGTGGTCGGGTCGTGGATTCATGGACGTGAAGGTGGACTTCATCGTCGAGGGCCTGGAACGGAACTGGCCGGAGGTGTGAAGGGCAGGGCCTATTCGGCCGCTCGCCCCAGTCTTTTCGGGGCACGGGCGTCCCATGCCTCGGCGAGGAGCTCGGAAAGCTCACCGACGTCGACCTGATCGAGGCGGACCAGGACACTGGCGTGCCCTGCGTAGTGGTCCGTGGTGAAGAACTTCCCCGGGTCTGCCGCCAGCAGGAACTCACGGTCCTCCAGGCTCTCCCGCCAGCACACCAGCACGTCCGGTTCTTCGTGGACGCGTGCGAAGATCGTGCCCGCCACGTAGAACGCGGGCGTCCCGTAGCACGTACGCTCAGCCACCTCGGGCAGGGCGGTGGCCAGGCGCCGGACGTCGTCCTCAGTGCTCACTGGCCTCTCCTCCTGCCTCGGCGATGGTTGCGGCCAGTCTAGCGCCGCCCCGCCTCGTAGGCGGCGCCCACGCGGTAGAGCCGGTCGTCGCCGTGTGCGGGGCCCATGATCTGCAGGCCGACGGGCAGGCCGGTGTCGCTGGACAGCGGGCCGGGCACGGACATGCCGCACACCCCGGCGAGGTTCAGCGGCAGGGTGCACAGGTCGAACAGGTACATCGCCAGCGGGTCGTCCGCCTTCTCCCCCAGCTCGAAGGCGGTGGTCGGGGTAACCGGGGAGACCAGCACGTCGACGTCGGCGAAGGCCTTGGCGAAGTCCTGGGCGATGAGGTTACGCACGCGCTGTGCTTGCAGGTAGTAGGCGTCGTAGTAGCCGACGGACAGCGCGTAGGTGCCCAGGATGATACGACGCTTAACCTCGGGGCCGAACCCTGCGGCGCGGGTCGCGGACATCACCTGGTCGGCGGAGTGCTGGCCGTCGTCGAGCTGACGCTGGCCGTAGCGCATCCCGTCGAAGCGGGCCAGGTTGGAGCTGACCTCGCAGGGCAGGATGAGGTAGTAGGCGTTCAGCGCGTACTCGAAGCTCGGGCAGTCCACCTCGACGATGGTCGCGCCCTGGCTCTTGAGCTGCTCCAGGGAGGCCCGGTAGCTCTCCGCCACACCGGCCTGCAGGCCCTGCACGCTCTCGAGCTGCTTGACCACGCCGACGGTCACGCCGGTCAGGTCGCCGTTGGCGCCCTGGCGGGCGGCCTCCACGACGGGGGCGACGGGACGCTCGGACGACGTCGAGTCGTTGGCGTCGTGGCCGGCGATGACCTCGTGCAGCAGGGCGGTGTCGAGCACGGTGCGGCCGGTGGGCCCACCCTGGTCCAGGGAGGACGCGCAGGCGACCAGGCCGTAGCGGGAGACCGTGCCGTAGGTGGGCTTCACGCCGACGGTGTTGGTCAGGGCGGCCGGCTGGCGGATGGATCCGCCGGTGTCGGTGCCGATGGCCAGCGGGGCCATGCCGGCGGCCAGGGCCGCGGAGGAGCCGCCGCCGGAACCGCCGGCGGTGCGGCTGAGGTCCCAGGGGTTGTGGGTGGGGCCGTAGGCGGAGTTCTCGGTGGAGGAACCCATGGCGAACTCGTCCATGTTGGTCTTGCCGAGGATCGGGATGCCGGCCTCACGGATGCGGCGGGTGACCGTCGCATCGTAGGGGCTCATGTAGCCCTCGAGCATCTTCGAGGCACAGGTCGTCGGCGCGTCGGTGGTGACGAAGACGTCCTTCAGCGCCAGCGGGACGCCGGCGAGGGAGGACGCGACGGTGCCGGCGGCGATGTCCTTGTCCGCCTGCTCGGCGGCGGCGAGCGCCTCCTTCTCCCCCACGTGCAGGAAGGCGTGGACATCGGTGTCCACCGAGGAGATCCGGTCGAGGTGGGCACGGGTGGCGTCGACGGAGCTGACGTCGCCGGCGTGGATCTTCTCCGCGAGTTCGGCGGCGGTCCAGGTCGTCAGGTCCGAGTCGTCCCGGGTTCCGACGGTGTAGGTCGTGTTGTTCACTTCACTCATTTCGCTGTCGTCTCGCCCTCTACTCGCCCAGGATCCGGGGAACCTGGAAGCGCTGCTGGTCCTGCTTGGGGGCCTGGTCCAGGGCCTGCTCGGCGGTCAGGGACTCCTGGGGGACGTCCTCACGCATGACCGACACCGCGCCGTCGACGTTCTGGGTGGGGTGGCTCAGCGGTTCGACACCCTCGGTGTCGACCTCGCGCACGGCGGCGACGGTCTCGACGATGCCGTCGATCTGTGCGGCGTAGTTGGTGAGCTCGTCCTCGGTCAGGTCGAGGCGGGAAAGCCTGGCGAGGTGCGCGACCTCGTCACGGGAGATCTCGGACACAGGTGGGTCCCCTTTTCATCGTTCGTGCGGTACATGTGCTGTCGCAGGGTTTACCCGCACCACTCTAGTAGGACGCCGTGTCCGCGCGTGCGTCCGCCCCGGTTCGCTACAATCGTGGCGCAACGCATTGTTTCCGCTTTATTTACCCTGCCCTATCTACACTGAGGTTCACCTTGTCCTATCTGATGCGCGTCCGGCTTCCCGACGTCCCCGGCACCCTCGGGCTCATCGCTGCCACGATGGGCACCATCGACGCCGACATCAGGAGCGTGGACGTCGTCGAGCATGATCCGGACGGCTCGGTCGTCGACGACATCGTCGTCGACCTGCCGAACGGCCGCCTGGCGGACGCCCTGATCAGCGCCGCCCAGGAGGTCGACGGGGTCTACGTCGACTCGATCCGCCCGTTCTCCGGGACGGTGGACCGTCGCGGCCAGATCAGCCTGCTCGCCGAGGTCGCCCGGCACCGCCGTCGGGCGTTGGGCAGCGTCCAGAAGCTGATCGACCGGCTGCCGAAGTCGATGTCGGTGCAGTGGGCCGTGATCCTGGAGTCCGGGGAGAACACCCGCCGTGTGACGGCGTCCGCCGCCGCCCCGGAGGACGACGGCCGGGTGCTGTCGGAAACCCCGGTGACCGAGGCACGCGCCCTGACTGACCGGGACACCTGGGTGCCGTCGAGTTGGACGGTGATGGACTCCGCCCTGGCCGCGACCCCGTTGACCGGCACGGACTACATCCTGATCCTGGGCCGTCCGGGCGGACCGGATTTCCTGCTCTCCGAGATCGAGCACCTCGGCGAGGTCGGCGAGATCCTCGGCGCTCTGCTGGACTGAGCGGCCTCCGCCTCGACCCGGGCCTCGTCGTCTACTCCCCCGCAGGTGCCAGGAACAGCTGGTAGGACGGGTTGTCCGTCACCTCGGTGAACGGGTAACCCAGCTCGCTGAGGTGGGCCTCGAAGTCGGCGGAACGGGCGTCCTCGAAGGCGGCGAGGATCCGTCCGTAGTCCATTCCCTGGCTGCGGTAATGGAATGCGGTGACGTTCCAGTTCGCGCCGAGCACGTCGAGGAAGTGGACCAGGGCACCGGGGTGCTCCGGGAATTCGAAGGTGAACATCCGCTCGTCGACGAAGGCCGGCGGCACCCCGCCGATCATGTAGCGCACGTGCTCCTTGGCGACCTCGTCGTCGGAGAGGTCGACGACATCGTAACCGGCGGTGTCCAGTGCGTCGGCGATGGCGGTGCGTTCGGCGGCGCCCTCCTTGAGCTGGACACCGACGAAGATCCGGGCACGCCGGTCGTCGTCGCGCTCGCCGACGCGGTAGTTGAACTCCGTGACCATACGGCCGTTGAGCACCTCGCAGAACTTCACGAAGGCGCCCTGTTCCTCGGGGATGGTGACGGCGAAGATCGCTTCGCCACCTTCACCGAGTTCGGCGCGCTCGGAGATGTAGCGCAGGGTGTGGAAGTTCAGGTTCGCCCCGGACAGCACGTTGACGAGGGTCTCGTCCTGGAGGTCGTTGGCGGTGGCGTACTTCTTCAGCCCGGCCAGGGACACCGCGCCGGCCGGCTCGGCGATCGCGCGGGTGTCGTCGAAGAGGTCCTTGATCGCCGCGCTGATCTCGTCGGAGCTCACGGTCACGACCTCGTCGAGGTACTGCTGGCACAACCGGAAGGTCTCGGCACCGATCTTGCGCACGGCCACACCCTCGGCGAAGAGGCTGACGTGCTCGAGCTCCACGGGCTCCCCTGCCCACAGGGCGGCGGTGAGGCAGGCAGACTCCTCGGGCTCGACACCGATGACCTTGATCTGCGGGTTGAGTTCCTTGAGCAGTACCGCCACTCCGGCGGCGAGGCCACCACCACCGACGGGCACGAAGACCCGGTCGACGGCGGCGGACTGGAAGATCTCCAGCCCTATGGTTCCCTGTCCGGCAATCACTGCCTCGTTGTCGAACGGAGGTACGTACACCAGGCCCTCGACCTCGGAGAGTTCCTTGGCCTTGCCCTGCGCGGCGTCGAAGTTCTCCCCGTGCAGCACGACCTCACCGCCGAATCCGCGCACGGCGTCCACCTTGATCGACGGGGTGGTCACGGGCATCACGATGACCGAGCGAATCCCCAGTTCGCGGCCGGACAGGGCCACACCCTGGGCGTGGTTGCCGGCTGAGGCGGTGATCACACCGGCGCAGCCGGTGAGCTGGGACATGCGGTTGAAGGCCCCTCGCAGCTTGAAGCTGTGGACCGGCTGCAGATCCTCACGTTTGACCAGCACCCGGTTGCCGGTGCGTGCCGACAGCGCGTCCATGGTCTCAAGCGGGGTGTGCCGTGCCGCCCGGTAGACCGGCGCGGCAACGATGTCGCGGAGGTACTCGGCCGAGGTCTTGGGTGCGGAATTAGCCATGGTCGTCAATCCTACTGAACAGCTATGCCTGGAGGGGCCAGGAGGTGTTCACCGTGGCCGCGCGGTCGGTCTGCCCCTTGTTCTCGAAGTACTTCTTCAGCCCCGACTGCGACTCGTAGTGCCAGGTGGCCTGCTGAAGCATCAGCTCGTCCGCGGTCACCTCGGTGATCTCCGGGTAGGCACGTGACAGCTTCCAGGCCACGCGGGCGGCCGCCAGTGCGTCCGCCGTCGCCTCGTGGGCGTTGCCGAGGGTGACGCCCCAGTGCTCGCAGACGGTCTCCAACCGCCGGTTCCCCTTGCGGTACTGGTCCTTGGCCTTGTCGATGACGAGCGGGTCGATGACGGGGCCGTCCACGGTGAAGGACGGTTCCAGGCTGCGCAGGACGGTGAGGTCGTAGGCGGCGTTGTAGACGACCAGGGTAGCCCCGGCGCGCCAGCCGGCACGGATGCGTTCGATGGTCTCGGACAACACCTCGGCGTGCGGGCGGCCGTGCTCCTGCGCGTACTCCGTGGAGATGCCGTGCACCTTCGACGCCCCCTCGGGGATCGGGATCCCCGGGTCCGCGAGCATCTCCAGGTCGTCGCGTTCACGGCCGTTGATGGTGATCAGCGCGCTGGTCACGATCCGTGCGGTCAAGGGATCCGTTCCGGTGGTCTCCAGGTCGAAGCTGAGGAGGTGGGTCGGGTCGAAGTGCTCGGCGGTGGTCATGGCAGCCACTCTATAACGCACCCCGGACATGAAACCCCGGGCGACGGGAACCAGGTGGGGCTAGACGAGGAAGTCGTCGTGCTCCGGGGTGTCCACGGCGATGGCCTCGTCGTCACCGAACAGGAAGTAGTTGGCGCCGGCGGTCATCTCGTTGATCTCTTCACGGCTGAGCAGGTTGAACATGTGATCGTCCTTTCTGGAGGTGCAGCCATCGGATTTCAGTGCTGGTCTGCGTGTGTGGTGTTCCCTGTGGGGCTCCTTGACACCGACAACGCTAGGTTTTCCCAGGTGAACAGATCTACCCCCACGAACTTCCGACCACCCCGATACCCACATCACATTCCCGCCATCACCGCAGGGCACGGCACGGACGCCACCTCCACCTAGTTATGACCACCGCAGATACCACCACCCCCACCGGTAGTGATGCACACCACAGGAGTGCCGTCCCCTGTGAACAGGCACTCATCTGTCCGTAGAACCATCCGGTTGCCGCCAGGTGCGGCTCCCCCGGCGGCACCGCGCTCACTACACTGGCCCAGGTGACTGAGACACCCGAGCACACAACTGAGCACACTCCCGAGCAGACACCCGAAGACCGGTGGACCACGCTGGCGTCCGACATCCGCCGCCACCGGGAGCTGTACTACTACGAGGCGCCCGAGATCTCCGACGCCGACTTCGACGCGATGATGCGTGAGCTCCAGGAGCTCGAGGCGTCCCACCCGGAGGTGGTGCAGGGCACCAGCCCCACCCAGGAGGTCGCCCCGTCGCCGGAGAACTCACCGTTCCGCAACGTCGACCACCGTGAGCAGATGCTCAGTCTCGACAACGTCTTCAGCCTCGACGAGATGCGTGAGTGGCTCGAACGCACCCCCGCGCCGACCTACCTCACCGAACTGAAGATCGACGGTGCCTCGATCGACCTGCTCTACATCGACGGCCGGCTCGACCTCGCCCTCACCCGCGGTGACGGCGTCACCGGCGAGGACGTCACCCACAACGCCCGCACCCTCGACGACATCCCGGACGTGCTCACCGGCACCGACGAGTTCCCCGTGCCCGCCCTGGTGGAGATCCGCGGCGAAATCTTCATCACCGTTGAGGACTTCGCCACGATGAACGCCGACCGGCAGGCCGAGGGCAAGAAGATGTTCGCCAACCCCCGCAACGCCGCCGCCGGGGCGATGCGGCAGAAGAACCCGGAGGAGACGGCCAAGCGTCCATTGCGTCTGATCTGCCACGGCATCGGCGCCCGCGAAGGCTTCGAGCCGGCCAGCCAGCACGACGGCTACCGGGCGATCGAGGCCTGGGGGCTGCCCGTGAGCCCCTACACCCGGCAGGTGCGCACCGTGGCCGAGGTGCTGGACGCGGTCACCTACTGGGGCGAGCACCGTCACGACGCCGCCCACGAGATGGACGGGCTCGTCGTGAAGATCGACGACGTCTCCGAGCAGCAGGACCTGGGTGCCACCAGCCGCGCACCGCGCTGGGCCATCGCCTACAAGTACCCGCCGGAGGAGGCGGTGACCACCGTGGAGTCCATCCGCGTGGGCATCGGACGCACCGGGCGCGCCACCCCGTACGCGGTCATGACGCCGACCTACGTCGCCGGGTCCACCGTCACCATGGCCACGCTGCACAACGCCACCGAGGCGCACCGCAAGGGCGTCCGGCTCGGCGACCGTGCCATGATCCGCAAGGCCGGCGAGGTCATCCCCGAGGTCCTCGGCCCCGTGGAGAGCGCGCGCACCGGGGAGGAACGCGAGTACCTCTACCCGTCGTTGTGTCCGGAGTGCGGCACGCCGCTGTCGCCGACCCGCGACGGCGACGCCGACTGGCGCTGCCCCAACACCCGCTACTGCCCCGGCCAGCTGCAGAACCGCCTGAACTACCTCGCCGGACGTGGCGCCTTCGACATCGACGCGCTCGGCGAGCGCGCCGCCCACGACCTCATCGACTCCGGTGTCCTGCCCGACGAGGGCCACCTGTTCTCCCTCACCCCGGAGAAGCTGGCCACCACCAGTGCGTACACCACAAAGGCAGGCGCGCTGAACAAGCAGGGCGAGGTGCTGCTGGCCAACCTCGAGGAGGCCAAGGGTGTGGACCTGTGGCGGGTGATCACCGCCCTGTCGATCCGCCACGTCGGCCCCACCGCGGCCAAGGCGCTCGCCGCGAAGCTGCAGTCCATCCCCGCCATCGACGAAGCCTCTGTCGAGGAGATGGCCGACATCGACGGGGTCGGCGGCATCATCGCCCAGTCGGTGAAGGACTGGTTCGCCGTGGACTGGCACCGCGAGATCGTCGACGCCTGGGCCGCCGCCGGGGTGCGCATGGAGCAGATCATCGAGGCCTCCGAGCGCCCGGAGCAGACCCTGGAGGGATTGACCCTGGTGGTCACCGGATCGCTCGTCGACTTCGACCGCACCGAGGCCAAGGAGGTCGTGGAGGCCCACGGGGGCAAGGCGTCCGGCTCCGTGTCAAAGAAGACCGACTTCGTCGTCGCCGGGGAGAAGGCGGGCTCGAAGCTGAAGAAGGCCGAGGACCTGGGTGTCCCGGTCCTCGACGAGGACGGCTTCAAGCTACTGCTGGCCGAAGGGCCGGACGCGGTGCGCTGACCGCCCGCAAATGGACTTCGACCGACCGAAGTAGTCCTGACGTCACTACAGTCGACTGTAGTGACGTCAGGACTACTATCAGCCTCGCGGCCTTCACTGATGGCCTTCACTGACGTACTCGACCGGTTCCGCGGGTTCGCCCTCGACTCCCAGCTCACCGACACCGAGATTCACGACGCGCTGGGCGATGGCACGCTGGTGGTCCACGGTGATGACGCTGAGCCGGGCCGACGTTCCTGAACCTGGCCACGCTCCCGGATTCATCTTCGCTGACTCCACCGTGTCGAGGATCCACGACTGCGGGGTTCCGTCCCCCAGTACCTGAGGGGGCGCAGCTGCCGACCGTGACGATCACGTCCGGTACCTTCACCGACGAGGACTGGTCCTGGGAGTTCGGACTACCGGTGATGAGCGTGCTGTGCTCCATTCGCCGGCTGGCGGACAACTCCGGTATCGAGCCCGCCTGGTTGTTCGCGGCCGTCGAGGACGTCTACGACGAGGGGGCTGGACGGCGGTAGACTCGCTGGTGGAAACACACTCTCACCCCGAAGCAAGGAGCAACATGTCCGTCGTGAAGATCAACGCCATCGACGTCCCCGAGGGCGCCGGCCCCGAGCTCGAGGCCCGTTTCGCCGCCCGCGCACACACCGTCGACGGCTCCCCCGGCTTCGAGGGCTTCCAGCTGCTGCGCCCCACCGCCGGCGAGACCCGCTACTTCGTGGTCACCACCTGGGCGACCGAGGAGGACTTCCAGGCGTGGGCGGACGGCCCGGCGAAGGCCGCCCACAGCGGCCCGCACGGCGGCGAGGGCAAGAAGCCCGTCGCCACGGGCGCCTCGCTGCTGGAGTTCGAGGTCGTGGACCTCGGCTCCGAGTAGTCCCCTCCCGACCCCGGGGCACCGCGCCTAGTTGCTGTGCAGCAGCGCCGCGGCCCCGCGCACGGTCCGGGCGAGCTCGGCCGCCGGGCCCGGTTTCAGTACCCCGTCCCCCACGGCGACGAGGTCGATCTGGGGTTCGGGGGTGGCCGCGTCGAAGGTCCAGAGCCGCCACGTGCCGATGACCTCGCGGGCGATGTCCTCGCTCGACCGGGCGTCGTCGACCCGCCAGGCGACCTGTGCCCCGGCGTCGATCAGCCCGGCCACGTCGTCGGTGCGCTCCCCGGAGATCTCGTCGACGACCAGCGCGTCGGCGCCGGTGTGCAGCAGTTCCGGCCACACCAGCCCGGTGTCCAGGACCACCCGGCGCGCGGTCCCACCACGCACCTGGTCGATGAACCTGCGCTCCACGTTCAGCGCGACCTCGCGGTCGACCTGCATCGTCTCGAACTCCGTCGCGCCCTGCAGGTGTGAGGTGACCTCGCCGAGGCGTCGTTCATGCACGTGCACCACCGACGCTCCCACCGCGTCGCAGAACTCCCGGACGCCCTCGCCCAGCGACAGCGCCACGTCCCGGAACGCCGGACGGTCGAAGCACAGCGGGTGCCCGCGGTACTCCACGTCCGCCCCGAAGGTCCACGGGCCGGTGACGTGCACCATCAGCCGGTCGGTGCCCGGCATGACCTCGGCGACGATGTCGGTGAGCTCGTGCAGCCGCCCCAGGAAGTGCCGGGCGTCCAGCGTCCGGCCCGGGGCGATCTCCCAGCCGCGGGCGTGGGAGCGCAGGTAGGGCCCACCGACGAGCACGCCCATCGCCGCGCTGGCGGGCAGAAGGTCACCCTGCGGCAGACTCAGCGGGGGAACCACGCCAACGTCCTCGTCCACGTCGCGGGTGCGCCGGGACGCCGCGGCCAGGGCGGCACGGAGGTCGACGTGGTCGGTGCGGATGTCCTCCCACCAGGCGAAACGAGTCATCGTCTCGTTCACGCGGTCCGTGCCTGCGACGCCTGTGATGTAGGCACCGTCTCGGACCAGGGCTGCGTCCGGCAGATCGTGCCGGACCCGAGCAGGATGTCGCCCTCGGCGTCCGGCAGGTAGACCACCGCGGCCTGGCCGCGGGCGACCCCGCGCAACGGTTCGTGCAGCTCCAGCTCCACCGATCCCCCGCCGAGGGTGGCGGTGGCCGGGACCACGCCGCCGTGGGCGCGGACCTGCACGTCGCACTCGAAGGTGCTGCCGTGCTTGGCCGGGTCCAGACGCTTGAGCCGGTCGGCGGTGATGTGGCCGACACGCAGGTCCTCACGCCCACCCACGGTCACCGTGCCGGTGGAGGCGTCGATGTCGGTGACGTAGCGCGGCTGGCCGTCGGCGGCGGGACCTGCCACGCCGAGGCCCTTACGCTGGCCGATGGTGAAGCCGTAGACGCCGTCGTGCTCGGCGAGGGTCTCGCCCTCCACGGACTTGACCATGCCGGGGCGCAGACCGATCTGGTTGCCCAGGAACGCCTGGGTGTTGCCGTCGGGGATGAAGCAGATGTCGTGGCTGTCCGGCTTGGAGGCCACACCCATGCCCAGCCCGGCGGCCTCCTCACGGATCTCGGGCTTGACCGTGTCGCCGACTGGGAAGAGGCAGTGAGCCAGCTGCTCGTCGTCGAGCACGCCGAGCACGTAGGACTGGTCCTTGTTGTCGTCGATGCCGCGGCGCATGACCCCGTCGTGCAGGCGGGCGTAGTGCCCGGTGACCACCGCGTCGAACCCCAGGGCGATGGAGCGGTCCAGCAGCGCCTCGAACTTGATCTTCTCGTTGCAGCGCAGGCAGGGGTTGGGGGTCTCGCCGATCTCGTAGGACTCCACGAAGTTGTCGATGACGTCGGCCTTGAAACGGTCGGAGAAGTCCCACACGTAGAACGGGATGCCCAGGGAGTCGCTGACCCGGCGGGCGTCGGCGGAGT
This sequence comes from Corynebacterium sp., assembly GCA_030450335.1. GTDB lineage: Bacteria > Actinomycetota > Actinomycetes > Mycobacteriales > Mycobacteriaceae > Corynebacterium. The sequence continues at coordinate 18,610 of JAKDIS010000003.1, read as the reverse complement.
CCTCCAGCGAGCAGCAGCCACGCGAACCCGCCCGCACGGCCTCCGGCGACTGGCTCAACGCCAGGTGCACGCCGATGACCTCGTGTCCGGCCTCCAGTGCCCGTGCTGCAGCCACGGAGGAGTCCACCCCACCGCTCATCGCCGCGACAACCCGCATCGTGTGTACCCGTTCCTCTCGTGCTCTCTTCTCCGCCCCACGTGTGGGGCCCTGCAGTCAGCCCTTCACCCTACACGGTGGGTACGCGGCCTCTCACCTGCTAGGCCATGCCTGCCGCACGGGCCTGGTCGACCACCCCGGGCAGCAGGGTGCACAGCCGGTCCACGTCGGCGGCGGTGGTGGCGGTGCCCAGGGTGAGCCGCAGTGCACCACGGGCCACGTCCACCGGAACGCCCATCGCGGTGAGCACGTGGCTGGCCCGGTTGACCCCGGCCGAGCAGGCCGAGCCGGTGGAGGCGTCGACCCCGGCGACGTCGAGCAGCATGATCAGGCTGTCGCCCTCCGCCCCCGGGAACCCCACGTGCACGTGGCCGGGCAGGGCGCCGCCGGACGGGTCGGTGTAGGTGCGTGCGTCCGGGATCTGGCGCACGGTCGCCAGCAGACGCTCCTGCAGGACGCTGAGACGTTCGTGTTCACGGGCGGTCTCCGCCACGGCCGCGGCGAGTGCGGCGGCGGTGGCAGCCGCCCCCTGCGGGTCGGCGGTGCCGGAGCGGACCTTACGTTCCTGCCCGCCGCCGCGCAGTGGGCTGACGAGTCCGGCGTCGCGACGTGCCAGCAGGATCCCGGTGGCCTTCGGTCCGCCGAACTTGTGCGCGCTCGCCGCGAGCGTGGTGCAGCCCAGGGCGTGGAAGTCCACCGGGACGTGACCGACGGCCTGGACGGCGTCGACGTGGAAGGGCACACCCGACCCTGCCGCGAGGTCCGCCAGTTCGGCGACGGGCTGCAGGTTGCCGGTCTCGTTGTTGGCCCACATGCAGGTCACCAGCGCGTCGGTGGACGGATCCAGCGCCGGGACGTTCCCGGCGCCCACACGCCCGTGGCCGTCCACCGCCAGTTCGACGTGCTCGAACAGCGGTTCCCCGCCCCCGAGCAGGTCGCCGCACAGCCAGTCGACGGTCTCCACGACCGCCGGGTGCTCGGTGGCCGCGGAGTGGATGCGCCGGGCACCGGGCCCGCGGGCCGTCCGCGCACCGAAGGCGAGCCCCTGGACGGCGAGGTTGTCGGACTCGGTGCCGGAGGCGGTGAAGAGTACCTCCGCGCGGTCGGCGCCGAGCAGTTCCGCCACCTGCTCACGGGCGTCCTCCAGCACGCGCTGGGCCTCACGGCCCGAGGCGTACTGCCCGGCCGGGTTGAGCAGGCCGGCGGCCGCCGTGGCGGCGTCCACCGCCTCGGGACGCAACGGCGCGGTGGCCGCGTGGTCGGCGAAGATCCTCCGTGTCACAGGTGCCATGCTCACTTCTCCCCGGGGAACGCCAGCAGGCGTCGGTCGAGCTCACGCATCTTCTCGGCGATGACCTCCGGGTCGACACCCTTGCGGAACTTCGCCGCGGCGAGGCTGCGCTGGGCGGCGTACATCGACTCACGGCGCACCTCCACGGCACGTCGCGCGAGTTCCTGGCGGTGCTCGCGGCGCCGGCGCAGCGCCTCTGTCTCGCTCCCACCGGTCGAGCCGGTGCGGATGGCCCCGGTGCCACCGTCGTTGACCTCCTCGGAGGTGTCGTCGGAGCTGTCGTCGAGGCTGGAGACCGAGCGCACGATGCCCAGGCGTTCCTCGATCCTCGCCGCCTGCTCCGGGGACAGCCCCTCGCCCATCTGCTGGCGGACCACGCTCATCGCCGCCCGGTAGGCCTCGTCGAGGGCCTCCTCGGTCAGCTTGTCGTCCAGGTCCTGGAGATCGTGGTGCTCGCGGAGGTAGTTCGTCAGCGCGGGCAGCGTGAGGCCCGGGATCACCATGGTGCACAGCAGGACCACGAAGGCCACGATGATGAACTCGTCGCGCATCGGGAAGTCGACCGGGTTCAGCGACAGCACCAGGGCCAGCGTCACCAGCCCGCGCATGCCGGACCAGCTGAGCAGGATCACGTCGGTGAACCGGATGGGCGCGCGGTAGCGTCCGCCCTTACGGCGGTTGACCCGCAGCAGCCAGCACATCCAGAGGAACCGCACCAGGATCAGCACCACGGAGATCACCAGGCCCCACCACACCGGGTTGAGGTGGTCGGTGTCGTCGTCCATGATCGCGTCGCGCACGTTCATGCCCATCAGCCCGAAGGCCAGGCCCGTGACGAGCAGTTCGGTGACCTCCCAGAAGGCCGAGCCGGTCAGCCGGGCGTCGGCGGCGGTGGCGTCGGCGCGGGAGGTCAGCTCCACCGCGGCGACGACCACGGCGATGACCCCGGACACGCCGATCTCCTCCGCCGCCAGGTACACCATGAACGGCAGCACCCAGGTGAAGGCGTTGCCGGCCACCGGCGAGTCCACCCACCCGAGCACCAGGGCCGAACCGCGGCCGACCAGCCAGCCCGACGCCACGGCTCCCAGGGCGCTGTAGATGAACGTTCCCCCGGCCTCGAACCAGTGGATGTCGTGGTGGAACTCCGCGGCGGTGATCGCCGCACTGAAGATGACCAGGGAGGCGGCGTCGTTGAACAGCCCCTCGGACTGCAGCGAGCCGATGATCCTTCGCGGGATGCCCGCGGGCTCGGCGACAGCCTCCACCGCGACGGGGTCCGGTGGTGCCACCGCGGCCCCCACCGCCATGGCCGAGACCAGCCCCACCCCGGGGATGATCAGCATGGTCACACCGGTGACCGCGGCCACGGTGATGAAGACAAGGCCGACCGACAGGCTGAGGATGGTGCGCCACTGGTCGCGGAACATGCCCCAGGAGGTGCGTCTGGCCAGCGCCCACAGCAGTGGCGGCAGGAACAGCGGGAGGATGAGTTCCGGCTCGATCTCGATGGTGGGGGTGCCGGGGATGAACATCACCGCCGTGGTCACCAGCAGCAGCAGGACCGGCCACGGTAGCCCGATCCGGTCACCCACACCCACCGTGAGGACGGTGGCGAGCATCAGGCACATGATGACGAAGAGGGTGGTCACGGAGGAGTTGTCCTTATCGGGGGCGCCCGCGTGGGAGCACTTCGGGGTGTGGTGTGAGGGCCCGACGCGCAACGACGACGACCCGCACTCGGTGAGTGCGGGTCGTCGTCGTGCCGTGCACGGTGCACCTCACCGGTTCACCGGAGAGTCTACTCTCCGGCCCCGGGGGGATGCGGGGGTGGCTGGCTAGCCGCGGGCCTTGAGGGCCTCGGTGGCCTGCGGGGCGACCTTGAAGAGGTCGCCGACGACACCGAAGTCGGCGATCTCGAAGATGCCCGCCTCGTCGTCCTTGTTGACCGCGACGATGGTCTTCGAGGTCTGCATGCCGGCCTTGTGCTGGATCGCACCGGAGATGCCCAGGGCCAGGTACAGGTTCGGGGAGACGGTCTTGCCCGTCTGGCCGACCTGGAACTTGCCCGGGTAGTAGTCGGCGTCGACCGCGGCGCGGGACGCACCGACGGCGGCACCGAGGACGTCGGCCAGCGGCTCGATGACGTCGCGGAAGCCGTCCGGGCCGGCGACACCACGGCCACCGGAGACGACGATCTTCGCCTCGGTGAGCTCGGGACGGTCAGCCTTCTCCGCCGGGGAGAAGGAGGTGATGGTCACGGCCGTGGGGCCGGCGGCCGGCAGCTCGACGGGCTGGACCGTACCGGAGGCCGCCTGCGGCTCCGGGTCGACGGCTCCGGCACGCAGGGTGTAGACCGGCGAGGCGCCACCGGCGGTGGAGTCCACGGTGAAGTCGCCACCGAAGATCGAACCCTTGGAGGAACGGTCGGCGTTGACGGCGATCTGGTCGTACAGGACGCCGGAGGCCACGCGGGCACCGACACGTCCGGCGATCTCGTTGCCGGCGGCACCGGCGGCGATGATCACCGGGACCTGCAGCTGGGCGGCGAGGCCGGAGACGGCGTCCACGGAGGGGGTGACGACGTACTTCTCGGCGTCGTCGGACTCCGCGGCGTAGATGGTCTCGGCGCCACCGGCGGCCAGACCCTCCTGCAGCTTCTCGGCGGTGCCGGGGGCGCCGACGACGATGGCACCGACGGTGCCGAACGCGCGGGCCGCGGTGATGAGCTCCAGGGTGGAGTTCTTCAGTTCACCCTGAGTGTGCTCGACAAGTACCAGGACGTTGGTCATGGTTGTGTATGTCCTTTCGACAGTTTCGTTCGCGCTGAACCGGTGGGTGAACTAGACGAGCTTCTTCGACACGAGGTACTCGACGAGCTTGTTGCCGCCGTCGCCCTCGTCGGTGATGATCTCGCCCGCGGTCTTCTCCGGCTTCGGGGCAGCGGTGGTCACGGAGGTGGAGGCGGCGGCCAGGCCGACGTTCTCCGGAGCCACTCCGATGTCGGCGAGGCCGACTTCCTGGATCTTCTTCTTCTTGGCGGCCATGATGCCCTTGAAGACGGCGAAACGCGGGGTGTTGGCCTTCTCCGTCACCGAGACGATGGCCGGCTTCGGGGCCTCGACGGTGTAGATGCCGTCCTCGGTGACACGCTCGCCGGAGACCTTGTCGCCGCTGACCTCGAGGGTGCGGAGGTGGGTCAGGGCGGGGATCTGGCGGTACTCGCTGAGCAGACCCGGGACCGCGCCGGCGACGCCGTCGGTCGAGGCGTTGCCCGCGATGATCAGCTCGATGTCGTCGACGAGGTTCAGCGCGTTGGACAGGGTCCAGGCCGTGCCGAGCGCGTCGGAACCGGCGAGTGCGTCGTCGGTGACGAGGATCGCCTCGTCAGCACCGAGGGACAGCGCCTTGCGCAGCGCGTCCTTAGCGCTGGCCGGGCCGACGGAGAGAACGACGACGTTGCGGTCGCCGCCAGCTTCCTTGAGCTGGAGCGCAGCCTCGACGGCGTTCTCGTTGATCTCGTCGAGGACCGCGTCAGCGCTCTCCCGATCGAGGGTGAAGTCGTCATCGGTCAGCTTGCGCTCGGAATAGGTGTCCGGCACCTGCTTGACCAGAACCACGATGTTCGACATTCATAGGCCTTCCTGCTTGGGGTGCTTTTCTTCGGTCCGAAGTCTACCTGCGAATCACCGTGATGTACCCCACATTGGGATTTCCCCCCGGGTCACGTCACCGGCGTAAGCGCGTCACCTGCGACGACGAGGCCAACTGTCGCAGAAATCATTTATTTAGAACTACCCCCGCAGGTGTAGTTCCTCGGTGATGACCGCTACAGAGGCGTCGCCGATCCGGGTGAGCACGACCGTCAGCTCCCGCCCGCCCTTGAGCTTCATCTTGCGGCGCAACTGGTCCGGGTCGACGTCGACCCCACGCACCAGGATCTCCAGACGTCCGCAGTCCAACGCCGCCAACGCCGGACGCAGTTTCTTCAGCTGGACCTCCTCGATCACCTCGAAGACGCGCTGGCCGGGCAGGAAGGCCCCCTCCGTCCCCGTCCCCCTCGCCGACAGGTCCTCCAGGGAGTCGCCGCTGAGGTAGGCGATGTGCGGGTCCACCCGCCACCAGCCCAGGGCGGCGGCGTACTGACGGACCAGCCCGGCGCGCACCACCGCACCGTCCGGGTCAAGGATGTAGCGCCCCACGCGGCCCACCTCCTCGGACTCCGGGTCGTCGGAGGTCAGGACGCGGCGTCGACCGTCGCGGAAGACCACGGCCCGACGCTCGTGCGCCGCGAGCTCCGGGGTGTAGAGGCACGCCTCCTTCACCCCGCCGTCCACGCTGACCACGTCGACCTGGCCCTCCCACTCGCCGTAGTCGATGCCCGGGGCGCACTTCACCGCCACCGCGGACCCCCGGTGCGCCTCGAGCAGGTCCGGCAGCGGCGGAAGCAGGTCCTTCGGGTCGCGGATCCGCCCGCGGGCCGTCCGGCGGGCCGGGTCCGCGACCACCACGTCCACGGCACCGGGGGCGAAGACGGGACGCACCGCGTCGGCACGCACCAGCGCGACGCGTCCTGCGTCCTGTCCTGTGACCGTCATGTTGTGGCGCGCCATCGCCAGCCGGGACGGATCCAGGTCGCCGCCGAGCACCGTGCCGAAGCGTCCGGCGAGATGCGGCAGCTCGGTACCGACCGAGCAGGTCACGTCGGCGACGACGAGCCCCCCGCCCGCCTGCCCGCCGGTGCCGGCCCCGAGCATGGTGGCGATGTGGTCCGCCCGCTCGGCGGCCACCACCGCCGGTGTCGCCTGCTGGGCGGAGTCCCCGCACACCAGCCAGTCACCGGGCACCTTGCCGCCGGCCACGGCCGAACGCCGGGCGGCGACCAGCTCCATCAGGGCGCGGGCGTGCTCGCCGTGTTCCCGGCGCAGCGTCGCGGTGTCAGCGACCCGGCTCGACTTCGTCAGCGCGAGGTTCTCCGCCCCGGCCACGGCGTCCGGGTGCGCCACGAGCCAGTCGACCTCCTCCAGCGTGAAACTCACGCGAACGGGGACGGGGGCAGCTCCCCCGGGTCGACGGCGAACTTCATGCCGGGGGCGAACACCCGCTCGGGGTAGCCGTACATCCGGGTCTCCAGCAGGTAGTACTCGGCCATGTAGGGCTCGTCGACCGGCTCGGAACGCACCGGGTCCACCCGCAGCGTCTCGGCGAAGTCCAGGATCTCCCCGACACTGCGGAAGGTGTCGAGCATCTTCAGCTGCGACCACGTCGGCGGCATGAGGTTGATCTTGCGGTTGCGCCAGCCGTCGAGCAGCGTGGCCGGACGGAACCAGCCCGTCGAACTGGCCTCACGGGTGTCCCCGTGCGTCTCTTGCCCCTCGGGCATCGCGGCGACGAAGAACGCCGTGTCGTACCGGATCGGCTGCGACTCCGGGGTCACCCAGTTCGCCCACGGGCGCAGCAGGTCGCCGCGCAGCACCAGGTCGTGCATGCTCAGGAAGTCGGAGAAGGCCAGCCGGTGCTGCTCGAGCTCCTGCCGGAACGGCAGGTAGGGAACCGTGTCGCGCACCGGCCCGGAACCGTTCTCCCCTGCCTCACCGGCATAGCCGGCCAGCAGGGTGCCGGTCTCCTCGAAAGTCTCGCGCACCGCCGCGCACACCAGGGCGCGCGCCAGTTCCGGCGAGGTCCCCAGCCGCTCGCCCCACCACTGCGGCGAGGGGCCCTGCCAGCCGATCTCCGGGGAGTCGTGGCCGTCGCCGTCGCCGTCGCCGGGCAGGTCCCGGGCGTCGACCCCGCCACCGGGGAAGACCGTCATCTCCGCGCAGAAACGCATCGTGCTCGCACGCTCCTGGACGTACACCTCCGGGCCGCTGAGCGTATCTCGCAGCAGCATCAGCGTCGAGGCGTGCCGGGCCGGCACGACCGCCCCCGGGGCCCCGTCACGTGCCCTGTCAGGTGCCCCGTCACGTGCCCTGTCAGGTGCCCCGTCACGTGCGCCGTCACGCTCACTGCCGTTCACACTGCCGTCCACCATGTCCTCCACCATAGTCGTGTGGGCCGGTTCCTGGCCCTCAGCGTGCCCGGTGGCTTCCCCCGGTGCGTGCCCTGCGCGCGAAGTAGCGCCCGTCGTCGAAGGACAACGAGATCGGCTGGTGGTACGCCCGGGTCAGGTTCTCGGAGGTCATCACGTCCTCCAGCAGCCCCTGGGCGACCACCCTGCCCTCGTCGAGGATCATGCCGTGGGTGAATCCCGGGGGGATCTCCTCGACGTGGTGGGTCACCATCACCGTCGCAGGGGCGTCCGGGTCCTCCGCCAGCTCCCCGAGCATGCGCACCAGGTCCTCACGCCCACCCAGGTCCAGGCCTGCGCCCGGCTCGTCGAGCAGCAGCAGTTCAGGGTCGGTCATCAGGGCACGCGCGATCAGCACGCGTTTACGCTCGCCCTCGCTCAGCGTCTCCCAGGTCTGCTCCCCCAGGTGCAGCGCACCCATCTGCTCCAGGATCTCCATGGCACGCAGTTCATCACCCCGGTCGTAGCGTTCACGCCAGCGGCCCATCACGTCGTAGCCGGCGGAGATCACCAGGTCGAGGACCTTCTCCCCGCCGGGCACCTGGTGGGCCACCGCGGCCGACGACATGCCCACCGCGGTGCGCAGCTCGCGCACGTCCGTCTTGCCCAGGGTCTCCCCCACGATCCGGGCGGTGCCGGACGAGGGGTACTGGCGCGCCCCGGCGATGGTCAGCAGGGAGGTCTTGCCCGCCCCGTTCGGACCGATGATGATCCACCGCTCGTCGACCTCGACCTGCCAGGTCACCGGGTGCAGGACATGGCGTCCGTCGCGGACGATGGTCACCTCGCGCAGGTCGAGGACGAGGTCCTCGTCGAGGGCGTCGGCGGTGGCGGGTGAGGAGATGATGGTGTCGTTCACGTCCTCCATCGTGCCCTACCGTGCCGCGCCGTGGTGGATCAGGGGTCCACCGGCCCCACCCACCTCAGAACAGTGCCGAGGCCATGCGGGTACGCGCCGCGATGACCTCGGCATCGGCGGTGTCGTACATGGCGAAGATCTCCAGCAGCCGGCTGCGCGCGGCGTCGCGCTCGTCGCCGGCGCTGGTCCTGATGCGCTCGATGAGGGTGTCGAAGGCCTGCACCCGCTCACCGGCCAGCAGCAGGTCGTCGACCTCGTCGGACGCCCCCTGCGCCGAACGCTCCAGCAGCAGTGCCGTCACGCGGGCGGCACGCGCCTCCGCCACCAGTTCCTGCACGGCCTCCGGCTCCGCGGCGGGGTCTGCGCCAGGGTTCGCGATGATCTCGTCGTAGACCGCGACCGCCCCGGCGTAGTCCTCGCCGTCCAGCAGGACGCCGGCGCGCTCGAAGCGCGGGTCGACGGCGTCCTCTCCCCCGTCGGTGGCGTCAAGGCCGTCAGCGCCGGCACCGGCGTCTTCGCTACCGTCGGACTCCGGCAGCCCCGGCAGCCGACCGTCCACGGCGCGCACGACGGCGTCCACGAACTGCGCGATCTGCTCGGCGGGCTGCACGCCCTCGAAGTTCGTCAACGGACGTCCGCCGGCCAGCGCCAGCACCGTGGGCACGGCCTGCACCTGCAGCGCCTGGGCGATCTCCGGGGTGGTGTCCACGTCAACCTCGCGGAAGACCCACTGCACGGGGGCGCCGGAGGCGTCCTGCGCCTCAGCCAGTCGGGTGAATTCGGCGGACATCTCCGCGCACCCCTCGGCACGCGGACTGCCCAGCAGCAGGATCACCGCGACCTGGGTGGAGCGCACCACCAGGTCCTGCTCGAAACTCTCCGGCGTCACCGCCGCACTACGGGCGATGCGCGCCCCCGACTCGGCCTCCTGCCTCGACCTTTCCGCCGCCCGCTGGCGTTGGTCGGCGGACTCCTTGACCGCCCCGAGGTCCACGGCGCCGGCCGCGAAACGGTTCGGGGCCGCCGCGCCGCCCTGTTGATGCTGTCCCGGATGGTTCGGTGTCGTCATGGCGCCCCATCTTAGCGCCGCCCCGTACGCCTCCGCTCCCAACACCCGGAGTGCCAGTGACGCCGGTCGTCGCCACCGCGGTGCGAGTCCGGCCAGGCGACGATGTGCGCCACCCCCGGCGGGATGTTCTGGTTGCAGCCCGGGCAGACGTAGTACTTCACCGCCGCCTTCGGGCCGATCCGTCGAACCAGGTAACTCTCCGTCCAGCCGGACGTCCCGCCCGCCCAGGACGGCGCGTCCTCACGCCGGGTGCCCAGGTAGGACCCACCGTCGCGCGGCAGCCCGCGCGACGGGGTCGCGTCCCTCCTGTTGCGTCTCGGCATCGACCCGCTCCCGGCCTACGTCAGAACAGGCGGAGCTCGTCGGACTCCACCCCGCGCATCGCCTGGTAGTCCAGGGTGACGCAGCGGAAGCCACGGTCCTCGGCCAGGGTCTTGGCCTGGGGCTTGATCTCCTGGGCGGCGAAGACACCCTGCACCGGGGCCAGGAGCTCGTCCCGGTTGAGCAGCTCCACGTACCGGCTGAGCTGCTCCACCCCGTCGATGCCACCGCGCCGCTTGATCTCCACGGCGACGGCCGCACCGTCGGCGTCGCGGGAGAGGATGTCGATCGGCCCGATCGCGGTCGGGTACTCCCGGCGCACCAGGGTGTAGCCCTCCCCCAGGATGTCGATCTGCTCGGCGAGCAGCTCCTGCAGGTGCGACTCCACACCGTCCTTGACCAGGCCCGGATCTTCACCGAGCTCGTGGGAGGTGTCGGAGTAGACCGTGCCGATCTTGATGGTCAGGCGTTCCTTCTTCGGGTTCTCCACCGTCCACACCGCCGTCACGCCCTGCTCCGACAGCTCGTCGGGGACGTCGTCGCCCTCGGCGACGCTGAGCGTGCACGGCGGCGTCATCCAGTTCAACGGCTTGTAGGCACGGTCGTCGGCGTGGATGCTCACCGAGCCGTCCGCCTTCACCATGACCAGACGGTCAGCTTCCGGGAGATGGGCCGCGAGGCGCCCCTCGTAGTCGACGGAGCAGCGGCAGATGACCAAACGCATGAGGGACAGGCTACCGTATGCCCCGTTTCCTCACCGTGCGCAGGTCCGAGCGAATCATCCGCTCCGAAGGTGCCGACTCCAGCCACGACACCAGGGCCGTGTCCCCCGCATCGTCCAGGGCGACCTCCCAGGTCTTGGCCCCGTCCTCCAACGTCATCACGTGAAGCTCGGGCTCCAGGAAGGCCGACTCACGGTCGGTGATGATGCGCCGGTCGGTGATCTCGGTGTGGTGCCGGTTGAGCTGCAGGTCCGACTCCGGACGCACGGAGCGCAGCTTGTACACCCGGGCGATACCGCTGCCGTATACAAGAACCCCGTGGCGCCAGTGCCGCCCGTCCTGGTTGGGAAGGCTTCTGACCACCACGGGGATGCCCCGACTGCGGAGGGTGAGGAATCTCGCGCCGGCGATTATCACGCCACATGCGAGTGCGATCACCACGACGGTAATCAGAATGTTCAACAGCACCAGTCACGCCCCTTCTCGGTCGCGATCCCTCCGCACGGTGGTCATCCGGGCCGGCGGGGTCGCGCCTTAGAACTTTTCGTCGATATTACCGTCGTTCAGGGGCAGTACCAAAAGGAATAGGCAAGCCGAGCCGCCGGTCCGGGCGCGCAGGTGCACGCACGACGAAAACCGGGCCGGCCACCTCGGTGAAGAGGTGGCCGGCCCGGCGGCAGGCTGGAGCGGCTGTCAGCTCTCCTGCAGACGCTTCACGGCGCGAAGTTCGGACTGCGCCAGCTCTCGCTCCTCGTCGGTCGAGGCGTCGCGGACGCGCGCCTCGGCCTCGGCGGTGTCGACCTCGTGGGCCCACAGCGCGGAGTCGGCGAGGATGGTGATCTTCGACGTGGACACGGACAGGAAACCGCCCTGTACCGCGGCGACGAAGGTCTCACCCTCGGTGGTCCGGATGACCACGACACCGTTGTCGACCAACTGGCCGAGCAGCGGCTCGTGACCGGGGAGCACGCCGATCTCGCCCTCGGTGGTCTGTGCGGTGACGGAGGTGGCCTTACCCGACCACAGCATCCGCTCCACGGCCACCAGTTCAGCGGCAATCTCAGCCATGTGCGTGACCCCTTACTTCTCGGTGAGCTTCTTGTAGGCGGCCTCGACGTCGTCGAGTCCACCCAGACCGTCGAAGCACTGCTCCGGGTAGGCGTCGAACTCGCCGTCGCAGATGCGCTCGAAGGCGTCGATCGTGTCCTCGAGGGGCACGAAGGAGCCGGGGATGTCGGTGAACTTCTGCGCGACGAAGAAGTTCTGACCCAGGAAGCGCTCGATACGACGGGCACGCTGGACGGTGATCTTGTCCTCTTCGGACAGCTCGTCCATACCCAGGATGGCGATGATGTCCTGCAGTTCCTTGTTCTTCTGCAGAACACCGATCACACGCTGGGCGACCGCGTAGTGGCGCTCGCCGACGATGCCGGGCTCCAGGATGCGCGAGGTCGAGGTCAGCGGGTCCACCGCGGGGTAGATACCCTTCGAGGCGATGGCACGGTTGAGCTCGGTCGTCGCATCCAGGTGGGCGAACGTCGTCGCCGGGGCCGGGTCGGTGTAGTCGTCCGCGGGCACGTAGACGGCCTGCAGCGAGGTGATCGAACGGCCCTTGGTCGAGGTGATCCGCTCCTGGAGCACACCCATCTCGTCCGCCAGGGTCGGCTGGTAACCCACGGCGGAGGGCATGCGGCCCAGCAGCGTGGAGACCTCGGAACCGGCCTGGGTGAAACGGAAGATGTTGTCGATGAACAGCAGCACGTCCTGGTTCTGGACATCGCGGAAGTACTCCGCCATGGTCAGACCGGACAGCGCCACGCGCATACGGACTCCCGGGGGCTCGTCCATCTGGCCGAAGACGAGGGCGGTGTCCTGGAGGACGCCCATCTCCTCCATTTCCAGACGGAGGTCGGTGCCCTCACGGGTGCGCTCGCCGACGCCGGCGAACACGGAGGTACCGGAGAACTCGCGGGCGATACGGGTGATCATCTCCTGGATGAGCACCGTCTTACCCACACCGGCGCCGCCGAACAGGCCGATCTTGCCGCCCTTGACGTACGGGGTCAGCAGGTCGATGACCTTGATGCCGGTCTCCATGAGCTCCGTGCGGCCTTCGAGCTGGTCGAAGTTCGGGGCCTCACGGTGGATGCCCCACTGCTCGCCGTCACGGCCGAGGCCGGGCTCGTCGAGGCAGTCACCGAGGGCGTTGAACACGTGGCCCTTGACGACGTCGCCCACGGGCACGGAGATCGGACGGCCGGTGTCGATGACCTCGGCGCCACGGACGAGTCCGTCGGTCGGGGCCATGGAGACACCACGGATGATGTTGTCACCGAGGTGCTGGGCGACCTCCAGGACGATGGTCTTGGCCACCGACTCCAGAGTCACCTCCACCTCGAGTGCGTTGTACAGTGCCGGCATAGCGCCACGCGGGAACTCCACGTCGACGACAGGTCCGATGACTCGGACCACGCGACCGGCAGCAGTCGATGCAGCGCTGTCGCGCTGCACCTCAGTAGCTGTAGTCATAGTTAGTCACTTTCTCCGCTGTCGGCGAGCGCGTTGACGCCACCGACGATCTCTGAGATTTCCTGGGTGATCTTTGCCTGACGCAGCTGGTTGGCGACCCGGGAGAGGTCGTTGACCAGCGCGGTGGCGTTGTCCGTCGCAGCGGACATTGCGGTACGGCGGGCAGCGGACTCACTAGCGGCGGCTTCCAGCATCAGGGCGAAGATGCTCCGGGAGACGTACTGCGGCAGCAGTGCCGTCAGGAGCGTGTCCGCATCCGGCTCGAATTCGACCTCGGCGCTGACGTCGTCGCTGGCATTGGAGAGCATGTCGTCCCCGGTCTGCAGCGGTTCGTCGTCCTGCTGGGTCTCGATCGGCAGCATGCGGATGGCACGCGGCGTCTGGGTGAGCATCGACTCGAACCGCGTGTAGACCACGTGGAGCTCGCCGAAGCCGGTCAGCTCGGTGCCTTCCGGGACGTTCAGCCCGTCGCGCCAGTGCACGCTGCCCTCGTCGCCGGCGGTGAAGCCGTCGATGAGGTGGCGGCGGAGGTCGTGCGTCGCGGCGTAGTCCGGGTCCTGGGAGAACCCGGTCCATGAACCGGCGAAGTCGTCACCACGGAAGCTGTAGAAGGTGACTCCCTTGGAGCCGGCGATGTACAGGACGACGTCCTTGCCCTCGCCCTCGAGCCGCTTGCGCAGCTCGGCGGTCTTCTTCAGCACATTGTGGTTGTATCCACCGCACATGCCACGGTCACTCGTGATGACGAGGATAGCGGCGCGCTTGGCCTCGGCCTCGACGTCGAGCATCGGGTGGTCCAGTGAGGACGCGGATGCGAGACGCTGGATGACCCGAGTGATCTCGTCGGCGTACGGCTGAGAATCGCTCACGCGAGCCTGCGCCTTGGTGATCTTGGAGGTCGCGATGAGCTCCTGGGCCTTCGTGATCTTCTTCGTCGAGTTGACGGACTTGATCCGTCCCCTCAGTTCGCGAAGTGTTGCCATCGCTGCTACCTCCCTTCTTCTGTGTACTCGGTCTGTGCAGTCATCGTTTAAGTTCCCCGCGCTACTTCTTGCGGGAGACGCTGATCTGCGACTGGTCGAGATCCTCGTCAGCCAGGGCCTGGGCCTCCGGCTCGTTGATGACCGGGGTGCCGTCCGTGGACTGGAAGCCACGCTTGAAGTCGCCGGTCGCGGCGACCAGTGCCTTCTTGGAGTCGTCCGACAGCGGCTTGCCACCGTTGATCTGCTCGTAGACGTCGGCGTTGTTGGCGTGCAGGTACTCCCACAGCTCCGACTCGAAGCGGCGCACGTCGACGACGGGGACCGTGTCGAACTCACCCTCACCGGCGAGGAAGATGGAGACCATCTGATCCTCGACGGCCTGGGGCTGGGTCTCCTTCTGCTTCAGCAGCTCGACGAGACGCTCGCCGCGCTCCAGCTGGGCCTTGGAGAACTCGTCCAGGTCGGACGCGAAGGCCGCGAAGGCCTCCAGGTCACGGTAGGCGGCGAGGTCCAGTCGCAGGTTACCGGCGACCTTCTTCATGCCCTTAGTCTGTGCGTCGCCACCGACACGGGAGACGGACACACCGACGTTGATGGCCGGCCGGACGCCCTGGTTGAACAGGTCGGACTCCAGGAAGACCTGGCCGTCGGTGATGGAGATGACGTTGGTCGGGATGAAGGCACCCACGTCATTGGCCTTGGTCTCGATGATCGGCAGCGCGGTCATCGAACCTGCGCCCTCCTCGTCGGACAGCTTCGCAGCACGCTCCAGCAGACGGGAGTGCAGGTAGAAGACGTCACCGGGGTACGCCTCGCGGCCCGGCGGACGACGGAGCAGCAGGGAGATGGCGCGGTAGGCCTCGGCCTGCTTGGTCAGGTCATCGAAGATGATGAGGACGTGCTTGCCCTCGTACATCCACTGCTGACCCAGGGCGGCGGCGGAGAACGGCGCCAGCCACTTGAAGCCGGCGGAGTCGGAGGCCGGGGCTGCCACGATGGTCGTGTAGTCCAGGGCGCCCTGGTCCTCGAGGGTCTGCCGCAGCGAAGCGATCGTGGAACCCTTCTGACCGATGGCAACGTAGATGCAACGCACCTGCTTGCTCGGGTCACCGGACTCCCAGTTCTCACGCTGGTTCAGGATGGTGTCGATGCAGACGGAGGTCTTACCCGTCTTGCGGTCGCCGATGATCAGCTGACGCTGGCCACGGCCGATCGGGGTCATCGCGTCGATGGCCTTGATGCCGGTCTGCATCGGCTCGTGCACCGGCTGGCGCTGCAGCACCGACGGTGCCTGCAGCTCCAGGGCGCGGGTCTCGGTGGACTCGATGTCACCGCGGCCGTCGATGGGCTGACCCAGGGGGTTGATGACCCGGCCGAGGAAGTTCTCCCCCACCGGGACGGACAGGACATCGCCGGTCCGCTTGACTTCGTCGCCTTCCTTCAGCGACTCGTAGTTACCCAGCACCACAACACCGATCGAATCGGTCTCGAGGTTCTGCGCGACTCCGATGAGACCGCCCGGGAACTCAAGCAGCTCGTTGGTCATCACGGAGGGCATGCCCGAAACCTGGGCAATGCCGTCCGCTGCCATCGTAACCACGCCGACCTCCTCACGGGAGGCCTCCGCGGAAGTGCTTGAGGTGTAGTTCGCAATCGCGCTACGGATCTCATCGGAGGAGATCGTAAGCTCCGCCATGTTCTTCCTGCTCTCGGTATCGTCGTCCAGCATTACATGAATTATCTTCTCGACCGCGGTTCGCGGACCGGCTAAGCGAATTCCCGACGCATGCGCTCCAGCTTTCCAGCTGTGCTTCCGTCGATCACTTCGTCGCCGACCCGGATGACCGCTCCACCGAGGAGGCTGGTGTCAACCTCGGAATGGACGGACATCGCGGAACCGTAGATCTTCTCCAGCTTCTGACCCAGTGCCTGCTCCTGTGCCTCCGACAGAGCCGAGGCGGAACGGACGCGGGCTACCCGGCGTCCGTCCAGTCCGGCTGCGAAGTCGCACAGTGCGTCAAGGTCCTCGACCGGACGCGCGACGGGACGGCCGATCACCTGAAGCGCGAGGGCTTCGGCGATGGCGCTGACGTGGCCGTAGAGGACCTTCGCCAGCAGTTCCCGACGTCGTTCTCCGGACGCCAGACGGTCGGCCAGGAGCATCTCCAGTTCCGGCTCCCGCTCGAGGAGACGGGCAATGTCGAAGAGCTCCGTGGCGACCTTCTCGCTCTGACCCTGCTCATGGGCTGCACGCAGCAGGGCACGGCGGCCCAGCTCGACCAGCCCGTGGCGCAGGTCCCGGGTGTTGGACCAGGTGCCCGTGACGACCTGCGAGACAGTCTCGCGGGTAGTCGTGGAGACCTTGTCCGCCAGCAGCCCGTCGGCCAGTGCGGCGCGACGGTCGGCCGGAACAGTCTGGTCCACCAGCGCCGTGCGCAGTGACCGGTCGCTGTCCAGGAGGTCTGCGACCTCGAACAGCTCGGAACCGGTCGCAGCACCGGCTGCGGCGGTGTCGGTTGCACCGGACAGTGCACCGTCCAGCGACTCAGTCAGCTGGTCCAGGGTTGTTCTGCTCGCTGCGTGCACGGGCCTCACTTCCCCGATCCGACGCTGTCGAGATCAGCGAGGAAGGAGTCGATCGTACCGGAACGCTTGACGTCGTCCGAGAGCTGGTCGCCCAGCAGACGCTCGGCGAGGTTGATGGAGTTCTCCCCCATCTCCTTACGCAGATCGGAGACGACGGACTCGCGCTGCGCGAGCAGCTGCTTGTTGCCGGACTCGATGATGCGGTTGGATTCGTCGGTCGCCTGCGTCTTCATGTCAGCGATGATCTTCTGACCCTGGGAGCGGGCGTCGTCACGAATCTGGGAGGCTTCGGTGCGTGCCTCGGCCAGCTGGGCGTTGTACTTCTCCAGCGCGGCCTTGGCCTCGTCCTGTGCCTGCTCGGCACGTGCGATGCCACCCTCGATCTGGTCGGTGCGGTCAGCCATGACCTGCTTGACCTTGGGAAGAACGAACTTCCAGAAGATCACGAAGATGATGATGAAGCTGACAAGGGACCAGACGATGTCATACGACTTGGGGAGCAGAGGGTTGATCTGCTCCTCCAAAGGCAGCTCGTCGGCTGCCAGAATGAGGTAGTTCGTCATAGTCTCCAGCTTTCGCTCTTGAGTGTGAAGGTCTTGTCACAGAGTCCCGCGGGCGGGACGCCGCACACTAGAACAGGAAGCCGGCGACCAGGCCGATGAGGGCCAGGGCCTCGGTGAAGGCGATACCCAGGAACATGGTGGTGCGCAGCTGGCCGGCCATCTCGGGCTGACGAGCCATTGCCTCTGCGGTCTTGCCGACCAGGATACCGATACCGACACCGGGGCCGATGGCGGCGAGGCCGTAGCCGATGGTGCCGAGACCCTCGAACTTGGTGGTGGTGTCCTGGGCGAGGAGCAGCAGGTCGTTCATTAGGATTCCATTCCCTTTCGTGGTGCCCCGCCCTGGTCCACGGTCGTGGTCCCGGTTGGCGAGGCGGAAATATTATGTGTGGATGTCGGGGGTCAGTGCTCGTCCGCGTGCAGCGACTGCTCGATGTAGACCGCCGTCAGCAGGCTGAAGATGTAGGCCTGCAGGAAGATGATCAGCATCTCGAACAAGGTGAATGCCAGTGCGGCGACGAGCGTTCCTCCGGCCAACAGCGTCCAGCCGTTGAGCTGCCAGAAGAAGAAGTTCGTGGCGCCGAACAGCAGCACGAGAACAATGTGGCCGGCCAGCATGTTCGCCATGAGACGGATGGTCAGGGTGACCGGCCGCAGGACGAAGGTGGAGAAGAACTCGATCGGGACGACCAGCACGTGCAGCAACGGCGGCAGGTTCGGGATGACCACGGAGGACTTCACGAACTTGCCGAAACCGTAACGCTTGGCACCTGCGTAGATCATGGCGATGTACGCCACCGCCGCCAGCACGATCGGCATGCCGACCCTGGCGTTGGCGGAGATGTTCAGTGCAGGAATGACTGCAGGCAGGTTACCGATGAGAACCACGAAGAAGATGGTGGCGATGATCGGCAGGAACCGACGCCCCTCCTTCTTCCCCAGGATCTCCTCGGCGATGTGGATGCGGACGAAGTCGACCGCATACTCTGCAACGTTCTGCGCACCCCTCGGGATCAGCTTCGGCTTGCGGAAGGCATACAGAAAAAAGGCCGCCAGGATGACGATCATCAGAAGACGGATGACCATCAGGCGGTCTACTGCGAAGATGCCGTTCGCGAAGTCGCTGAACCAGAGCTGGCTGGGATCCACTTCCCCCGGGAAGAATTCATGCTCCATAGAAGGCGCGTGGAATTCGCCCTTCATGGCCAAGGTTGTAACGCTCAGCGTTCTCTCCCGTGGTTTGGGCCGCGTGATTGTGGGTCAGGCGGTGCGATGGAGGATGTCAGGAGTTCCCGGAACCGTGGACTCCGTCGCACATCCGCACGGTACCGGGGGTGATATACCAGGATTGCTCGCGGGCACGCGTGAGCACGTGGGTCCGCCTACCTGATTACCCGCGGGAGATATTACCAGCAGTCCGCGCAGGTGCGCGAACCAACTCCCCCCGATCCCCCGAAGCGGAC
>JAKDIS010000057.1 GCA_030450335.1 Corynebacterium sp. | reverse complement strand
GTGCCCTTCACCGTCGTCAAGGGCCACCCCGACGAGGTCGAGACCGAGGCCATCGCCCGCGCCCTGGCCGTCCTCGTGGCCGAGTCCGCCTCCTCCGGCACCGGCGCCGACCCCCGTGAGATCAACCGGCTGCGCGCCCGCACCACCTCCCGCGGCACCTGGGGAACCCCCACCGAACGCCTCCGCGGCGCGCGGAACTTCAACCCCACCGGCTTCCGTGCCTGAGCGCACTCCTGGGCGCACTCCTGGGCGCACCTTCGTCCTCGCGTCCTCCTCCCCCTCTCGCCTGTCGATCCTGCGCTCCGCCGGCGTCGAGCCGTCCATCCTGGTCCCCGGGGTGGACGAGGACGCCGCCGTCGCCGACCTGCACACACGCGTGGCCTCCCCCACCTCCGCGCAGGTCGTCTGCCACCTCGCGCAGACCAAGTCGCAGGCGGTGCTCACCCAGTACGCCGACCGGCTCGACCCGGGCAGCGTCGTCGTCGCCGCAGACTCCATGCTGCTGCTCGACGGCGAACTGCAGGGCAAGCCCCTGACCGCCGAGCGCACCGTGCAGCGGTGGCGTCAGCAGCGCGGCAGGAGCGCCACCCTGGTCACCGGGCACGCCGTGACCTTCCTGGGTGCAGCCGGCCACGAGACCGTGACCGGCGCCAGCGAGACCGTGGTCCACTTCGCCGACGCGTCCGACCGCGACATCGAGGCCTACGCCGCCACCGGCGAGCCCCTGCAGTGCGCCGGTGCGTTCACCCTCGAGGCCCTGGGCGGCTGGTTCATCGACCGGATCGAGGGCGATCCCTCCAGCGTGATCGGGCTGTCGCTGCCCCTGCTGCGGCGCACCCTCGCCGGCTTCGGGCTGGACGTCTCGGAGTTCTGGAACCGGTAGCTGCTCGCACACTCTCCCCTCCTTGCGCCATCTTGAGCCCTCAGGCCGCCACGGACCCTCCTCGGCGACCTGAGGGCTCAAGGTGCGCCGTTGTCCACCGGGGCCCGTGCCACACACGTCGGGCGCTCCCGGCCATCGTCCCGGTGCGGCGCAGCGAGCTGCCCGACGCACTGTGGCAGTGCACCACGCTGAACGGGCCGGCCCTGGCCGCCGCCGGCAGGGGCAAGGTCGACCAACGCACACTGGAGCGGCTGATGGGACTCAGCGACCCCGGTGCCCGGTCGCCGCAGGAGACCACGCTCCGGCTCGTCGCGAACCCGCTGCTGCCGGAGCCGTTCACCTGGGCCTCACAGGTACGGGTGGACCTGCCCGGACGTTCGACGGTGCTCGACCTCGCCTGCCGTGAACTGAAGGTGGGAGGTATTGCGTGTCGACGCCGCGCTGCTCAACCGGCGCCACGACAATCTCCTCGGACAGCTCACCAAGGCGATCGCACGTACGGCACCGTGAGCCCTCAGGTCGCTCAGAGTGCCCCAGGGCGACCTGGGGGCTCAAGGTGCCGGGGGCCACATCACCCACCGGAATTGTGCGGCGATCGCATTTCGTCGGGCCACGGGCGCTAGACTGCGTGTGACGACATGAAAGGCGGTGCCCTCACCCGTGAGAATCGAACTGGACCCCAGCCCGAATCTTCGGCAGTACGCCCACCCGGGCAAGCTCGTGACGAGCTCCTGGCTGGGCGCGAAACTGGGCGGCCCCGGGTTGAAGGTGGTGGAGTCGGACTCCGACCCCATCCTCTACAACATCGGACACCTGCCCACCGCCATCCGCATCGACCTGCACGATGACCTCGGTGACCCCGTCACCAGGGACTTCCTCGACGGCGAGGCCTTCGCCCGGCTCATGGACGCCAAGGGCATCACCCGGGACGACACGGTGGTGCTCTACGGCAACGACTCCAACCTCTGGGCGAGCTACACGTTCTGGATCTTCGAGCTCTTCGGCCACCCGGACGTGCGCCTGCTCGACGGCGGTCGCGAGGCGTGGATGCAGGACGAACGCGAGACGTCCTACGACGCCCCGCCGGAGCCCACCACCGGTTACCCGGTGGTCGAGCGTGACGACGTCTCCCACCGCATCTTCGTCGACGAGGTGCTCGCCCGCCGCGACGAGGTGCAGCTGGTGGACCTGCGGGATCCGGAGGACTTCATCGGTGCCGTGACCTCCGGGGAGGAGGACGCGCCGGCGACGGTGTGCCGCAACGGGCACATCCCGGGCGCGGTGAACATCCCGCAGCGTGCCACGCTGCACCCCAACCACCGCTTCCGCAAGCGCGGGGAGCTGGACGAGGTGTTCTCCGGGCTCGACGCCGCCGCGTCCACGGTCCCCTACTGCCATGCCGGCGAGAAGGCCGCGCACCTGTGGTTCGTGCTGCACCACCTGCTGGGCTGGGAGGACGTCCGTGCGTACGACGGCTCCTGGGTCGAGTGGGGCAACATGGTGCGCATGCCCATCGCCACCGGCGCCTGAGAGGGCCGTCGACGTCGTTTCTTCCTGTCGCGGGGTGACGTAGTAACGTCGTCACATCGTAGACCCTTGTGTGAGTGTCGTGTGTGACCCGTTTTTGTGAGGAGTGAACGTGCCGGTAGAGACCCGGAAGCTGTCGAAGGTGACGAAGGTGCTGATCGCCAACCGTGGCGAGATCGCCGTCCGGGTGATCCGGGCCGCCCGCGACGAGGGCATCTCCTCCGTCGCGGTGTACGCCGAGCCGGACGCCGACGCACCGTTCGTGCGCATGGCCGACGAGGCCTTCGCCCTCGGCGGCTCCACCCCTGCGGACTCGTACCTGGACATCACCCGCATCGTGGACGCCGCGGTGCGTTCCGGCGCGGACGCCGTCCACCCCGGTTACGGGTTCCTCTCCGAGCGCGCCGACTTCGCCGAGGCCGTGGTGGACGCCGGGCTGACGTGGATCGGCCCCTCGCCGCGCGCCATCGCCGAGCTGGGCGACAAGGTCACCGCCCGCCACTACGCGCAGAGCGTGGACGCTCCGATGGTCCCGGGCACCCGGGAGCCGGTGAAGGACGCCGCGGAGATCGTGGAGTTCGCCGGAAAGCACGGCCTGCCCGTGGCCATCAAGGCGGCGTTCGGCGGCGGTGGACGCGGCATGAAGGTCGCCCACACCGTCGAGGAGATCCCGGAGCTGTTCGACTCCGCCACCCGTGAGGCCGAGAAGGCGTTCGGCCGCGGTGAGTGCTTCGTGGAGCGCTACCTCGACCGCGCCCGGCACGTGGAGTGCCAGGTGCTGGCGGACGCGCACGGCAACTACGTCGTCGCGTCCACCCGTGACTGCTCGCTGCAGCGCCGGTTCCAGAAGCTCGTCGAGGAGGCCCCGGCCCCGTTCCTCACGGCCGAGCAGGACGACCGGCTGCGCAGTTCCGCCAAGGACATCCTGCGCGCCGCCGACTACCAGGGCGCGGGCACCGTGGAGTTCCTCATCGGCTCCGACGGCCTGATCTCCTTCCTGGAGGTCAACACCCGGCTGCAGGTCGAGCACCCCGTCACCGAGCAGGTCACCGGCTGGGACCTGGTGCGTGAACAGTTCCGCATCGCCGAGGGACTGGAGCTGTCGCGCACCAGCGACCCGGAGATCCAGGGCCACTCCATCGAGTTCCGCATCAACGGGGAGGACGCCGCCGCGAACTTCATGCCCGCCCCCGGTGCTCTGACGTCCTACCGTGAGCCATCCGGCCCGGGTGTGCGCGTCGACTCCGGCGTGGAACAGGGTGCGGTCGTCGGCGGCCAGTTCGACTCCATGCTCGCCAAGCTCATCGTCACCGGCGAGGACCGCGACCAGGCGCTGACCCGGGCACGCCGCGCCCTGGACGAGTACGTGGTCGAGGGCCTGCCGACGGTCATCCCCTTCCACCGTGCCGTCCTCGACGACGACGCCTTCACCGGCGACTCCCTCGACGTGTACACCCGCTGGATCGAGGAGGAGTGGGACAACCAGCTGCCGGCCGCCACCGACGCCGAGGCGGAGGCAGGCGCCGACGAGCCCGTGCCGTCCCGCCGCATCGCCGTCGAGGTCGACGGACGCCGCGTCGAGGTCAGCGTCCCAGGTGACCTCGTCGGCACCGGCGGGACGCGTCGCCGCACCCGCAAGAACACCGGACGCCGCGAGGTAAAGGTCTCCGGCGACACCGCGGTCGCCCCCATGCAGGGCACCGTGGTCACCGTCCTGGTCGAGGAGGGTACCGAGGTCGCCGAGGGTGACCCGCTGCTGGTCATCGAGGCGATGAAGATGGAGAACTCCGTCAAGGCGCACAAGGCCGGCACCGTGCAGGAGCTCGGCGTGGCCGCCGGGGACGGTGTCACCAAGTCGCAGCCGCTGCTGAAGATCCTCTGATGGTCGACCGGCTCAGCGGCCTGTTCCGGCCCCGGCAGGGACGGCAGGCGGGACGCGGCTACGTCCTGTCGCTGGACCAGGGAACCACGTCCACCCGCGCCATCGTCTTCGACGCCGCCGGTGCCGTGCACTCCGTCAGCCAGCTGGAACACCGGCAGATCTTCCCCCGTCCCGGATGGGTCGAGCACGACCCGGAGGAGATCCGCCTCAACGCCCGCCGCGTGATCGGCGACACCGTCGCCCGCTCCGACATCGGCACCGAGGACCTCACCGCCCTGGGCATCACCAACCAACGCGAGACCACCGTGGTCTGGGACCGGGAGACCGGCGAGCCCGTCTACAACGCCATCGTCTGGCAGGACAACCGCACCGGCGACTTCTGCTCCCGCCTCGACGCCGAGCACGGCGACCTCTTCCGGGAACGCACCGGGCTGCCGGTGTCCACCTACTTCGCCGGCCCGAAGATCCGCTGGATCCTCGACAACGTCGAGGGTGTGCGTGAGCGTGCCGAACGCGGCGAACTCGCCTTCGGCACCATGGACACCTGGATCATCTGGGAACTCACCCGCCGCTCCCGGCACAACTCCACGAACCGCCGCCACCGCGCCCGGCACATCACCGACGTCACCAACGCCTCGCGGACCATGCTCATGGACCTGCGCACCCAGAAGTGGGACCCGGAGCTGTGCGAGGCGATGGGCGTGCCGATGTCCATGCTGCCGGAGATCGTCAGCTCCTCCGAGCAGGTCGGGCGGGTGCAGCGCTCCGGGCCGGTGCACAACGTGGCCATCGCCGGCATCCTCGGCGACCAGCAGGCCGCCACCTTCGGACAGGCGTGCACCGAACCCGGTGAGGCCAAGTGCACCTACGGCACCGGCAACTTCCTGCTGATGAACACCGGCACCACCCTGGAGACGTCCTCCCACGGGCTGCTGAGCACCGTGGCCTACCGGCTGGGCAACCAGCCCGCCGTGTACGCCCTGGAAGGCTCCGTGGCGGTCACCGGCTCACTGATCCAGTGGCTGCGCGACAACCTCGGGCTGATCAGCTCCTCCTCCGAGGTCGAGGGCCTGGCCCGTAGCGTGGACGACAAAGGCGGCTGCGTGGTCGTGCCGGCGTTCTCCGGACTGCTGGCACCCCGGTGGGAGCCGGACGCCCGCGGCATCATCGCCGGGCTGACCCGCTACGTGACCAAGGCGCACATCGCCCGCGCCGCCCTGGAGGCCACCGCCTTCCAGACCCGCGAGGTCGTCGACGCGATGAACGCCGACTCCGGCGTCCCGCTGACACACCTGCGCGCCGACGGCGGCATGGTGGAGAACACCCTGCTGATGCAGTTCCAGTCCGACCAGCTCGGCGTGCCCGTCACCGTCCCCAAGATCACCGAGACCACCGCGCTCGGCGCCGCCTACGCCGCCGGCCTGGCCACCGGGTTCTTCGCCGACCTCGACGAGATCCGCCGGCTGTGGCAGGAGGAACGCACCTACACCCCCGACGTGCCGGCGTCCGACCGCGACGAGGCCTACGCCCTGTGGAACAAGGCCGTGGAGCGCACCCTCGGCTGGGCCTGATTTTGGGGCCTGACCCTCTGTCCTACACTGGGGACCATGTCACGTGATCCCCGAGACCCCACCGTCCGTATCGGCGACGCCGACCGTGAGGCCGCGCTGTCGGTGCTGGCCGTCCACTTCGCCGACGGCCGGATCACACTGACCGAGTACGACGACCGCTGCCGCGAGGCCGCGGCCGCCCAGACCAGGCACGAGCTCGACGTCCTGTTCCACGACCTGCCCGCACTGCCGAACCAGTCCGGCCAGCCCGGCCAGCCCGGCGGGGCGGTGTCCGTCTACTCCGCCGGCGAACTCGCCGAACAGCACCGCCGTGGCGCACGCCCCCGCGCCGGCATCATGGCGCTGACCACCCTCGGCTCCGTCGCCGGGGCCATCGCCCTGGGCAACGACGCCTCCGCGCTCCTGCTGCTGCTCATCCCCGCGGTCGCGGTACTGCTGTACGTGCTGAAGGTCGGCCCCGAGTCCTGGCACACCCCCAGCCCGGAGGCCCTGGAACGGGCGAGGATGCGCCGGCTGCGCCGCGAACACCGGCTGGCGTTGGAGGAGCAGCAGCACACCCAGCAGCTCGCGCTGGAGGAGCAGAAGGCCCGGCGTAAGATGCGCACCTCGGAGATGACCGGCGACGCCATGGACATGGCGCAGCGCGCGATGAAGGGCGCCGCAGGACGGTTCCGGCCGCGTCGCGGCGAGGGTCCCGGTGACGGTCCCGGTACTACTGGTCCCCGAGGGTGATGAACTGGTCGATGACCCCGGCGAACATCCGGATGCCCACCGGCAGGCACGCCTCGTCCAGCACGATGTTGGGCTGGTGGAGGTCGGGCTTCTCCCCCCGGCCCGTCCACGCGCCCAGGCGCGCCATCGCACCGGGGACGTGCTCCAGGTACCAGCTGAAGTCCTCGCCGCCGGAGGACTGCGGTGCCTCCTGCAGGGCGTGCGGGTCGACGTCCTTCACGGCCTGCGCCATCACGGCGGTGCAGGCGTCGTCGTTGGTCACCGGCGGCACACCCTTGGTGTAGCGGATCTCCGCGGTGGCCCCGGTGGGGGCCAGGATCTGCTCCACGAGCTGGGGGAACAGGGCGTCCAGCTCGCGCCAGACCGTGGGGCTTCCGGTGCGCAGCGTGCCCAGCAGCGTGGCCTCCTGGGGGATGGCGTTGAAGGCGGACCCGCCGTTGACCGCGCCGAAGGTCAGCACGGTGCCGGTCCGCGGGTCCACACGCCTGGACAGGAGGCCGGGCAGCTGGGTGATCAGCAGGCCGACGGCGTAGATCACGTCGGCGGTGAGGTGCGGACGGCTGGTGTGCCCGCCCGCGCCACGCACCACCAGCTCCACCACGTCGGTGGCGGAGGTGATCGCACCGGTGCGCACACCGATCTGCCCGGCGCGCAGCTTCGGCTCGGCGTGCACGGCGAAGATGTGGCTGACGCCCTCGAGGGCACCGGCGCGGATGACGTCGGTCGCCCCACCGTCGAGGACCTCCTCCGCGGGCTGGAAGATGCAGCGTACCCGCTGGGTGAGGCCGTGGTCGCGGTCGTACTCCGCCAGCGCGCAGGCCAGGCCGAGCACCACGGTGGTGTGGATGTCGTGGCCGCAGGCGTGCATCACACCGGTGGTGGTGGAGGCGAAGTCGAGGCCGGTGACCTCGTTGAGTGGAAGGGCGTCGATGTCGGCGCGGAAGACGATCGCGGGGTCGGCGTCCCGTGTCCCCTGCCCGCCGATGTCGACGGTGACCCCGGTGCCCGGGAGCCGTCGCGGCGACAGGCCTGCGTCGGTGAGCCGGTCGACGATGAACTGCGTGGTCGCGGTCTCGCGGTGGGACAGTTCCGGGTGGGAGTGAAGGTGGCGCCGCCAGCCGATCACCGTGTCGTGGTTGTCGACGGTCCAGGCGGCGACGGCGTCGGCCACCGGGACGGAGTCGGCGGAACCGAGGGTGCTCTCTGAGGCCACTGGGGCGGTGCTCCTTCAAGGTGAAGATCGTGTCGGGATGCTGCGGCGGGACAGCCGTTCCCGGCCATCCTCACCACTCTAGTCACTGTGCCCCTCCTCTCCTACCCCGGGCCACCTGACACCCGCCGCGCCCTATGCTGGGCCGTATGACCGACACGAAGGACACGAACGTCACACCGGACCCGGCCGCGACCGCCCGCCGGGCGGCCACGGAGATCGCGCGCAGGACGGGACGGGACTCCCACGACGTCGCCGTCGTGCTCGGCTCGGGGTGGCGTCCCGCCGCCGACGTGCTGTGCGGCGGGGACGGGGCCGGCGGGGTGACCGAGTTCCCGATGGCCGAGCTGCCCGGTTTCCTGCCGCCCACGGCCGAGGGGCACGGCGGCACGGTGCGCAGCCTGGAGGTCGGCGGGCTGCGCGTCCTGGTGATGCTGGGACGCACCCACGCCTACGAGGGGCACCCGCTGTGGCGGACGGTGCACGCGGTGCGCACCACCGCGGCGTGTGGCGTCCGGCGGCTGGTGCTCACCAACGCCGCCGGCGGGCTCGCCGAGGGCATGGAGGTCGGGGAGCCGGTGCTGATCAGCGACCACCTCAACATGACCGGACGCACCCCGCTGGTGGGCGCGGACTTCGTCAACCTCGTCGACGCCTACTCCCCTGCCCTGCGTGCCCTGGTCCGCGAGCTGCGTCCGGGCACACGCGAGGACGTGTACGCGATGATGCCCGGTCCGCAGTACGAGACGCCGGCGGAGATCCGCATGCTGCGCACCCTCGGCGCCGGGTTGGTCGGCATGTCCACGGTGCACGAGACCGTCGCGGCCCGTGCCGAGGGCCTCGAGGTCCTCGGCCTGTCGTTGGTGACGAACCTGGCGGCCGGCATCACCGGCGAACCGCTCGACCACGAGGAGGTACTCGCCGCGGGTGCCGCGTCCGCGGCGGAGGTCGGCGGGCTGCTGCGCACGCTGCTCGAAAGGCTCTCAGACACAACAGAAACGGAGGCCACACGATGAGCGGCACGTTGAGGTTCGGCACGGCAGGTCTGCGCGCCCCGGTGGGCTCGGGGCCGGACCGGATGAACGTGTCCACGGTGACGCGGGCGACCGGCGGGGTCGCCGCCTGGCTGACAGAGCGGCAGGGGCGGCAGGGGCGGCAGGACGGTCCCGTCAGCGTGGCCGTCGGCTACGACTCGCGGTACGGCTCACACGCCATGGCGCGTGCGGCGGCGGAGACCTTCACCGGGGCGGGGTTCGACGTCACGCTGATCGCCCACCCGGCGCCCACCCCGGTCATCGCGTGGCTGGTGAAGCACCGTGGGCTCGACGCGGGCGTGCAGATCACCGCGAGCCACAACCCGCGCGGCGACAACGGCTACAAGCTCTACCTCGCCGGCGGCTCGCAGCTGGTCAGCCCGGCGGACCGGGAGATCGAGGCGCACATCGACGACCAGCCCTCCGCGCCGGACGTGCCCCGCTCCACCACGGTGTCGCTGGACCTCGGGGCGGTCGACGGCTACGTCTCCGCCGTCGCCGCACCCCTGGCGTCCGGCGAGGGGAAGGTGCTCGCGGCGCGTCGCGACCTGCGGGTCCTCTACACCGCCCTGCACGGGGTGGGTGGCAGCACGCTGGAGGAGTCGTTCCGCAGCGCCGGGTTCAACCGGCCGGACACGGTGGTGCCGCAGCGTTGGCCCGACCCCGAGTTCCCCACCGTCGACTTCCCCAACCCCGAGGAGCCGGGAGCGTGCGACCTGCTGCTGGCGCAGGCGTCCGCCGCGCCGCCCTCGCAACGTCCTGACCTGCTGGTCGCGCTCGACCCGGACGCCGACCGCTGCATGCTCGGCATCCCGGACGCCTCGGCGCCGCTGGGCTACCGGATGCTGCGCGGCGACGAGACCGGTCCGCTGCTCGCGCAGCGGGCGCTGGAGCACAATGGCGCTGAGGGCACTGGCAGCACAGGGAACAAGCCCGTCGTCGCGACGACGGTGGTGTCGTCCTGCCTGCTGGGACGCATCGCCGCGGCCCGCGGCTGGGAGTTCCGCGAGACGATGACCGGGTTCAAGAACCTCGCCCGCGCCGCCGACGATACCGACGGCGAGCTCGCCTACGCCTACGAGGAGGCGATCGGCACCTGCCCGTTCCCGCAGGTCGTGGCCGACAAGGACGGTTTCGCCACCGCGCTGCTCGCCGCCACCTGGGCCGCGGAACTCAAGGCCCACGGCGCCTCACTGCAGGACGAGCTCGACCGGCTCGACGCCGAGTTCGGACCGGTGCGCACAGCGCAGGTCCCGGTACGTTGCGACTCCACGCAGGACGCCGCGACGCTGGTCGCCGACTGGGCGCAGTCGCCGCCGGCGGGTCTGGCGGCCGGTCGGGACGCGCGCGGGACGGACGTCGAACCACTCGACGGCACCAACGCGGCGTCCGGCGTGCGGTTGACCTGGACGTCGGACGACGGCCTGGGGTACCGGGTCATCGCCCGGGCGTCCGGCACGGAGCCGAAGGCGAAGTTCTACCTCCAGGTGGCCGGCGGGACGGACGACGGGACCGCTGCGGTGGAGCCCGCGCTGGCCGGTCTCGCCACCACGGTGCGCCAGGCTGTGCCGGGTAGTTAGCCCCGCGACTAGCTCAGGTCGATGTTGCGGGGGCCGTAGAGCCGGTCGCCGGCGTCGCCGAGGCCGGGGACGATGTAGGCGTTGTCGTCGAGCTCGGGGTCGACGGTGGCGGTGACCAGGCGCTTCACCGGGTAGCCGGAGTCACGCACCGCCTCCACACCCGGCACCGCGGCGACCATGCAGACCACCACGATGTCCGTCGCGCCACGCTCGGCGACCAGGCGCAGACCGTGCAGCAGGGAACCACCGGTGGCGAGCATCGGGTCCACCAGGAACACGGTGCGGTCCGACAGGTCGTCCGGCAGGGCCTCGAGGTAGGGCACGGGCTCGTGGGTCTGCTCGTCGCGCGCCATGCCCAGGAAACCGACCTGCGCGTCGGGGATCATCGAGAGCGCGGGGTCGATCATGCCGAGCCCGGCGCGGATGATCGGCACGACGATCGGCGGATTCGCCAGACGCCGCCCCGTCGCCATCGCCACGGGGGTCTCCACGGAGAACTCCTCGGTCGGCAGGTCGCGGGACGCCTCGTAGACCAGCATCGCGCCGAGGTCGGCGAGTGCGCCGCGGAAGGCGACGTTGTCGGTGCGGGCGTCGCGCATGATCGTCAGCCGTGAGGCGGCCAGCGGGTGGTCGACCTGCACGACCTCCATCCCGCTCGACGCCGTGCCGGACGCACCGGTCTGCCTGGTTCGCTGTGAATCCTCCATACCCTCCAAAATAGCCCACGGTGCGGGGAACCTCCGAGCCCGCCGGCGAGTCTCTCTCACCATGGCACCCGCACACGAGTCCCCGACCCACGCAGCGACCGGCCTGGTGGCGGACGTGGAGGCACTGACCTCCGCCGCGTCCCGCGCCGATCGTGTCGCCGACCTGCTCACCACCGGTGCGTCCGGCGATGGCCCGGCCGTCCCGCCCGTGCTCCCGGCCCTCGTCCCGCAGGCCGCGGGGCTGGTCGCCGCGCTGCAGCGCGCCCGCGGGCGGCAGGCGGACGCCCTGGCGGGGTTCTCCGGTTTCTACCGTGCCAGCGCCTCCTCGCTGACGACCACCGCGGTGGACCTGGCGGCCGGCGAGGCCGGCTCCGCGGCGGCCTTCTCGGGCACCTGGCAGGGGCCCGGGGCATGACCGACCTGCTCAGCCTCGTCGAACCCGTGCGCCGGCTCGTGCCAACGGCGGCGTCCGCCGGCAACCACCCGCTCGCCGCCCTGCTGGTGGACGCCGGCACGTCCGACCTGGCCGGCCAGCTGGCGAACCAGCTCCCCGGGCTGGTGGACGCCGCGCTGCGCGGCACCGCGGGCAGCGTCGCCGTCGACCGGCTCACCGGGGCAGGCACCGACACCACCGAGATCCTCCGCCTGGCCGGGGAGGTCGAGGCCGTGGCGCAGGAGGCGACGGCGGCGACCGGACGCGCGGCGGCGGACATCACGCTCATCGTCGAGCAGTGCATCCGACAGATCATGGTGGCGGTCGTCGGTGCCCCGCTCTCCCCCGGCGCCCCCGCCGCCGCGCTGCAGATCGCCTGCCTGCACCTCGCCCGCGCCCAGGAACGCCTGGACCTCCTCGGTGCCGAGCTCGCCGAACTCACCACCCGCGTCGACGTCACCGACGCCGCGCTACCCACGGTGCCGCCGTCACCGGACGCCCCGGCGTCCGCGACATCGGCGTCGCCTGGGTCCCCGGGGTCCCCACCGCCGGAGGTGGCCGTCGGCGCCGAAGCGTCCGACGTATCCGACGTGTCCGACGTGGCAGGCGCACCCACCCCGCAGGCCGCGGCGGCCGTGGAGGCGGCGAAGTCCGCGATCGGCACGCCCTACGTGTGGGGAGGCACGTCACCGGCCACCGGCGTGGACTGCAGCGGACTGACCCAGTGGGCCTACGGGCAGGCCGGGGTCGACATCCCGCGCACCGCCGACCAGCAGGCCGTCGGCACCCCCGTGGGCGCCGACGACCTCGCCCCCGGCGACCTCGTGGTGTGGGACGGCCACGTCGCCATGGTCACCGGCGACGGGCAGATGATCGAGGCCGGCGACCCGGTGCAGGTCAACCCCGTACGCACCGAGAACATCGGCATGGGTTTCCTCGGCTTCTACCGGCCGACCGCCTGAGGAGGGTGAGACCACGATGACCCACGACAACACGGGCAGGGGCCGGCTGGGCCGACGGTCGCAGCGCCGGGGCCTGGCCAGGATCGTCACCACGCCGGCCAGCGCCGAATACAACGTCGAGCAGTTCCTCGGCGAACCACCGCCGACCGTGCCACCGGTGCTGAAGGCGGAGCTGTTCACCTCCACCGGTGCACACGGTGGTCCGGTCATCGACCCGGGCCACGCTTCCCGCTAAAATCTGTCGTCATGGCAGACAACGGAATCGTCACCCTCGAGCTCGAGACCACCGCCGGCACGTACTACACGCTGTGGGCCCCAGGCTGGGTGTCGCGCGGCGAACAGTGGCAGGCGTTCCTCGGCGACGAGTCCGGGGTCTTCGCGTTCAACTCGCCGGCGGAACTGCTGGCCTGCATCACCTCGACGTCCGCCCACGACCTGGCGGACCACCCCGCCTGGGCGTCCTTCATGGACGGCGCGGAAGCGCGCGTGACCCCGCGCAAGGGCGGACGGATCAGCTTCGTCGAACTCCCCAACAACCTGGCCGGCCGTCCGTCCTTCGAGAACACCCGGACGGTGGCCAACGCCTTCCAGGTGCTGCGCTCGCTCGGCGTCGTGTGCGGCATCAACCGCATCAACCGGTGGTTCCACTCCTACTCCGTGCTGTCCAACGTCAGCCGCGGCCAGGACCACTACGCCGGGGAGAACGGGCTGGCCGAGTGGTCGAGCGTGGGACTGACCGTGCGTGACAACTGGGTCGAGCTCACCGACGACGTCGACGAGGCACTGGTCACCCCGGATCTCGGGGAGGACGCCGAGGCGCTCGTCGCCGACGCGCAGGCGCGCATCGACGCCGCCGCCGAGAAGGAGGAGGCCGGAGAGAAGGCAGGGGCGGACGAGAAGGCCGACGAGGAGATCGCTGGCACCGCAGGTGCTGCAGGTGCCGCGGCAGGCTCGGACGAGGAAGGCGCAGACGAGGACGCGGCCGACCCGTACGACGCCACCCCCTGGGGCCGGGCGGGCATCGACCCGATCCGGATCACGGTCGACGGGACCACGGTCTACACCCTGCGCTGCTACGTGGGCGACCGCTCCCCGGTGTTCCTGGGTCACCGCGGGGAGATCAACACCTTCCCGTCCTCCCGGTCACTGGTGCGCTGGATCGTCGACGCACGCGACCACGACCTCGCGGAGATGGAGACCTGGGGCGACCTGGTGACCCTGGCCAACGCCGGGGAGCTGGAGGTGGAGGTCCACCCGTCGAACGTCTACGGGTTCACCGGGCTGCGCTCCGACATCACCGAGGGTATCGAGGCCGTCGACACCGAGCAGCTGGGCCGGGCGTACGAGCTGTTGGCCGACGCCGCCGACTGGGCGCAGGACGACGGGGTCAACAAGGTGCTCCTCGCCTACCCGCGTCTGCAGGACTACATCGCCTACATGCTGGGGTCCCCCTCCGCGGCGACCCCGACGCCCCCCTTCGACGAGGAGGCGAACGGGTGGACGCGTCTGGAGGAGAACCTGACCGGCCGTTTCACCAAGTTCTGACGGTTCTGAGACTTCTGAGGTCCGGGAAACTTTCTCGCGCAGAACCCTTGACGAACACCTTTTCGAACATTACTGTTAGTTGGCAGATAGAAGATTCATGTAGGGCGGGCCAACGGAACACATGATCGAGAGGGGCGGCGGGGATGTCGGAGACGGAACCACCTGCAGGTCTGGTCGGGTCGACCACCGACCTGTGCGAGGCGCTGGACCGGCTCGATTCCGCGGTGCAGGACGTCATCGCCCACGGCCCCGAGACCTGGTCGAGGATGGACGAGTCCTCCCGGCTGCAGGCCGTGCAGAAGCTCGAACGGGCCAGGAAGAAGCTGGCCCTGGCCGATTCCTCATTCATCTCCGCCCACGAGGCGGACCTCCCCGCCGGACCACAGCGACGTGCCCGTGCACTGAGCGAGATCCTCAACACGACGCTGCGGGACGCGAAGACCCGTCTCACCGGCTGGTCCCGCACCGCCGAACGGCCGGACCCGTGGGGGCCGGACCCCACCGCGCCGCACGTCGAGCACATGCCGCACCTGACAGAACTGGTCGGTGAAGGCCTCCTCGACGCCGCCGGGGTGGAGAAAGTCGACCGTCAGATCCGGGCGCTGCCGGCCGCGATCCAGCCGGAGATCACGCGCATCGCCGACGAACCCGTCGCCGACCTCGCCAGGAAGCAGGGGCCGGACATCCTCGACTCCCTACGCAACTTCCTCCTGGACCTCGTCGGGGCCGACGAGCCCTACACCGAGAAGGACCACCGCAGGATGAGGTCGCTGACGCTCGGGCGGCAGGGCGTGGACGGGATGACACCGATCCGCGGCACCCTGACCCCGCACCTCGCGGCGTCGATGCAGCGTCTCATGGCGGACCACGCCAAGACCGGCGACCTCCTGGACGAGGACGCCGCCGCCGAGGACGACCGCACCCCGGAGCAGCGGCGTCACGACGCGCTCGCCGCCGCCGTCCACGCCGGTTACGGCCCCGGACGGGCCCTGAACCCCGGCCGCGGTGCGACGACCATCGTCGCGGTCATGCCGGTCGAACAGCTGATCGCACGGACCGGCAC
>JAKDIS010000170.1 GCA_030450335.1 Corynebacterium sp. | reverse complement strand
CGCCGTCACCGGTGGTGTCGGTCTGGTCGCCGGACTGCGCCTCGTCACTGCTGCCCGGATCGGCGAGGACCATGCCGCCGGAGTCCGCGTCACCGCCGTTGCCGGCCTCGCCGCCCTCGCTCTCGGCCGGGGCGGAACTCCCGGCACCCTCGGAGTCGTCCGTGGCGCCCTGCCCGTCACGAGGGGAACCGTCACGGTCGGGGGCCTCGGAGGCCGCACCCTGACCGCCGGTGGAACCGTCACCGGAACCGGCGGACTCGGCGACGACGGAATCCGAGCCACCGGAGTTGCCGGTGGTCAACGCGCCCACGGTGAACCCGCCGACGACGAGGGCCGCGGCGACACCGCTGCCCACCACCAGCGAGGTCAGGGAGATCCCGCCCAGGGCGGCCACTCCCCCGGCACGACGCATCGCGCGGCGACGGCGACGACCCGCCAGGGAGGTCACCGGCGCGGAGTCGACGTCGGCGACGACCGGGGCGGCGGGGATGTCACGGTCGGTCTCGGCACGGGCGTCGGCGAGCAGACGCAGGAGCGGGTCGGCACCGGTACCACCCTCCGGTTCCCGGCCCGCCGCCAGGGCGTCCAGCATCCGGTCGGTGGCGCGCACGGCGTCGGCGTCGGCACCCTCGGTACCGTCGCCGTCGAAACCCCGTGGGTCCCACCTGTGCTCGTCCATCATTCCGTCCTCGAATTCTCACGGGACTCCAGGGTCTCCCGCATCTTGGCCAGCGCCCGGAACTGGGCGACCCGGACAGCACCGGCGGTGGAGCCGACGATCTCTGCGGTCTCCTCGGCGGAGTACCCGCCGAAGACCCTGAGAGTCACGATATGCCGTGCCTTCTCACTGAGCGTATCGAGCAGTTGTGCGACTTCGTTACAGGAACTCACATCCAACGCCACGGTTTCCGGCGTACTCGTCACGACCTCCTGGTCCGGCACCTCATCGGTGGGAACCGCGAGGTCACGGGACTGTGAACGCCGTGCATCGACGATCTTGTTCGCCGCGATCCGGTAGACGAAGGCCATGAACGGCTTGCCCTGGTCCTCGTAACCGGGTATGGCACGCGCCACGGCCAGACAGATCTCCTGCGCCAGGTCCTCCGGGGTGGGGTACTTCGTGGACGGCACACGGGCACGGCAGTAGCGCACGACCGGCGGGTGGATGAGGTCGATGATGCGCTGGAGCGCCCGCCCGTCCCCCTCCACTGCGGAGGGGACGAGCCGGGGCAGGGCCTCGTCGATGTCGTCAGTCGCTGTCATAGTCCTCGGGAAAACACGGTCGCGGCAGGGTGCTGGTCGTCACGGGAACTGTCCCTGCCTGTGGGCTGAAATTACCACAGCAAACCATCCACCCGGGACTCACCCGGGAGGATACCTCTGCAGAGGGCGCCGCAGAGGGTGTCACAGCGGGGGCCGAAAATGTCACATGCCGAACAGCTCGCGGACACCTGTTGTTCACATCGACGGGACAGGGTGGGAGTCACTGGAGAACACCCCAGACGATCCACCCTCACGATGTACAGGAGAAGAACCCATGCCGCAGACGAGCGACCTCCCGGGCCCCGCGACCACCTTCTGGGACTGGCAACTGCACGGTTCCTGCCGTGGGGCCGAGTCCGCCGTCTTCTTCCACCCCGACGGGGAGCGCGGACGTGCGCGCTCGCTGCGTGAGCACCGCGCCAAGGCGATCTGCAACGAGTGCCCGGTACTGGCCCAGTGCAAGGAGCACGCCCTGAACGTGGGCGAGGTCTACGGGATCTGGGGCGGCATGGGCGAGTCGGAACGGGCAGCCGCGCAGAACGGGCGTCCCCGCCGCGTGAAACGCACGCCGCGCCGCCTGGCGTCCTGACGCACGGGAAGACCCCCGCCTCCCCACGGTCCTCGGGACCGTCGGGGTGGCGGGGGTCCTGCGTGCCCCCGAGGGGCACACACCGACCTTAGTGGTGATGGTGTCCGTGGCCGGCGGCGGCAGCGGCCGCCACGGCGGGCTTGTCGACGACGGCGGTCTCGGTGGTCAGCACCATGCGTGCCACCGAGGTCGCGTTGACGACGGCGGAGTGGGTGACCTTGACCGGGTCGATGATCCCCTGCTCCAGCAGGTTGCCGTAGACACCGGTGGCGGCGTTGTAGCCCTCACCGTTGGCACGCTCGGCGATCTTGGAGACCACGACGGCCCCGTCGAGGCCGGCGTTGTCGGCGATCCAGTACGCCGGACGGCGCAGTGCGCGGGCCAGGGCCTTCACGCCCACGGCCTTGTCGCCCTCGAACTCGGCGGCGAACTCGTCGAGCTCGGCGGCGATCTGCACCAGGACGGAACCGCCACCGGCGATCACGCCCTCCTGCGCGGCGGCACGGGCGGCGTTGATGGCGTCCTCGACGCGCAGCTTGCGCTCGTTGACCTCGGTCTCGGTGGCGCCACCGGCACGGATGACGGCGACACCCCCGGACAGCTTCGCCAGACGCTCCTCGAGCTTCTCCCGGTCCCAGGTGGAGTCGGTGCGCTCGATGTCGGAACGGATCTGGTTGCGGCGGGTGTCGAGGTCCTCGGCGGTGCCGGCACCGTCGACGATGACCGTCTCGTCCTTGGTGACCGTGATGCGGCGGGCGGTGCCCAGCTGCTCCAGGGTCGTCTCGGAGAGGTTCTGGCCGACCTCCTTGTCCACCACGGTGGCGCCGGTGACGACGGCGAGGTCGTCCATGAACGCCTTGCGGCGGTCACCGAAGTACGGGGACTTCACGGCCACGGCCTTGATGGACTTGCGGATGGAGTTGACGACGAGCATCTGCAGCGGCTCGCCGTCGACGTCCTCGGCCACGATGAACAGTTCCTTGCCGGCCTTCGCGATCTGCTCCAGCAGGGGCAGGAAGTCGGGCAGGGAGCTGATCTTGTCGCGCACCAGCAGGATCGCCGGGTTCTCCAGGACGGCCTGGGCCGACTCCTCCTCGGTGACGAAGTACGGCGAGAGGTAGCCCTTGTCGAAGGAGACGCCCTCGGTGACCACGAGCTCGTCGACCAGGGACTGGGACTCCTCGACGGTCAGGACGCCGTCCTTGCCGACCTTCTCCATGGCCTCGGCGACCTTGGCGCCGATGCCCTCGTCACGCGAGGAGACGGTGGCCACGTTGGCGATGGCGGCGGAGTCGGCGACCGGCTCCGCGCGCTGCTGCAGCGCCTCGATGACCTTCTCCGCGGCGACGGCGATGCCCTCGTTGACGGCGATGGGGTTGCCACCGGCGGCGACGATGCGCATGCCTTCGTTGATCAGCGCCTGGGCGAGCAGGGTGGCGGTGGTGGTGCCGTCACCGGCGATGTCGTTGGTCTTCACGGCCACCGACTTCACCAGCTGCGCACCGAGGTTCTCGAAGGGGTCCTCGAGGTCGATGTCGCGGGCGATGGTGACACCGTCGTTGGTCACGGTCGGACCGCCGAAGGCCTTGTCCAGGACCACGTTACGGCCCTTGGGGCCGAGGGTGACGCGAACCGAGTCCGCCAGCGTGTCCACACCGCGCTGGAGGCCCTTGCGGGCCTCCTCGTCGAATGCGA
>JAKDIS010000169.1 GCA_030450335.1 Corynebacterium sp. | reverse complement strand
GCGGGCTGGCCCAACGGCATGGGCGCGACGGGCGTGCGGAAGCACATCGTCGAAGGGGCCAGCGGACCGCGCCGCCGTGTTTCCGCGGGGTTAAAATTCGGCGGCCCCGTCCCCGCCGACGGCCCTCCGCCGCTACCGTTGGGTGGGCACGCAGCACGCACAAACCCCCGCACAAAAACCCCGCACAAACCCCAAGGACGCACCGTGGATCTCACCCCCCGGGAGCAGGACAAGCTCCTCATCTTCACCGCCGCCGAGGTCGCCCGCAGGCGCAGGGGCCGGGGGCTCACGCTCAACGTCCCGGAGGCGACGGCGCTGATCAGCGAGGCCGTCATCGAGGCCGCGCGCGACGGCCGGACCGTCGCCGAGGCGATGGAGGTCGGCACACAGGTGCTCGGCCACTCGGACGTGCAGGACGGGGTGCGCGAGCGCCTGTCGTTGATCCAGGTGGAGGCCACCTTCCCGGACGGGACGAAGCTGGTCAGCGTCCACGACCCGATCGGCCTGTGAGCGTGGGGATGCATTCCGTCACCGTCCTCTACGCCGGCGCCGAGGCGCCGTCCCCGGCCGTCCTGCAGGACGCCACGGGCGTGCCGGTGGTCACCGGCCCGCGCGAGCTCGCGCGCCATGCCGAGCAGGCCAAGACGCAGGACGCCGCGCTGGTCGTCGTCCCGGCGGGGACGGGCCGGGCGCTGACGTCGGTGACGCAGGCGGCGCAGGCGTTGGCGTGGGAGCGCCGCTCCGGCACGACGGTGGTGCTCGGCCCGTCGTTGATCGACGGCACGCGGGCGATCGCCGAGATGCGCCGTCACCTGCGCGCCTCGGCCAAGGACCACGACGCGGTGCTGTTCACCGCCAACACGGTCGACCCCTTCGCCGACGCCGAGCTGCTGCGCCGGGTGCGTCTGGCCCAGCAGTTCTCCGAGGACCTGCTGGTGGAGGTCGCCTTCGAGGGCTCGTGGCCGTCGGTGGACACCGCCCGTGAACGGCTGCGGCTGCTCGGGGCGACACGGGTGGCGCAGGTGCGCGCGGACCTGGGGCAGGACGACTCGGCGACCCCGCTGTTCCGCTCCTCGTCGTTGGCCACGGCCGCATCAAGGGCCTCGCACACCGCGCTGCACCAGTTGGTCGACCACCACGACGACGGCGTCGCCGCCGGACTGCTCGCCGACCACGCCACCGGTTTCGCCCACTCCCACGGCGACGAGGACGGCCATTCGCACGGCCACTCCCACTCGCACGGCCACCATCACCACCACTAGGAGACCCACATGTCCGGATCCGCCAGTTACGGCCTGGCCCCCGACCAGCCGGCCACCGTCGAGCTGAACGCGGGGCGCCGCACGACCACCCTGCGGGTGTCCAACACCGGCGACCGTGCGGTGCAGGTCGGCTCGCACTACCACTTCCTCGAGGTCAACCCGGCCCTCGAGTTCGACAGGGAGGCCGCCTGGGGCATGCACCTGGCCGTGCCGTCCGGCCTGGCGGTGCGTTTCGAACCCGGCGACACCCGCGAGGTCGATCTCGTCGACTTCGGCGGCCGGCGCGTCCTGCACGGTTTCGCCGGACTCGTCGAGGGCCCGCTGGACGACCCGGCGGTGAAGGCCCGCGCCCTGGCGGACCTGCCGGGGTTCCTCGCCACCAACGACGAGCTGGAGACACACCGATGAGCAGCATCGACCGGTCCCGCTACACGGAGATCTACGGCCCCACCACAGGCGACACCGTGACCCTGGCGGACACCTGCCTCACCGTGCGCATCGAGCACGACCACCTGGCCGGCGCCTACGGCGACGAGTCGGTCTACGGCGGCGGCAAGGCCGTGCGCGACGGCATGGCGCAGGACCCCACCGCCACGGCGGCGTCCGGTGCACTCGACACCGTGATCACCGGCACCATCGTGCTGGACGCCGTCGCCGGGGTGGTCAAGGGCGACGTCGGCATCCGCGACGGCCGCATCGTGAAGATCGGCAAGGCCGGCAACCCGAACACCCAGGACGGGGTCGACCCGGAGCTGGTCATCGGCCCGGGCACCGAGGTCATCGCCGGTGAGCACCGCATCCTCACCGCCGGCGGGGTGGACACCCACATCCACTACATCACCCCGCAGCAGGCCGAGCACGGTCTGGCCAACGGCGTCACCACCTTCTTCGGCGGCGGCACCGGCCCGGCCGAGGGCACCCTGGGGACCACGTGCACGCCCGGGCCGTCCGGCGTGCAGTTCATGCTGCGTGCCGCCGAGGGGATGCCGGTCAACACCGGTTTCCTGGGCAAGGGGTCCGGCTCGCTGCCGGAGGCCCTGGCCGAGCAGATCCGTGGCGGGGCGGCGGGCCTGAAGATCCACGAGGACTGGGGCGCGACCCCGGCCACGATCCGCAACGCCATGGACGTCTGCGACGAGTTCGACGTGCAGCTGGCCATCCACACCGACACCCTCAACGAAGGCGGCTTCTTCGAGTCCACCGCCCGGGCCTTCAAGGGCCGCCCGGTGCACACCTTCCACTCCGAGGGCGCCGGCGGCGGGCACGCCCCCGACATCCTGCGCGTCACCGGCATGGCGAACGTGCTGCCGGCGTCGACCAACCCCACGCTGCCGTACACGGTGAACTCGGTGGAGGAGCTGCTGGACATGGTGATGGTCTGCCACCACCTGTCCCACGACATCCCGGAGGACGTCGCCTTCGCCGACTCGCGCGTGCGCGCCGAGACCATCGCCGCGGAGACCGTGCTGCACGACCTCGGCATCATCAGCATCTTCAGCTCCGACTCGCAGGCCATGGGCCGGGTGGGGGAGTCGTGGATCCGGGCCTTCCAGACCGCCCACCACTGCCGTGATCAGCTCGGCGCGCTGACGGAGGACGCCGGCAGCGGCGCGGACAACGCCCGCGTCCTGCGCTACCTGGCGAAGATGACGATCAACCCGGCCATCGCCCAAGGCATCGGCGCCCACGTCGGCAGCATCGAACCGGGCAAGCTCGCCGACCTGGTGCTGTGGCCGGTGGACTCCTTCGCGGCGAAACCACGCCTGGTGCTGCGGCAGGGGCGCATCGCCTACGCGCAGATGGGCGACCCGAACGCCTCGTTGGCGACCCCGCAGCCGGTGGTCTACCGCCACCAGTTCGCCAACTACGGCACCGCCCTGCAGGACACCCGGGTGACGTTCATGTCCGCCGCCGCCATCGAGGCCGGCGTGCCCGAACAGCTCGGCCTGACCTCCACCGTCCTGCCCGTCGCCGGCACCCGCGACATCGGCAAGAAGGACATGGTGCGCAACGACCGGCTCGCCGAGATCGTCGTGGACCCGGACACCTACGAGGTCACCGTGGACGGCGAGCCCGCCACGATCGCCCCGGCGACCGAGCTG
Organism: Corynebacterium sp.; assembly: GCA_030450335.1. Taxonomy (GTDB): domain Bacteria; phylum Actinomycetota; class Actinomycetes; order Mycobacteriales; family Mycobacteriaceae; genus Corynebacterium. The sequence goes on along the minus strand of JAKDIS010000169.1, from coordinate 218 downwards.
CCGCTGGCGCAGCGGTTCTTCCTGTTCTGATGGTCGCGGTGCAACCGTTCCTGCAGGCGTTGACCTACGCCGACTCCGCCTACCCGTCGGGACGCTACACCCTGTCCCACGGGCTGGAGGGGCTGGTGCAGGCCGGACGCGTGCGCGGGACGGCCCAGGTCACCGACGTGCTGGCCGAGCACCTGCGCCACACCGCCGCCCCGGGCGACGGGGTCGCC
>JAKDIS010000168.1 GCA_030450335.1 Corynebacterium sp. | reverse complement strand
CTCCCCACCGTGCCCTTCCGGCCCCACCCGGCCGGCATCCGCCCAGGCACGCAAGACCTGAATCAACCATGAGATAGTTCTGATACGGTCGGGGTATTAATTTTCCGGCCAGGCAAATACCTGGACTCATGAGGTCCTCTCCAAGCCCCCGCCAGGGGACTGCACATCTGAAGCTCAGCCGTGGGCGTCGGACCGGCGGTCCCCGTCGCGAGTCCGTCCTCATCCGCCCACGCTCCTCCCCGTCGTCCTTCAGCGCCAAGTAGGTCTTTACCATGACAAGTCCCTTCGGCAGTAGCCCTGCCTCCGACGGCCCCACCTGGTCTTCTCCCGGGTCGTCTTCACCCGGGTCCCCGTCCGGATCCCCGTCAGCCTCCCCCGGCTTCGCGTCGTCCCCGGGCGGTTTCACGCCGGGCGGCGCGCCGTCCGCTGCCACCCCGTCGGACGGTCCGTCCTCCGGCCCGGTCTCGGGTCCCGTCACGGGCCCCTGGGCCTTCGTCGCGACGGCGACGGCAACGGCCGTCCTCGGCGTGGTCTTCGCCGTGATCGCCGTGGTGACCGGGTCACCCACCGACTTCGTCTTCCGGGTCTTCGCCCTGGCCGGCTGGGCGCTGGCGGGCATCGTGACCTTCATCCTGCTCGGCGTGCACACCGCGAAGGACACCCGCCGCCGCGCCGAGAACTTCTACGTGGAGACCTCCTCGCAGGCCGTCCTGTACAAGGTCGCCATCGGTGTGGCCTGCGTGGGCGTCATCGCCACCGCCATCGAAATCGCACTGTGGATCAGCAAGACCGTGGGAGCCTGACGAATGACCGACAACACCATCCTGCGCCCCCGGGCCCGCCGTGCCGTCAGCACCGTCAGCGCCGTCGGTGCCGCGGCACTGCTGTCCACGGCCACCATGTTCGGCCTGCCCGCCGCGACGGCCCAGCCCGGCGGGGAGACCGGCCTGTCGCAGACCGGCCAGGACAACATCGCCGACCTGGGTAGCTGCATCGCCGCCACGAAGTCCGCCGACATCCTGCTGATCATCGACCAGTCGGAGTCACTGAAGGGCTTCGACGGAGAGCCGCCGACCGACCCCCGCAACGTACGGGTCGACGCCACCCGCGACCTGGTCAACCAGCTCGGCATCCACGCCGGCGACCTGAACGCCGACATCAACGTGAAGCTCGCCGGCTTCGGCGACGGCTACCACAACGACACCTCCGACTACGGCGGATGGGTGAACGTGCGCGACGGCGTCGACGAGCTCGACGACCCCATCGACGGCTTCACCGACCGCAACGAGGACGGCTACACCTCCTACCGCGACGCCCTCAACGGTGCGCTCACCGAGTTCGCCTCGGCCCCCACCGGAGAGGACGGACAGCCCAGCGACTGCCAGTCCGTCCTCTTCTTCACCGACGGTGCCGTCACCGACAAGGAGAAGAGCAGCGAGGCCGCCGCCGAGGACGTCTGCCGGCCCGGCAGCCCGCTGGCCTCCCTACGCAACTCCGGGGTGCGCTTCTTCAGCGTCGGCCTCATCCCGCAGAGCACCGCCAACCCGCGCGAACTGCTCACCCGGATGGCCGAGGAGGACTGCGGCGGTGCCGCACCCAACGGCGCGTTCTTCGACGCCGGCACCGACCCCGCCGGCCTGCTGGCGTCCTTCCGCAACTTCATCCCCACCGCCAACAGCATCGACTCCACCCTGTCGATGAACGAACCGCAACCGTTCACCCTGGACAACTCCATCACCACCGTCCGGCTCTCCGCCCAGCCCACCACGTCCATCGGCGACGGCATCACCCCGGTGCTGACCTCCCCGGACGGTGACGAGCTCGAACTCACCGAGGGCGAGCACACCGTCGGCGGTGCCGAGGTGAACGTGACCACCACCGATGCCGTCGACGGCATGGTCGACGCCGACCTGACCCTCGCCGACGGCGAGAGCTGGGAGGGCGAGTGGTCCTTCGGTTACGACACCTCCGGCGCCGACGCCCCCGACGCCGCCCGCTACAACGCCAAGGTCGTGCTCGAACCGGGCCTGACCGTGAAGGTCGACGAGCTCGACGACGGTATCCCCAGCGGCATGAAGTCCGACGAGGTCCTCACCGCCTCGCTCGTCGACCGCAACGGCGCGGGCGTGGACCTCGAGGGCGAGGCCACGATGACCGCCCACTTCATCGACCGGAACGGACGCAGCACCGACCTCGGTGAGCCGACGTCCGTCAGCGACGGCGACGCCGTCGAGTTCCCCCTCGACGCGATCACCGAACCCACCGCGGGTGACGTGGTCGTGCAGACCAACATCACCACCAAGGCCTCCGGTTCGGCACCCGGCACGGCGCTGAGCCCGATCGTCGTTGGCTTCCCCGTCACGGTCACCCCGGTCAACATGCCGACCCTGGGGTCGGCCGACCTGACCATCGACTCGCGGGAGACCGAGGTCAGCGTGCCGGTCACCGGCCCCGGCAAGGTGTGGGTCGCCGACGCGTCCTACTCCGCCGGCGACGGTCCCACCGTGCTGCCCGAGGGCGTGGACCAGGTGTCGGTGTCCTCGCCACACAACAGCGCCGACAACGCCCTGGAACTCGCCGAGGGTGAGACCGCCGATCTGCCGGTGACCGTGAGCACCGAGGACCTCGCCGACGGCCGGGTCTCGGTGACCCCCACGGTCAACCTGGTCTCCGCCGAGGGCGACTCCACCGCTGAGATCGACGTGGAGCTCACCGGGTCGATGTCCGCCCCGGTCAACACGGCCGTGTTCATCGCGACGCTGATCGGCGCGCTGCTGGCGGCGATCCTCATCCCGCTGGGCGTGCTCTACCTGATGAAGTGGTTCACCGGGCGCATCCCGGGCTCGCCCGGCATCCACGCCCTGCGGATCCCGGTGAGCGTGGACAACGGACGCCTCGTGCGCCCGGACACCGGCGGCGCCTTCACCGTGGGCTTCGACGAGATCGTCTCCGGCACCCCGCGGGTGACCTCCACCGGTCGCGAGGTCAACCTCGCCGGAACGCAGGTCAGGGTGAAGCTCGGCGCGAACCCGTTGTCGGCGCCGTACGCGGTGGTGGACGCCACCCCGTCGATCAGTGACGAGGGCCTGCAGGTCAAGGACTCCGCGCGCCTGCCGCTGGCGGTCCACAACCACTGGTTCGTGATCGGCACACCGGGTGACCCCTCGCGTGGCGAGGTCGTGCTCGCCGTGGACGAACGAATCACCGACGACCGGTTGACTGCGCTCGTCGGCAAGATCACCACGGACACCCCGGACCTGCTCAACCGTCTGTCGACCTCGCTGGCCGAGACCGGGACAGCACCCGGTTCGGGCGCCGGGGCAGGTGGAGACGGCGGTGCCGCCTCCGACCCCGCAGCCGGCGCCGCAGGCGCGGCACCGTTCTCACCGGACGCCGGGGCCAGCCCCTTCGGCGGTCCGGCCACCGGATGGGGCTCCCCGTCCGACGGTGGTCCCTCCGGCACCCAGCCCGGTACCCAGTCAGGTCCCGACTTCGGCGACAACCCCTTCGGATCCCCCGGATCCAGCCCGTTCGGCCCCCCCGGGCCCCCCGCGCACCCGGCACCCCCCAGCAAGACCCAAGGATCACCCCGAAGGGGACAGTG
>JAKDIS010000056.1 GCA_030450335.1 Corynebacterium sp. | reverse complement strand
GCCCCCGACCCCGCCGCCGAGCAGGACGCCCCGGCGGAGGATCCCGCCGCCGAGCCCGCCGCCTAGGCCGGCTCCCAGCTGGACCTCGTCCGCGAGGTCTGCACCACGGTGACCGGCGAGTCCGTCTCACCGTAGGTCACGCTCGTCGACGTCTCGATCACGCCGGAGACCGGCACGGGACGTCGCAGATCCACCGTGATGTTGCCGGTGGACTCACTGTCGGAGCCCACCACCTTCAGGTCGGAGCCCGACATCTGCTGCACCGAGGGTGTGCGCTCCACGTCGACGTCGAGCTCGATGCGTGAGCCCTCCCGCGACACCAGGGTGTAGGTCACCCCCTGGCGCATGGAGATCCCCAGGTTCGGGTCGTCGACCTGGCCGGTGACCGTCCAGCGGGCACCGGTGCCCAGGTCGTCGGCGGGGAATACCACCGGCACGTCCGTCATCTGGGTGAAGGAGCGCTCCACGTTCGACCGCGCCGCGTCCGAGGCGCCCTCGGGCGCGGTGAAGCCGCGCGTGGTGACGCGTCCGTCCTGGTTGTAGTTCTGGTTCATCGTGAACCCCTCGGCGGTGGAGAGGTCCTCGTTGCCGTCGGTGTTGTCGCCCGACGGGCTCCCGGCGACGACCTCGGCCTCCAGCTCGTCACCGTCGGTGGCGGTGGACACGGTGACCGGGACCTCCATGGTGACGTCCTCGTACGGCAGGTCGTCCTCGCTGGTCTCGTCGGAGTCACCACCCTCGATGCTCTGCCCCCACCCCTGGGTCGCCTTGTAGACGGTCTCGGTCTCCGTGTCGTCGCTGAACCACACCAGGGGCTCGCGCGGGGCGTCACCGGTGTCGTCGACGGTGACGGAGACCCCGGACACCGGGGCGTCCACCGGCTCCTCGGGCGACGCGGCGTCGTCGGAGGAGCATGCGGTGAGGACCGATCCCGCCAGCAGGGTGGTCGTCACGGTGGTCAACAGGGTCGGCAGGAGTCGTTGGGTGCGCACGTGGGTCAGCGTACCAACTGGCGGCCGGGCAACAGAGGGTCGCGGGCGGGGACATGCCGCGACGCGATAGGATCATGGCCGTGACTGTTTTCAACGTCCGACCCTGGGCGCTCCTCCCACTGGCCGGCATCGTGGCCGTCGACCAGCTCAGCAAGTGGCTCGTCGTGGAGAACCTCGAACCCGCCACGGCGTACCCGGTGGTCGGCGACGTCGCCCGGCTGTACCTGATCCGCAACTCCGGGGCCGCGTTCTCCATGGGGGAGAACGCCACCGTGGTGTTCTCCGTGATCCAGATGGTCGCCGTGGCCATCTGCGTGGTGCTGGCCTTCCGGGTGCGCAACCCGTGGTCCGTGGCTGCGGTGGCGTTGATCGGCGGCGGGGCGGCCGGCAACCTCATCGACCGGATCTTCCGCGCCCCCGGCGGGCTGCACGGCCACGTGGTGGACTTCGTGTCCGTCGGCAACTTCGCCATCTTCAACGTGGCGGACGCGGCGATCAGCGTGGGCGTGGTGGTGTACCTGGTGTACGCGCTGGTCGTGGAGCCACGGCAGGCGCGCAGGGAGAACTCAGAGAACGCAGAGAACGAGGGGAGCGCAGCGTGAACGCCCCGAGGGAGTCGCGGCTGATGCCGGTGCCGGACGGCCTGGCGGGGATGCGGGTGGACGCCGGGCTGTCGAAGTTGCTCGGGTTGTCGCGCACCGTCGTCGCCGAACTCGCCGAGGCCGGCGACGTGGTGCAGGACGGCAGGACCGCGGGCAAGTCCGACCGGCTGGTCGCCGGCGCGTGGCTGGACGTCACCCTGCCGGAGCCCGAACGCGACCTCGCCGACGAGCCCGCCGAACTCGTCGAGGGCATGGAGATCCTCTACTCCGACGACGACGTGATCGCCGTGAACAAGCCCGTCGGTGTCGCCGCGCACCCCACCATCGGCTGGGACGGGCCCACGGTGACCTCGGGTCTGGCGGCGGAGGGGTTCCGTATCTCCACCTCGGGTCCGCCGGAGCGTAAGGGCATCGTGCACCGGCTCGACGTCGGGACGTCCGGCGTGATGCTGGTCGCCGCCAGCGAGCGCGCCTACACGGTGCTCAAGCGGGCGTTCCGCGACCGGACGGTGGAGAAGACCTACCACGCGCTGGTGCAGGGCCACCCGGACCCGACGGTGGGCACCATCGACGCGCCGATCGCCCGGCACCCCGGTGCGGGGTGGAAGTTCGCGGTGCGTGAGGACGGTCGCCATGCCGTGACGCACTACCGCACGCTAGAGGCGTTCCGGCAGGCCACGATGCTGGAGGTGCACCTGGAGACCGGGCGTACCCACCAGATCCGCGTGCACTTCTCGGCGCTGCACCACCCGTGTTGCGGGGACCCGATGTACGGGTCGGACCCGGCACTCAGCGAGTTCCTCGGACTGCAACGTCAGTGGCTGCACGCGGTGCACCTGGGGTTCACACACCCGAACGGGCGGTGGATGGACATCGAGTCGCCCTACCCGGAGGACCTGGACGTGGCGTTGGAGCGACTGCGGGAGGTGAACTGATGCGTACCTCGCGGCAGATCGCGCCGGACCGCAAGGTGCGGCGCCGGCGTGAGTGGGAGGACACGCGTCGTCCCGCGTGGGTGATGTGGTTGTCGGTGCTGTGCCTGGTGGCGCTGGCCGGCACGGTGATCGCCCTGGCAGGTTCGGACCGTATGTCCCAGCCCCAGGCCATCAACGGCGACATGCTGGGCCCCGACAACAGCGAGACCCTGGACGAGTACGTCGCGCGGGCGGGGACGACGCTGCAGGACACGCCTGACACAGGTGACACAGGTGACGAGGCCCGCTGGGCGCTGGTGACCCCGGTCGAGCCGGCCGGGACGCAGGAACTCACCGAGATCTTCTCCGGCATGTCCGGCGTGCGGGTGTCGACCCTGCTGTACGCGAACTCGCGGTGGGAGATCGCCGAGCCGGCGGACGGCCACCGTCGCGAGGACGTCTTCGCCGGTGCCCGTGACCAGGTCGCGGCGAACGCGGGGGTGGGGGAGGACGACCCGGCGCTCGACGTCCTCGGCGTGCTCGTGCACGCCGCGCCGGACGACCTGGCGGCCCTGGACGACCGTGAGGACGTCCTGGCGGTGGAGGCGTTGCCGCCCGACGCGTCCTACGGGCGTTTCGGGCTGCGCCCGGTGACGGCCGAGGAACGCGAACAGGCACAGGAACAGGCGGCGGCCCGGTGATCTGGGGTGTCCTGGCCTACCTGATGTGGGGGTTCTTCCCCGCGTTCTTCCCGCTGCTGCGCCCGGCGGTGCCGATGGAGATCCTGGCGCACCGCTTCGTGTGGACGCTGGCCTTCGTCGTGGTGGTCATGGCGTGCACCACCGGTTTCCGGTGGGTGCGTCGGATCCCCGCGGGTCTGTGGCTGCGCATCACCGCGGCCGCCGTGCTCATCGCAGGCAACTGGGGGCTGTACATCTACGCGGTCAACAACGACCACGTCGCCGACGCCGCCCTGGGGTACTTCATCAACCCGCTGGTCAGCGTGCTGCTCGGCGTGGTGGTGCTGCGTGAGCGGCTGCGGACGCTGCAGTGGGTGTCCGTGGGCATCGCCGCGGTGGCGGTGGTGATCCTCACCGTGGCCTTGGGTTCGCCGCCGGTGGTGTCGCTGGGGCTGGCGTTGTCCTTCGCCGGCTACGGGCTGCTGAAGAAGCGGGTGCCGTTGACCCCGCTGCAGTCGTTGACGGCGGAGACCGCGGTGCTGGCACCGGTGGGGGTGCTCTACCTGGTGTGGCTGCAGTCCCAGGGGGAGAACACCATGGTGCAGGGAGGGCACGGTGTGGGCCATGCGCTGCTGCTGGTCACCGCCGGGGCGATCACGGCGCTGCCGTTGCTGTGTTTCGCCCGTGCGGCCCACGAACTGTCGTTGACCAGTCTGGGGATGCTGCAGTACCTGACCCCGGTGATGCAGATGCTGTGGGCGGTGCTGGTCGTCGGCGAGTACATCGAACCGGCCCGGTGGGTCGGGTTCGCGGTGATCTGGGTGGCGCTGCTGGTGTTCGTCACCGACACGCTGATCAACGCCCGGCGCACCCGGCTGCGGAAACTCGTCTAGATCCCGAAGACCCGGTCGACCATCGGGTTGCGGAACATGCCGGACGGGTCGACCTGCGCGCGCAGCTCGGCGACGTCCGCCAGGTCGGGGTGCACGGCGGCGAGGCCGTCGTGGTCGAGGGTGTGCAGCTTGCCCCAGTGCGGGCGTCCGCCGGCGGCGACGAGGACCGGCTCGACCACGGCGAAGAGTTCGCGGTAGTCGTCGCGGTGGTAACGGTGCACCGCGACGTAGCAGGACTCCCGCCCGTTCGCGGTGGACAGCGGTACGTCGTCGGCGGCGGTGCAGCGCACCTCCAGGGGGAATCCGACGGGCAGCCGGGAGGCGTCCACGGCACGGTGGACCTCGGCGAGGACCTCCGCGGCATCGGTCAGGGGTACGGCGTACTCCATCTCGTTGAAGCGCACCCGGCGCGGGGAGACGAAGACGTCGTGGGCGGTGTCGGAGTACTCGCGCTGTGCGAGGCTCGCCGCCGCCAGACGGTTCATCGCCCCGGTGGTGCGCGGCACGTGGTGCATCAGTGAGCACATCGCCGCGAAGGCGGCGTTGCTGACGAGTTCGTCGTCGACGAACGCCCGCCAGCGCGGCACGGGACCGGGCAGGTCGGCGGACGCGGCGTCCTGCAGGCTGTGGCGGGTGTTGGTCTTGACGTGCGCGCGCCCGGTGCCGGGGAACCAGTAGTACTCCATGTGGTCGACGGCGGCGGCGCGGGCGGGGAAGTCGCCGACGAGCTCCTCCAGTGGTTCGGCGCGTTCCACGGCGGACAGCACGAAGGAGTCGACGACCGCCATGGTGATGCGGGTGGTCACCCCCAGGGCGCCGAGGGAGACGCGGCCGAGGTCGTGGAGGGGGTCGCCGGGGCCGACGTCGTGCACGGAGCCGTCGGCGGTGACGGTGCGCAGTCCGCGGACCATCCCGGCGAAACCGGTCAAGCCGATGCCGGTGCCGTGGGTGCCGGTGCTCACCGCGCCGGCCAGGGACTGCGGGTCCACGTCGCCCTGGTTGGCCAGCGCCAGGCCGTGCGGGCGCAGCAACGCCGGGACGTCGCGCAGGCGGGTGCCGGCCAGGAAGGTGACCTCCATGGCGTCGCGGTCCACCGACACGAGCCCGGAGAGGTGGTCGAGGTTGACGAGGATCCCGTCGGTCACCGCCACGGGTGTGAAGGAGTGGCCCGCACCCACGGCCTTGACCCGCAGGCCCCCGCGGGCCGCCCGACGGACCAGGTCGACGACCCCGTCCTCGGTGGTGGGCTGCTCGAATGCGGCCGGGGTGGCGTGCTGCGCGCCCGACCAGTTGCGCCATCTCATGTGAAGCTCCGTCCCTCGCCCCGGTAGGTGGGCCATTCGTCGATGATGTCGCCGTCGCTGACCACCAGTACGGACTCGGCGAACTCGGCCTGTGCGCGGGCGTGGGCGGGCCGCAACCACCCGTGGGCGCCGAGGTCCAGCGCCGGGGCGACGGCGCCGCGCAGGGGTGTCTGCACCTCCCCGGCGCCCTCCGTGGCACTCATGCGCAGGCCGCGGGGGTAGTCGACGACCGGGACGCGGTCGGCGCCGGGAGGGCCGGACGCGATGCGCCCGCCGCCGGCGACGGTGACGATGTCGGGGGCGGGCCGGCGCGCCACCGGCAGGACGAACCACTGCGCCGAGACCGGACGGAACGCGGAGTAGTGGTCGAACAGGCCCGGGCCCACGACCCCGGAGCCGGCACCGATCTCGGTGACCACCTCCTCGGCGGTGGTGGACTCGATGGAGCCGGTGCCGCCGCCGTTGACGAACTCCAGCTCGCCGTCCACCGCCTGCACGGCCTCCACGATCGCGGCCCGGCGTCCCGCCAGTTCCCGGGCGGAGACCCGCTTGACCGCGGTGACCAGCGGGGAGGTGTCGGTGGTGCCGGCGATCTGCCCCTCGTAGGCCATCAGGCCGACCAGGCGGAAACCGTCGCGGTCGCTGACGGCCTCGGCCAGGGCGCGGGCCTGCTCCACGGTGTGCACCGGCGAGCGGCGTGCACCCAGGTGCACCGGACCGAAGGACAGGGACGCGTCGACGTCGATGCACACCCGCAGCACGCCGCGTTCGGTCGGCGGGACGACGGCGTCGATGAAGTCGAGGTGCTCCACCGAGTCGACCATCACCGTGACCGACCGCAGGTAGGTCTCCCCGCACATCAGCCGGTGCAGCAGCTGCCGGTCGGCGCTGGGGTAGGCGACGAGCACGTCGTCGCACACCCCCTCGTCCACCAGCCACATGGCCTCGCCAAGGGAGTAGGACAGCAGTCCCTGCACACCGTCGAGGGCGAGGAGGCGCTCGATGAGCCCGCGGACACGCACCGACTTCGTGGCCAGCCGGATCGGGGTGCCCGCGGCACGCCGGACCATGTCCGCGGCGTTGGCCAGCGCACTGTCCAGGTCGAGGACGGAGAAGGGGGCGTCGAGGTGCGCGACGGCCTCGCGCACCGCAGGTCGTGGTGTACTCACGGGGTTGAGGATACGTCGCGAAACCCCCCGGCGTGTGCCGGTTTCGGATATCATCACCGGACATGACTGTGACGAGTGTTGAACAATTCGGGAGTCCGCTGTTGGAGCGGGTCTTCCGGGCGCCGGGGCACACCGGTCCTGAAGGCAACATCGGGCGGTGGGAGGGACTCGCCGGGGACGCCGCGTGGGTCGCCGAGATCACCCGCCTCAAGCAGGAGCGCAACGCGGTGATCCTGGCCCACAACTACGAACTCCCCGAGATCCAGGACATCGCCGACTACACCGGAGACTCCCTGGCGCTGTCGCGTATCGCCGCGCAGACCGACGCCGAGGTGATCGTCTTCTGCGGCGTGCACTTCATGGCCGAGACCGCCAAGATCCTCTCCCCGGACAAGACCGTGCTGATCCCCGACGCCGAGGCCGGCTGCTCCCTGGCGGACTCGCTGAGCGTCGAGGAACTCGCCGAGTGGAGGTCCGAGCACCCCGACGCCCTGGTCGTGAGCTACATCAACACCACCGCCGCAGTGAAGGGCCTCACCGACGTGTGCTGCACCAGCTCCAACGCCGTGGACGTGGTCGCCGGGTTGCCGGAGGACCGCGAGATCCTCTTCGGCCCGGACCAGTTCCTCGGCGCGCACGTGCGCCGGCAGACCGGGCGCGACAACATCCACGTCTGGGCCGGGGAGTGCCACGTCCACGCGGGCATCTCCGGGCCCGAACTCGCCCGCCGCGCCGAGGAGAACCCGGACGCCGACCTGTTCATCCACCCCGAGTGCGGCTGCGCCAACTCGGCGATCTACCTCGCCGGCGAAGGCGTGATCGACCCGGGGAGGGTGCACATGCTCTCCACCGGGGAGATGCTCACCAGCGCGCAGGACGCCGCGGCCGCCGGACGCGGCAAGGTCCTCGTCGCCACCGAGGTCGGCATGCTCCACCAGCTCAAGGGCGTGGCCCCCGACGTGGACTTCGCCCCCGTCAACGAACGTGCCTCCTGCCCCTACATGAAGATGATCACCCCCGCGGCCCTGCTGCGCTGCCTCGCCCTGGGCACCGACGAGGTCGACGTGGACGAGGACGTGGCCGCGCAGGCCCGCCTCGCCGTGGAGCGGATGATCTCCGTCGGCACCCCGGGAGGAGGCGAATGAGCGACGCGAGAGCACTGCTACCGACGACCGACCTCGGCACCCTCGACGGCGACCCCTCCCTGTTCTCCTCCCTGGCGTGGGCGGCACTGCAGGAGGACATCGCCGCCGGTGACGCCACCACCCTGGCCACCGTCCCGCAGGACCTGCAGGGCAGCGCACGCCTCATCGCCCGTGTCCCCGGCGTGATCTCCGGCACCGACGCCGTGCGCGCCGTGCTGGACGCCGGGGCGTCCAACCCCGTGCTCGGCGGACGCGTGGAACTGCAGGACGCCCTGGCCAACGGTGCCCGCGTGGCTCCCGGTGACGTGGTCGGCGTGCTGGAGGGACCGGTCCGGGCGATCCTGCAGCTGGAGCGCTCCGTGCTCAACGTGCTCTCCCACGCCTCCGGGGTGGCCACCCACACCGCCGCCTGGGTGGACGCCGTGGCCGCCGCCCGCGACGGGGTGGCCGTACGTGACTCGCGCAAGACCCTGCCGGGGCTGCGTCTGCTGCAGAAACGCGCCGTGGTCCACGGTGGTGGCACACCGCACCGCTATAACCTCTCCGACCAGGCCATGGTCAAGGACAACCACGTGGTCGCCGGAGGGGGAGTGGTCGCCGCCTACCGGGCGGTACGTGCCGAGGACACCGCCCTGTGGTGCGAGGTGGAGGTCGACGACCTGGAGCAGCTGCGTGAGGTGCTGGGCCTGGACCTGCCGCCGCAGCAGGTCCTGCTCGACAACTTCGACGTGCCGACCACCGTGTCCGCGGTGCGGCTGCGCGACGAGATCGCGCCGGGTGTGCTGCTGGAGTCCTCCGGCGGGCTGACCCTGGACAGGGCCGGCGACTACGCGGCCGCCGGTGTGGACTCGCTCGCCGTGGGGGCGCTGACCCACTCGGTGACGGCCCTGGACATCGGGCTGGACCTGTAGGGGTTCTCTCCGGGAGTCTCGGTGCTGTGGGGTGGTTCGAGTGCTTCGGAGTCCGGGGCCGTGAACTGCGCAGACGGTCACTGACCGTCGTTTCGTCGGATCTGTGGGGTGCAGGCGCGCCGGGAACTAGTATTGGGGTGTGTACGACATGGAGATGGAGGTGACTGCCTGATGCGCATCCGTGGAACCGGGGCGGCGACCCTGGCCACGACGGTGCTGTTGCTCGCCGCCTGCGCCTCGTCCAGGGAGGACGGGGGACAGGACGGCTCGGAGCCGTCAGGCACCGTCACGGCGACAGCCACCGTCACGGCGACAGCCACCGTCACGGAGACCGTCGCCGAGCCTGCCACGCCCAGTGTGACTCCCACCGGGACCCCTGCCGAGGTGCCCGGCGAAGAGGTCGAGGCCTACTTCTCCACCGCCGGCCAGGAGGTCGGCGTCGCCGGCCTGGAGTCCGAGGAGGAGCCGATCATCGTGCGGGACGTCCCTTCGTCCACCGGCGCGCAGGTCGAGGAGGTCGACCGGCTCGGGGCCGTGGAACTCGCCGGCCGGGAGTGGAACAACACCCAGGACCCCGACGAGGGCTTCTGGGCGCAGGTGCGGGTGGACGGTGCCGCCGGCTGGATGCCGAGCGCACACCTCTACCATTTCGCCGCGACCACGGACGTCACCGACGACTACCGGGACGTGACCGGGGACAGTGAACAGGCCGTGGTGGAGACGGTCGGTCGGCAGGCGGCGAGCATGGCGGACCACGTCCTGCTGACCACGCCGGACTACGCCGGTGAACCGTTCTACCGGGTGGACGTCACCGGGATGAAGGACGATGCCCAGGCCGGGGAGCGACTGTTCGTGACCGTCGGGGAGAACGACGGGAGCTACGCGGCCGAGAAGGTGGAGCGCACCCTGCTGTGTCACCGTGGCGTGAGCGGCGGGCTGTGCCTGTAGGAGTCGGCCGGAATCTGTTCCCGGAGTTCTTCCTGACGGGGAGCTGCACACCGGAGCAAGGTACAGCACCGTATGGCACGTGTAGCACGGTATGGCGCCGCGGGGACGTCCGGTGCACCCCGATCTCCCGGTCGCCCGACTTGCCACCGCCGGTAGACTGACCCGCATGAAGAAGTCCTCCTTCGTCCACCTGCACAATCACACCGAGTACTCCATGCTCGACGGGATGGCGAAGGTGGACCTGCTCGCCGAAGAGGTGTCGCGGCAGGGCATGCCCGCGGTGGGCATGACCGACCACGGCAACATGTTCGGCTCCGACGCCTTCTACCGGGCGATGACCGGTGCCGGCATCAAACCCATCATCGGCATCGAGTGCTACATGGCGCCGGAGTCCCGCCTGATCAAGGACCGGGTGCGCTGGGGCGAGCCCGACCAGAAGCGCAACGACGTCGCCGGCGGCGGCTACTACCTGCACCAGACCATGATGGCGGAGAACGCCACCGGGCTGCGCAACCTCTTCCGACTGTCCTCCCTGGCCAGCTACGAGGGGCAGGTCTCGAAGTACCCGCGGATGGACGCCGAGATCGTCGCCGAGCACGCCGACGGGATCATCGCCACCACCGGCTGCCCGTCCGGCGACGTGCAGACCCGCCTGCGTCTGGGCCAGTTCGACAAGGCCCTGGAGGCCGCGGCGATGTGGCAGGACATCTACGGCCGAGACAACTACTTCCTCGAGCTGATGGACCACGGCCTGGAGATCGAGAAGCGCGTCCGCGACGAGCTCCTGGAGATCGGCCGCAAGCTGGACCTTCCGCCGCTGGTCACCAACGACTGCCACTACGTCCTGCAGAAGCAGGCCAAGCCGCACGAGGTCATGCTGTGCGTGCAGACCGGTGCGACCATGGACGAGCCGACGCTGGACCAGGGGGGACGCCGCTTCGCCTTCTCGGGCGACGGCTACTACATCAAGTCCGCCGAGGAACTGCGCAGCTACTGGGACCCGATCGTCCCCGACGGCTGCGACAACACCCTCTGGATCGCCGAGCGCGTCCAGGACTACGGCGAGGTCTGGGAGGAGCACACCCACGACCGCATGCCGAAGTACGACGTGCCGGAGGGCCACACACCGACGTCCTGGCTGCGGCGCGAGGTCGCCGAGGGGCTGACGGAACGCTTCAACGGCGGCGAGGTCCCGAAGGAGTACCTCGACCGGGCCGACTACGAGATCGACGTCATCGACATGAAGGGCTACCCGTCCTACTTCCTCGTCGTCGCCGACCTGATCAAGCACGCCCGCTCCATCGGCATCCGCGTGGGGCCGGGCCGTGGTTCCGCCGCCGGCGCCCTGGTGGCCTACGCGCTGACGATCACCAACATCGACCCCATCGACCACGGGCTGATGTTCGAGCGCTTCCTCAACCCGGAGCGTCCGTCCGCACCCGATATCGACATCGACTTCGACGACCGCCGTCGTGGCGAGATGATCCGCTACGCCGCGGACAACTGGGGCCAGGACAAGGTCGCCCAGGTGATCACCTTCGGCACGGTGAAGACCAAGCAGGCGCTGAAGGACGCCGCGCGCGCCCACCACGGCCAGCCCGGTTTCCAGATCGCCGACCGCATCACCAAGACCCTGCCCCCGGCGCAGGCGGCCAAGGACATCCCCCTGTCCGGCATCATGGACCCCAACCACGACCGCTACCAGGAGGCCGCGGAGATCCGCACCCTCATCGAGACCGACCCGGTGGTCAAGGAGATCTACGACGACGCCCTCGGTCTGGAGGGCGTGGTGCGCCAGGCCGGCGTGCACGCCTGCGCGGTGATCATGGCGTCCGTCCCGCTGCTCGACCACATCCCGATGTGGAAGCGTCAGCAGGACGGCGCGATCATCACCGGCTGGCCCTACCCGGCCTGTGAGGCCATCGGCCTACTGAAGATGGACTTCCTGGGGCTGCGCAACCTCACCGTCATCGGCGACTGCATCGAGAACATCAAGAAGAACCGGGACGAGGACCTCGACCTCGAGGGCCTGACCACCGACGACCCGCAGTCCTATGAACTGCTGGCCCGCGGCGACACCCTCGGCATCTTCCAGCTCGACTCCGGCGGCATGCAGGAGCTGCTGAAGCGTATGCGCCCGACCGGCTTCAACGACATCGTCGCCGCCCTGGCGCTCTACCGTCCGGGGCCGATGGGTGTCGGCGCGCACTGGGACTACGCCGACCGCAAGAACGGGCGCAAGCCCATCGAGCCGATCCACCCGGAGCTCGCCGAGGCGCTCCAGGACATCCTCGAGGAGACCTACGGTCTGATCGTGTACCAGGAGCAGATCATGAGGATCTCCCAGAAGGTCGCGAACTACACCGCCGGTCAGGCCGACGGGTTCCGTAAGGCCATGGGCAAGAAGAAGCCCGAGGTGCTGGCCAAGGAGTTCGAGAACTTCGAGGCCGGGATGAAGTCGAACGGCTTCTCCGACGCCGCGATCAAGACCCTGTGGGACACGATCCTGCCCTTCGCCGGCTACGCGTTCAACAAGTCGCACGCCGCCGGCTACGGCCTGGTCAGCTTCTGGACCGCCTACCTCAAGGAGCACTACACCGCCGAGTACATGGCGGCCCTGCTGACCTCGGTGGCGGACAAGAAGGACAAGTCGGCGATCTACCTCGCGGACTGCCGCCACCTGGGCATCAACGTGCTCTCGCCGGACGTCAACGAGTCCGACTACACCTTCAAGCCCGTCGGCCAGGACATCCGCTTCGGGCTGGGCGCGGTGCGCAACGTCGGTGAGGACGTCGTCGACTCGATCGTGGCGACGCGCAAGGAGAAGACCCCCTTCCAGGACTTCTCCGACTACCTCGACAAGATCGACGCCACCGCCTGCAACAAGCGTGTCACCGAGTCGTTGATCAAGGCCGGTGCCTTCGATTCGCTCGGCCACCCGCGCAAGGGCCTGATGCTGGTCTTCGAGGACGCCGTCGACTCGGTGACCTCCACGAAGAAGGCCGCCGCGCGCGGCCAGTACGACCTGTTCTCCGGGCTCGACGCGGTGGAGGACGACGCCTTCAAGGTCGACGTCCCCGACCAGCACTGGGAGCGCAAGCACGAGCTCACCCTGGAACGCGAGATGCTCGGGCTCTACGTCTCGGGCCACCCGCTGGACGGGTTCGAGGCGTCCCTGGACTCCCAGATCGACACGCCCCTGACCACGGTGATCTCCGGCGAACTGCCGGACAAGCGGGCCATCAAGGTCGGCGGCATCATCTCCAGCGTGGACCGCCGCGTGGACAAGAAGGGCAACCCCTGGGCCATCGTGACGATCGAGGACCAGCACGGTGCGCAGATCGAGCTGCTGTGCTTCTCCCGGACCTACGCGATGGTCGCCCCGATGATCGCCGAGGACAACATCATCCTCGCCCAGGCCGAGGTCAGCATCCGCGACGACCGCACCAGCCTGTTCTGCAACGACCTCAAGCCCGCAGAGCTCTCCGTCGGCGCCGGGGCCGGCGTCCCCCTGCGTCTGCGCATGCGCATCGACCAGTGCACCCCGGACAACATGGACCGCCTCAAGGGCGTGCTGCACAACAACAAGGGCGACTCGGACGTCTACCTCACCCTCTTCGACGGCACGGAGGAGCTGCAGTACATGCTGCCCGCGGACCTGCGGGTGGCGCGCACGTCCTCGCTGATGGGGGACCTGAAGGCGTCGACCTGGGCCGGCGTGCTCGGGTGAGTGCCGCCCCCACCCCGGCCTACCTGCGCCCCGGAACCGACCGGCCCGTCGCGGAGACGGAGGTCAAGCGCTCCCGCTTCATCGCCTGTGCCGCCCGCGTCACCGACGAGGCCGACGCCCGGGACTTCCTCGCCGAGGTCCGTGCGGCCTACACCGACGCCCGTCACCACTGCAGCGCCTACGTCCTGCACGTCGACGGCGCCAACCCGGTGGAACGTTCCAGCGACGACGGCGAACCCGCCGGCACCGCCGGCCAGCCGATGCTCGAGGTGCTGCGTGGTTCGGGCCTGCAGGACGTCGCCGTGGTGGTCGTGCGCTACTTCGGCGGGGTCAAGCTCGGCACCGGCGGACTGGTGCGCGCCTACCAGGACGCCACGCGCGCGGTGCTGGAGCGGGTCAGCGTGCTACGCCGGGAACCGCGCGACGTGTGGACGCTGGACGTCGACCACGCCGAGGCAGGACGCGTCGAGGCGGAGCTGCGGGCGCGGGGGCTGGACGTCGCGGCGTCCTACTCCGCGACGGTCACGCTCACGCTCACCGTCGCGGCCGGGGAGGACCCGGGCGGGATTGTCAGCGAAATTTCAGGTGGGACGCTGGAAGTTGTACGCGACGGGTCTCGCTGGGACGACGTCCAAGCCCGGTGAACGGGGGTAGACTCCAGGTATGACCTTGGACAACAACTCCGACAATCCCGTTGCCCGTCGTAAGGCCGACGTCCGAAAGCGGTCGCGGTCGATCCAGGTGTCCGGGGGCATCGCGGTCGCCGGAGGGGTGCTGGCCGTGCTGACCACGGCGACCACCTTCTTCCTCGTCATCGCCATCGTCGCCCTGGTCGTGCTGGGCTGGAACGCGGTGAAGGTCCGCGAGGTGCTCAACCACAAGGACGAGTGGTGAGCGGTGGCCCGGATCGACGCGTGGGTGTGGTCCGTGAGGCTGTACAAGACCCGCTCCGCCGCCGCTGACGCCTGCCGTGCCGGGCACGTGAAGGTCAACGACGCGGCGGTGAAACCCGCGCAGACCGTCGCGGTGGGCGACACCGTGCGCGCCCGGGTGAACCACCGCGAGTACGTCGTGGAGGTCGCCGAGCTCGTGAGCAAACGCGTCGGCGCCCCACACGCCCGGCAGTGCTACGTGGACCACTCACCACCACCGCCGTCGAAGGAGGTGCTGGCGTCCATCCCGCGGCGTGACCGGGGTACCGGACGGCCCACCAAACGTGAGCGCCGCCAGATCGATCAGCTGCGCGGGCGCTGACCCATACGCTGCCACCGGTTGCCCAGCCGGCCCGGACGCGAGGACGCGTGGTCGCCGATGTGCACGGTGCGGCGGATGTGGTCACGGCCGTAGGTGTACAGCAGCAGGTCGTCGATCAGGCGTACCTGACCGGGCGGGTAGTCGTAGCCCATCGTCTCCTGGAGCCCGGCCAGTGCCTCCGGGGAACACAGGACGCTGAGTTCGCCGATGGTGGTGACACCGTTGGCCGCGAGCATGTCCACGGCGAAGCGGTAGTACTCGGCCTTCGACATCGGGTAGCCGCCGCCGACCAGCATGGTGAGCACACCGGGCAGCATCGTGGCGGTGAGTTCGGTGTCCGCGGTGTCCCCGGACTCGTCGGGGGCCTCCTCGACGCTGGTGGCGCGCGCGACGTTGTCGAACTGCTGGTCGGCCAGTTCGATCAGCCCCGCCGCCAGCGTGAACGCGCGGTGCACCTCCGGGCTGAGTTCGTGGCCGGGGTTCTTGTAGCGCACGTCGTGCTCGAACTCCGCCCACGCGTGCTGCAGCACGGTGCGCACCTGGATCTCGATCAACCTGCCGTCCAGGTCGGTGCCGTCGGTGAGGGTGGGCAGCCGCCGCCCGCTGACCCGGGCGATCACGTGGGAGGAGGCGTAGCCGAACTCGCCGCGCACCGCGGTCTGCGCCGCCTTGTCGGTGACCGAGACGACGTCGAACAGGCTTCGCATCACCTCCACCAGCAGGACGATGTCGGAGGTCGTGTACACGGTGACACGCACCCCGAGCACGTCGTACGCGGACTCGAAGTCCTGGTAGTCGGGGTGGGCGGGGTCGTGGATCTTCGCCAGGTAGCTCCCACGGTCCTTGATGCGCACCGACACCTGGTCGAAGGCCAGGCCCGCGTCCGAGAGCTCGTCGGAGAGGACCTTCTGGATGTCCGGCACCACCGTGGGGTGCCCGGCGAGCCAGGAGTCGAAGTCGTGCAGGACGGCGGAATCTTTCATGGCACCGACTCTAGCGCCTTGCAGTGTCCGGCCGAGACGTCGATCGGGCCGGTGCACGGTACCGAGGGTGTCGGTCCCGAGGAGACGAACAGGCGTTGGTCGGCGGTGACGTGGAAGGAGACCGCAGTGGAGAGGTGGTGGTCGTCCCCGCACAGGATGCGGTGCGTCGGGATCG
>JAKDIS010000167.1 GCA_030450335.1 Corynebacterium sp. | reverse complement strand
CCCTCGTGGCGGTGCTGTTCACCCACGCCGTGCCGATGGAGGTGTGCTTCATCGTGGCGTTCACCCTCGCTGCCTGCGTGAACATCCCGAAGTGGAAGGACCAGCAGAAGCTCTTCCGTGACCACGGCGCTAACGTGGTGCTGGTGACCTCGATGGTCTTCGCCGCGGGCGTGTTCACCGGCATCCTCGGCAACTCCGGCATGATCGAGAACATGGCGCAGAGCCTCGCGGACGTGATTCCCGAGAGCTTCGGCAGTGTGCTGCCCGTGCTCGTCTCGGTCGTCTCGATGCCGCTGAGCCTGGTGTTCACCCCGGACGCCTTCTACTTCGGCGTCCTGCCGGTCTTCGCCCACACCGCCGAGGTCATGGGTGCCGACCCCGCGATGATCGCCCGCGGCGCGATCGCCGGGCAGATGACCACCGGCTTCCCGCTGAGCCCGCTGACGGCGTCCACGTTCATCCTCATCGGCATGGCGAAGGTGGAGCTGGGCAAGCACCAGCGGTTCACCTTCCTGTGGGCGTGGGGAACCACCATCGTGATCACCGTGACCGCGGTCATCACCGGCGCCCTGACGTTCTAGCCCTGACGTTCTAGC
Source organism: Corynebacterium sp. (assembly GCA_030450335.1). Classification (GTDB taxonomy): domain Bacteria; phylum Actinomycetota; class Actinomycetes; order Mycobacteriales; family Mycobacteriaceae; genus Corynebacterium. Next base: position 3,027 of record JAKDIS010000167.1, on the reverse strand, counting down.
ACTGACTTTCTAGGAGATACTTTCGATGAGAACCATCAGAATCGGTTCCGGCGCAGGGTTCGCCGGCGACCGCCTCGACCCGGCCGTGAAGCTCGCCAAGGACGCCGAGCTCGACTACCTCGTGTTCGAGTGTCTCGGGGAGCGCACCGTCGCCGCTGGGCAGCTGCGTCGGTTGAGCGACCCGGACGCCGGCTACGACCCGCTGCTGGAGACCCGGATGCGCGCCGTCCTGCCGCACACCGTTGCCCACGGCACCACCGTGGTGACGAACTCCGGCGCGGCGAACCCGGAGGCCGCCGCGCGGCTGATCGCCAAGGTCGCCGCCGAGGTCGTCCCGGAACGCGCCGTGATGGTGGCCTACCTCACCGGCGACAGCGTCCTGCAGCAGGTGCGGTCAGAGGACCCGCAGGTGTGGGAGACCGGCGAGGCCCTGTCGGCAGAGACTACGGAATCGGCGGGGCTGGTCTCCGCGCACGCCTACCTGGGTGTGGAGCAGGTCCTGCCCGCCTTCGACATTGGGGCGGACGTGGTGGTCACCGGGCGCCTGGCCGACCCGTCTCTGTTCCTGGCACCGATGGTGCACGAGTTCGGGTGGGACCTGGACGACTGGGCGCGCCTGGGTGCCGGCACCTTCGTGGGCCACCTGCTGGAGTGCGCCGGGCAGGTCACCGGCGGCTACTTCGCCGACCCGGTGACCAAACCGGTGCCCGGCATGGCCGACCTCGGGTTCCCCTTTGCAGATGTTGCTGAGGATGCCACCGCGGTACTCGGCAAGCTGGCCGACACCGGCGGCATGCTCACCCGGCAGACCGTGCGTGAGCAGATGCTCTACGAGGTCGCCGACCCGGCGGCCTACCTCACCCCGGACGTGACCGCCGACTTCTCCGGCGTGAGTATCGAGGAGGTCGGGCAGGACGCCGTGCGTGTCAGCGGCGCCACGGGGCGCCCGCGGACCGGGACGTTGAAGGTCACCCTCGGCTTCCGCGGCGGCTGGTTGGGCGAGGGCCAGATCAGCTACGCCGGGCCGCGAGCCCGCGAGCGCGCGGACCTGGCGTGGGACATCGTGCGGCAGCGTCTGCACACGGTGCACGGTATCGACCCTGAGCAGGTCAGCGTGGAGTTCATCGGTACCGGTGCGGCGTTCCGGAACATGACCCCCGCTGCTTCCGAACCCCCGGAGGTGCGGGTGCGCGTGGCCGCGCGGGTGGACACCAGGGAGCAGGCACACGCCGTCGGTTGGGAGGTCGAGGCCCTGTACTGCGCCGGGCCCGCCGCCGGCGGGGGAGCGAGCAAGGGCCTCAGCGAAGTCCTGGCGATCCGCTCGACCCTGCTGCCGCGCGAACACATCGCCGCAGAAGTGAACACGGTGAGTACCGAGAGCATGATGAACACAGCGGAAGGAACCCTCTGATGACCGTCCTCGACACCTACGCCGACGCCCGCACGGGCGACAAGGGCGACACCCTCATCGTCGCCGTCCTGCCGCGCAGCAGCGCCGACCATGCATTACTGCGCGACCGGCTCACCGCATCCGCGGTGGCGGAGCACTTCCGGTGTAGAACGGAGGATGTCACCGTGCGGGACGTCACCGCCGTGGAGTCCTTCGTCTGTGAACTGCGCGGCGTGCTCGGCGGCGGGGTCACCGGCTCGCCGGTCCTCGACGGTCACGGCAAGACACTCAGCTACCACATGCTCACCCTCCCGATCGGAGAACTGGAGACCCGATGAACCACACATCAACCGGCCCGACCTCGAAGGTCGTCGCCACCGCGCAGGAGGCCGTGCGCGACGTGAGCGACGGCGCACGCCTGGCCGTCGGCGGCTTCGGCCTCAACGGCATCCCCGACACCCTGATCTCCGCCCTCGTGGAGACCGGGGTGGGGGAGCTGGAGATCTACTCGAACAACTGCGGCGTCGACGACTGTGGCCTGGGCCTGCTGCTGAACAACCGGCAGGTGCGGCGCGTCGTGGCGTCGTACGTGGGGGAGAACAAGGAGTTCGCCCGCCAGTACCTCGCCGGCGAGCTGGAGGTCGAGCTCACCCCGCAGGGCACGCTCGCGGAGAAGCTGCGCGCGGCCGGTGTGGGCGTACCGGCGTTCTACACGCCGGCGGGCGTGGGCACGCCCATCGCCGACGGCGGTCTGCCGTGGAAGTACCGGGAGGACGGCTCGGTCGCCGTGGCGTCCCCGCCGAAGGAGGTCCGCGAGTTCGGTGGGCGTCGCTTCGTGTTGGAGGAGGCGCTTCCCGCGGACGTCGCCCTGGTGCACGCGGAGGTGGGGGACACGGAGGGCAACCTGGTGTTCGCCAAGTCGGCGATGAACTTCAACCCGCTGTGCGCGATGGCTGGCACGATGACGATCGCCGAGGTGGAGCGTCTGGTCGAACCCGGCGAGATCGACCCGGCGCAGGTGCACCTGCCGGGCATTTTCGTGCACCGAGTGGTGGAGACCGGGGAGCAGGACAAGCGGATCGAGAAGAGGACGGTGTCGGCATGAGCTGGACCAAGGAGCAGATGGCGGCGCGTGCCGCCCAGGAGCTGGAGAACGGTCAGTACGTGAACCTGGGCATCGGTATGCCCACGCTGATCCCGAACCACCTGCCGGAGGGGGTGCACGTGGTGCTGCACAGCGAGAACGGCATCCTGGGCACTGGGCCGTACCCCACGGAGGATCAGCTGGACGCCGACCTGATCAACGCCGGCAAGGAGACGGTGACGGTGAACCCGGGTGCGGCGTTCTTCGACTCCTCGTTGTCCTTCGGCATGATCCGTGGCGGGCACGTGGATGTGGCGGTGCTCGGCGGGATGGAGGTCTCGCGCCACGGTGACCTGGCGAACTGGATGGTGCCGGGCAAGATGGTGAAGGGCATGGGCGGGGCGATGGACCTGGTGCACGGTGCGCGCAAGGTGATCGTGCTGATGAACCATGTGGCGAAGGACGGTTCGCCGAAGATCCTGTCGGAGTGCACGTTGCCGCTGACCGGCCAGGGCGTGGTGGACCGCATCATCACGGACCTGGCGGTGATTGA
>JAKDIS010000055.1 GCA_030450335.1 Corynebacterium sp. | reverse complement strand
GGCGTCATCTCGTCGTCGATATTAAGTCGACTCTCAGCCCATTACCCCCACGACACACCGGTGGAGGTGTTCAGGCCCCGAACATCTGCCGGGTGATCTCCGGGGCGAGCATCCCGGCGAAGCGGTTGCTGAGGTGCTGGGAGTCACGGTAGACCAGCACGTTGCCGACCACCGCCGGGCACTGCCCGTCGCGGCACACCGCGGCGGTGAGGTCGAGGTGCGTCACGTCCAGCCCGGCGAGGGCGGACGTCGCCGGGTTGGACGCGGCGAGCGCCTCGTCCTGCGCGACGGCGCAGTCGGACGTCCCTGTGTCACCCTTGTCGCCGTCCTCGGCGACGCAGAGCCGCCCGTTGAGCTGCGTGCCCTGCTCCGCCATCAGCCACGGGGTGTCGCGCACGCCCCAGGTGTGGATGCCGGCGGCGGTGAAGCGGGAGACCACGTCCACGTAGCCCTGCGGCACCTGGTCGGGCCCGTCGCCGGCGATGGTGGTGGGCCGGGTGGAGGTCATGAACACCCCGTCGGTCGGCGGGTTGTCCAGGATGTACTGCTCGGCGGCGACCTGCCACTGCGCGCACTCCGGGTAGGCCTCACCGGTGTCGCGGGTCAGCGGTTCGCCGAGCACGCAGCCCATCTTCACCAGCGGCACGACCCTGATGCCCCGCTCGGCGGCGATGCGGTCCAGGGCGGGCAGGTAGTGCTCGGAGTGCGAACCGCCGGCCAGGTACATGGTGCGCGTCGAGTCCACGTCGCCGTAGGCGCAGGGCTCGTCGGACTCGTTGAACTCCCTGGTCAGCACCAGGCCGGTCTCGTCGAAGCCGGAGTAGCAGCCGTCGTCCTGGGTCTGCGGCATCATCGGATCGACCTCGGTGGTGCCCGGGACCACGTCGAGGCCGTCGGGCACCGGGGCGTCCTCCAGGTAGGCGGCGGGGCCGGGGTAGTCGCGCGGGTCGACCGGTTCGGTGGCCAGGGTGGTCGCCCGGTCCTCGTTGTGGCGCTCGACGAGCGGGCCGAAGGCCATCACCGCGACGCTGGCGGCGACGATCACCATCGCCGCGGTCGTCTTGCCGCGGCTGCGCAGCGCGGCCCGCAGGTAGGCGTGGTCGCCGAGCACGAACGAGCGCGGCGGGCGCGCCGACTGCTGCAGCGGCACCTCGATGAACCGCAGCGTGAGCCAGGCCAGCACCACGGACGCGGCGATCACGCCGGCGCCGACCGCCGCGCCGGTGCCCATGCCGAGGGTGGCGGTGATGCCCTGCAGACCCGCGTCGGACGCCTCGGCGCCGGTCTCCTCCGCCGCGGCCTGCGTGGTGTCGGTGGCCAGGAACGTCGCCAGGGTCAGCAGCGGCCAGTGCCACAGGTACAGGCCGTAGGCGGTACGGCCGAGGAACTGCAGCGGCGCGGTGCGCAGCAGCGCCGTCACGCCGGACGTCGTGTACCGCGTGGTCGCGGCGTCCTGCGAGGTCGCGGCGTCCCGCTCGGCGACGGGGTTGCCGGCCAGCACCACGAGCATCGCGCCGGCCAGCGGCACGAGGGTCCAGGGTCCGGGGAACTGGGCGGCGCCGTCGAGCAGCAGGCCGGTGGCCACGATCAGCACCAGGCCGAGCACCCCGGCCGGCCAGCGCAGGCGTGCCCACGCGGCGGGCAGCGTACGGCCCAGCACGGCCATGCCGAACAGTCCGCCCAGGCCGATCTCCCAGAAACGCGACAGCGGCGAGTAGTAGTTCGCGCCCTGGTCCACCCCGCCGAGCCACACGCCGTAGCAGAAGCTGGCCACCGTGCCGATGAGCAGCAGCACCCGCAGCAGGGCCGTCCCGACCCTCGGCCACCTGCGGTACATCGACCCGAGCAGGGCGATGACCAGCAGCGAGCCGAGGTAGACCTGCATCTGCACCGACATCGACCAGATGTGCTGGAACAGGCTCACGTCCGCACTGATCGCGGCGTAGTCGTCGCCCTGGCGGGTGAGGTTCAGGTTCTGCACGTAGAGCAACGACGCCGCGGCGTCCTCCCCCGCATCCGACCAGCGCACCGGCGCATACACCACCAGCGCGGCCACGAGCGACACCGTCACCACGGTGACCAGCGCCGGGTAGAGGCGACGCAGGATGCGCAGGAAGGACTGCACCACCGTGAGCCCGGCCGGGTTCAGGACGTTGCGGATCTGCGGGGCGAAGAAGAAGATGCCGCCGAGCAGCAGGAACACGTCCACCCCGGCGGACACCCGGCCCACGAAGACGTGGAAGACCACCACCAGCGCGATCGCCAGGCCACGCAGCCCGTCGATGTCGATGCGTCGGACGGTGCGTTTCTTCTCTGGTTTCAGTGCAGGTTTCGTTTCTGCCACGGCGATCAGGCGGCGTCGTACATCTGCCGGCTGATCTCGGGTGCCAGCAGTGAGGAGAACAGGGACGTGAAGTGCTGGCCGTCGCGGTAGACCAGCACGTTGCCGACCACCGCCGGGCAGCGCCCGTCACGGCACAGCGCCGCGGTGAGGTCGATGTTGGTGATGTCGAGGCCCTCGTAGGCCTCCGGCGCAGGGTTCACCGGCGACAGGCTGGCCTCCTCGGCGATGCCGCAGTCACCGCCGGCATCGTCCTCGGCGCCCTCGGCGACGCACAGGCGCGCATTGCCCTGCACGCCCGGGCCCGCCATGTGCCACGGGGTGTCGCGGACGCCCCAGGTGTGGATGCCGGCGTCGGTGAGACGCTGCACCATCTCCACGTACTCCGGCGGCACCACGTCCGGGCCGTCGCCCTCGATCATGGTGGGCCTGGTGGACGGCATGAACACCCCGTCGGTCGGCGGGTTGTCGAAGATGAACTGCTGCACGTTGTCGTTCCACTCCGCGCACTCCGGGTACGGGTCGCCGCTGAGGTGCGGCAGGTTCATGCCCAGCACGCAGCCCATCTTCAGCAGCGGCACGATCTTGAAGCCCTGCTGTTCGGCGACCTCCTCCAGGCCGGTGAGGTAGTGCTCGGAGTGCGAGCCGCCGGCGAGGTACATGGTGCGGTCGGAGTCCACGTCGCCGTACACGCAGGGCTCGTCGGAGGAGTTGAACTGCTTGGTGAAGATCACGTTGGATTCGGCGAAGCCGGAGAAGCAGCCGTCCTTCTGCGTCTGCGGCAGCATCTCCTCCTCCCCGACGGCGGGGTCGGGTTCGACGGGGACGTCGTCCGGGGCGTTGGCGTCGGCGAGGAAGGCGGCGGGGCCGGGGTACTCGGCGGGGTCGATGTCGTCGGCGTCCACGGCGGCGGCGAGCTGGTTACGGTGCTCGATCACCGGCCCGAAGGACACCACGGCGGCCGTGGCGACGACCATCACCAGCGCGCACACCGCGCCGACGGTGCCGCGGCGTCCCGCCACGGACGAGCGCACGTAGGACGCCGACAGCGCCGTCGCCCGTTCCGGCTTGGCCTGCTGGCGCAGCGGGGTCTCGATGAAGCGGTAGGTCGCCCACGCCAGGAGCACCGACACGACCACCACCACGGAGCCGACGAGGAAACCCTCCCCGTTGCCGAGGGTGGCGGTGATGCCGTTGAGGAAACCGGTGCCGCCGCCCGGGGCGGCGACCTCGGCACCCTGCGACATCAGGTAGGTGACCAGCACCAACGCCGGCCAGTGCCACAGGTACAGGCTGTAGGCGATGCGGCCGAGGAACTGGAACGGCGCGGCACACAGCATCGCCGTCACGCCGGACGCTGCGTCCTGCGAGGTCGCGGCGTCCTGCGTGCTCGCGGCGTCCTCCCCGGCGACGGGGTTGCCGGCGAGCACCACGAGCATGGCGCCGGCCAACGGCACGAGCGTCCAGGGGCCGGGGAACTGCGCGGCTCCGTCGAGGAACAGGCCGGTGCCGATGATCAGCACCAGGCCCACGATGCCGGCGCCCAGGCGCAGGCGTGCCCACACCGCCGGCAGCGCGCGGCCCAGCAGCCAGATGCCGAACAGCCCACCCAGGCCGATCTCCCAGAAGCGGGAGAACGGGGAGTAGTAGTTCGCGCCCTGGTCGTGGCCGCCGAGCCAGGTGGCGTAGCCGAAGCTGGCCACGGTGGCCACCACCAGACCCCAGTGCAGCACCTGCGAGCTGGAACGCACGTGACGCTGGAACATCGCCGCCACCGCCGCGATGACCAGCAGGGAGCCGAGGTAGATCTGCATCTGCACCGACATCGACCAGATGTGCTGGAACACACTGACCTCGCGGTTCACCGCCGTGTACTCCTGGCCGAGGTTCGCCAGGTGCAGGTTCTGCATGTAGAGCAGCGAGGCTCCGGCGTCCTCCCCGACCTCCGGCCAGCGCACCCGGTTGAAGATCAGCACCGAGGCGATGACAGCCACGGTGACGACCGTGATCAGCGCCGGGTAGAGGCGACGGAAGATGCGCAGGAAGGACTGCACCACGGTGAGCCCGGCGGGGTTCAGCGCGTTGCGGATCTGCGGGGAGAAGAAGAAGATGCCGCCGAGCAGCAGGAACACGTCCACGCCGGAGGAGACCCGGCCGACGAAGACGTGGAAGATGACGACGAGCGCGATCGCCAGACCGCGCAGGCCGTCGATGTCCCTGCGGTGGCCCCGGTACCTGCTGCCGGACCGGGGGCCGGCCTGTGAACTGGCACCGGGCTGGCGTCGCGTGTGTGTCGAATCCATAGCGCTCACATGGTATCGCCGCCGGGGCCCTACGGCACGAAGGCCCGCCGGGGCGGGGTGGGACGGTGGGGGTCTGCCATCACCCGCTTAGGAGGTGAGCCACCCGGTGAGTTGCTCATCCGTGGACAGGTCGACCATCCGGACAAGATCCCGGTTGCCTTGGTGATTGTCCGCGAGGCGGAGGTGGTCGACCCAGTCGATCGCTTAGACCCGCAAGGGATCAACCATGTCTGCGACGGCGCCGTCGAACGAGTCACCGTCGGCCACGAGCGGTAGCCCCGGAAGCATGGTGCTCCAGCCGTCATTCTCGGCAACGGCCTGGGCATGTGCCGGACGGGCCTCCCCGAGGGTGCGACGCAACCGGTCACGGTCGATAGTGCCCGGTACCGCTGGTTCTTCAGTCATGTCGTCGGTCCTGTCTTGGGCCTCTCGTTGACCTTCCGGCTACGCCCCGAACGCGGGGTGGTAGCTCACGACCGCACGCGGGTAGGACGTTTCTCCGTCGAGCCGTAGCGCCTGGAAGTAGGGCGCGCTCTCCTGCGGCAGTCCCTCCATCACCAGGCCCTCGCGGGCGGCGAAACCGAAACGGTCGTAGTAGGTGGGGTCGCCGAGCAGGACCGCACCGGTGGCGTCCTTCGTGGTGTCGAGGAACTCCAAGGCGCTGCGCATCAGCGCCGCACCGATCCCCTCCCCCTGGTGCGCCGGGGACACCGACAGCGGGCCGATGCCGAACCAGCGCCCGGCGTCCTCCCCTGCCACGCCACCTGACGTGTCGCCCTCGAGCGTCACCGGCGACACCGCCACATGTCCGATCACCCAGCCGGAACGCACCGCGACCAGCGACAACGTGAGCGCATCGGCGGCGCGCAGAGCATCGACGATGGCAGGCTCGCGCCCGTCGGAGTGCTCGATACCCTCGAAGGCTGCCGCGGTGAGCGAGCGGATCTCGCCGGCGTCGCCGCCGTCGGCGGCCTCCGGGCGGATCACCGGGAGGCCGTGCGTGTCATCCGTTCCGTTGCCTGCGCCGTGGTTCATGCCACGGATTCTACTCAGAAACTACTCGACGCGGCGTCCAGCGTGGCGACCTCGTCCTCGGTGAGTTCCAGGGTCGTCGCCGCGATCAGCGGGGCGACCTGCTCCGGGGTGCGCGCCGAGGCGATCGGGGCGGTGACGCCCTTGGCCAGCAGCCACGCCAGTGCCACCGACGCCGGCTCCACGGAATGCGCCTCAGCGACCGTGAGCACGGCCTCGACCACGCTGAACGGGTCGGCGTCCTTCTCGAAGTAACCGCCGGTCTGTCCCTCGCGGGCAGCACCCTCCAGATCCTCACGGCTGCGGTACTTACCGGTCAGCAGGCCGGACGCCAGGGAGAAGTAGCTGAACACACCCACCCCGTACTCCTCGGCGACCTGCATGTAGCCGTCTTCGTAGCCGGCGCGCGAGAGGAGACTGTACTGCGGCTGGATCGCCAGCGGGATGGCGTGGTCGAGCTCCAGCTCGCGGGCGGTCTCGAAGAACTCGCGCATGCGCTCGGTGGAGTAGTTGGACAGGCCGATGTAACGGACCTTGCCGGAGTCCACCAGGGCCGCGGCGGTGCGGACCTGGTCGGCGATCGCCACGGACTCGTCGTCGTAGTGGAAGTAGTAGAGGTCGATGACCTCGGTCTGGAGCCGCTTCAGCGAGTCGTCGAGGTTGGACACGACCGTGTCGTGCGCCAGGCCTTCGGCACCCTGGAGTGCGCCGACCTTCGTGGCCAGGACGACCTGGTCGCGGTTGCCGCGCTCGGCGAACCACTGGCCGAGCACGGTCTCCGACTCGCCGCCGGAGTGGCCCTCGCCCCACTGCGAGTACATGTCGGCGGTGTCGATGAAGTTGCCGCCGGCGGCGAGAAACGCGTCGAGCACCGCGAAGGACTCCTCGGTGTCCGAGGTCCATCCGAAGGTGTTGCCGCCGAGGTTGAGCGGGGTGATCTCAAGATCGGTGCCGGGGACGGTAATACGCTTTGTCTCTGTCATGGCGACCACGGTACGCCCTACCGGAAGCGCGCCGGAAGTTCCGGTTCCCCGAGCGACAGCATCAACCGGTTGGCCCAGTTGAAGAACGCCGCACCGTTGATCACGTCGACAATGGAGGCGTCGTCCAGCCCGGCGGCGCGCAGCCGTTCCACGTGATCCCGACAGAAGTCCACGGGAGTGCTGGTCAGCGCCACGGAGGCCTCGGCGATGGCGTTCCACGCCTCGGATCCCAGGTCCGGCAGGGAGTCGGGGCCGACGGCCTCGTCGCAGAGCCGCTGGACGTCGTCCTCCCGGCCGGTGGACTCCTGCAGGGCGCGCCCGGTGTGCACCGAGGCGCAGTAGACGCAGCCGTTGTAGCGGCTGGTCACCGCCGCGGAGATCTCGCGCTCGGCACGTCCGGCACCGTCGGTGACGTTGTAGAAGATGTCCTTGTCGGTCAGGGTGCGCGCCTCCAGCGCGTCCGGGTCGCGGGCGAGCAGGCGGAAGTAGGACGACTTCGCACGCATCGGGTCGACCAGGGCGGTGCGCTGCCGCTCGGTGAGCTCGTCCTCCTCCACCGGCGGCACCCACGGCTGCCAGCCCAGGCTGTGGCTGACGAACCGGGTGGGACGGTGCAGGTCCGGGTAGGTCAGGACGTCGAATGCGCCGCCGGTGAGCGGTGCGGGGCCGCCCGGTTCCTGTGCTCGCTCCTGTGCCTTCCCGCGGCGGCGGACGGGACCGGCGGCGAGCGGCATGTACATCGCGTCCGCCGCCTTCAGGGCGAACAGCCCCGCCGCGGCGCGTATCTGGAAGCAGAGGAAGGAGATCAGCTGCGCCAGGCTCACCACCTGCGTGGGCGTCCACCCCGACCAGGCCAGGGGAGCAAGGCGCTCCGGTCGACTGTCGCGAGGGTGGAAGACCAGCAGGTGGGCGAACTCGAGGGCGGCGGTGAGTTTCTCGCCGAGCACCCCGCGCACGTGCGGGTCCACGCTGAACTCCGGGCCGGGCACGGATTCCCCGGCCAGGTCCGGCTCGCGGTAGGTGCCGTACGGCCCGACCGTGAGCCCTGCCTGCACGGACTCCGCCACCGCGGTGGCGACCGCGTCCTCCACCACGTCGCCGAGCAGGTCGGCGTAGAAGTCAGCGGCCTGGCCCTGGTGCAGCCCGGCGACGAAGGCGGCCACCACGTACCGCTCGGTGTCGGTGAAGCCAGAGCCGTCATCCTCGCCGTCGCCGGCCTCGAGCAGCACCCGGAAACTGTGCTGAGCGTTCGTCCGGGCCTGCGACCGGTTGCGCCGCAGTTCGGCGACAGGCTCTCCGGGGTTGATGCCGGCGAGGAGTTCGATGATGTCTGCGCTGTCTGTGCTGTCGCTCATAGTCCCAGGTTAAGTCCTCCGGAGCGGTAGCGCCGCCCCGGAATCGCGTCGAGTAGTCGGATGGTGAAGTCGCTGGTCGGACGCTCGAAGATGTCCTCGGTGCGCCCGGACTCCACCTGGCGGCCACCGGACATCACCGACACCGTGTCGGAGATCTCGCGCACCACCGCCAGGTCGTGGGAGATGAAGACGTACGTCAGCCCGAGCTCGCGCTGCAGCTCGTCGAGCAGGTGCAGGATCTGCGCCTGCACGGTGACGTCCAGGGCGGACACCGCCTCGTCGAGCACCACCAGCTCCGGGTCGAGGATCAGGGCGCGGGAGATCGCCACACGCTGGCGTTGCCCGCCGGAGAGTTCCGCGGGACGCCGCTCGGCCATGCCGGAGCCCGGCGCGCCGAGGGCGACGCGGTCGAGCATCCCGTCCACCCGCCCACGGACCTGCGCCCGCGACAGGTCGGTGAGGTTCTGCAGCGGCTCACCGATGATGCGTCCGATGCTCTGGCGCGGGTCCAGCGAGCTGTAGGGGTTCTGGTAGACCATCTGCACGCGTCGTCGCAGTTCACGGCGACCCTTCGCATCCAGGGTGTCCACGCGCGTGTCGCCGAGGCGCACCTCGCCGGACGTCGGACGCCGGAAGGCGGTCACCGCCCGGCCCACGGTGGACTTGCCCGAACCGGACTCCCCGACGATGGCGTGGGTGGTGCCCGGCAGGACGGAGAAGGAGACGTCGTCCACCGCGACGGCGTCCCCGAACTCCTGGCGCAGGCCGGTGACCTGCAGCAGCGCCGGGGTGCCGTCCTGCGGCGTCGCGGGACGGTAACTCGCCGCCTCCACGGCGCTGACCAGCGACGGGGCGTCCGCAAGCAGTCGGCGCGTGTAGTCGTCGCGCGGGTCGGTGAGCACGCGGTCGGTCGGGCCGTCCTCCCGCACCTCCCCGGAACGCATCACGACCAGCTCGTCGGCGCGGTCGCCGGCGACGGCGAGGTCGTGGGTGATGAACAGCACGCCCAGGCCCAGCTCGTCACGCATGCGGTCGAGCAGGTCCAGGATGGTGCGCTGCACCGTGACGTCCAATGCGCTGGTCGGCTCGTCGGCGATGAGCAGGTCCGGTTCCAGCGCCAGGGCCGCGGCGATGAGTGCGCGTTGCTTCATGCCGCCGGAGAGTTCGTGCGGGTACTGGGAGTAGCGGCGCTCCGGGTCGTCGATGCCGACGGTGTCCAGCAGCTCGACGACCTTGGCACGACGCTCTGACCGGGAGCTGCGGCCGTGGATGCGCAACCCCTCGCCCACCGACTCGCCGACGGTCTTCACCGGGTTCAGCGAGTTGTTAGGGTCTTGTGGGATCAGCCCGATGCGCTTTCCGCGTACCGTGCGCCACTCGCGGCGACCCAGGTCGCGCAGGCTGCGTCCTTCCAGCAGGATCTCGCCGGACACCGTGGCGTTGTCCGGCAGCAGGCCGAGGGTGGCCATCGCCGAGGTCGACTTGCCGGAGCCGGACTCCCCGACGATGGCGGTGACCCGCCCGCGGCGGACGGTGAGGTTGACGTCCTTCACGGCGTGCACCTCGCCGCGGCGCGTCCGGTAGGACACCGCCAGGTCGCGGATCTCCAGCAGCGGCGTCTCGGCAGGACGCGGCGCGCGTGCGCGCTCGTCGTGCCAGGAGCCGTCGTCCCAGTCCATTGCTTCCGTCATGTTCAGGACTCCTTCCGCAACGACTGGCTCAGATGGTTGGTGGCCAGCACGACCAGCACGATCGCCAGGCCCGGCAGCACCGTGAGCCACCAGGAGGTGGCGATGAAGTCGCGGCCCTCGGAGATGATCAGGCCCCACTCCGGCGTGGGCGGCGGCGCACCGTAGCCCAGGAAGCCCAGGGTGGACAGCTGCAGGATCGCGCTGCCGAACTGCAGTGCCGCCAGGGCGACCACCGGGGTCAGCGAGTTCGGCAGGATGTGACGCCACAGCACCTGCATGGCCGTGCCGCCGGAACCGTACGCCGCCTCGACGAAGTCGCTGCCGGCCACGCTGAGCACCTGGGAGCGCGCCAGTCTGGCGAACACCGCGACGTTGGTGACACCCACCGCGACCGCGGCGTTGAAGGTGCCGTAACCCAGCAGGATGATCACCGCCAGGCTGAGCAGCAGCGACGGGATGGACAGCAGGACGTCGACCACGCGCATGACCAGGGCGTCCAGCCAGCCGCGGCGCGCGCCGGCGAGCAGGCCCAGCAGGGAGCCGGCGACCATGCCGACGAGCACGGCGAGCAGCGCGCCGGCCAGCGACTGGCGCGCACCCCACACCACCCGCGTGTAGAGGTCGCGTCCGACCGCGTCCGTGCCGAACCAGTGCTCGGCGGACGGGGCGAGCAGCGGCGCGGTCTCCCCGGAGGACGTCGGGTCGCCGGAGGCGAACACACCCGGCACGAGTGCCCAGGCGACGGCGACGAGCACCACCGCGCCGGAGAGCCACACGCCGGGGCGGAGGGTTCTGAGGGTCTTCAGGGTCTTCAGGTTCTTCAGGTTCATGCTCGTCATGCCGTCACCGTCCTGCGCAGTCGGGCGTCGAGGACCGGGTAGAGCAGGTCCACGATCAGGTTGACCAGGATGAACGCCGCGGCGGCGAGCACGACCACCGCCATGAGCACCGGGGTGTCCCGGGTGGAGACCGCGTCCACGGTGGCCGCGCCCAGACCCGCCCGGTCGAAGACGGCCTCGGTGACCACCGCGCCGCCGACGAGTTCACCGAAGGTCACCCCGGCGATGGTCAGGGCGGGCAGGGCGGCGTTGCGCATCACGTTGCGCCACAGGATCCACTGCTCCCCGGCGCCGCGCGCCCGCACCACGGTCACGTAGGGCTGACGCGAGGCGTCGTCGATGCCGCGGATGAGCACCTGCGCGATCGGCGCGGACAACGGCAACGCCAACGCGATCGACGGCAGGATGAGTTCCTGCACCGCACTGGCGTGGATCACCGGCACCCAGGTCAGCTGGAAGCTGAACGTCTGGATCAGGATGATGCCCAGCCAGAACGCCGGCAGGGAGATGAACAGCGGCGGCAGCGCGCGCAACGCGCCGCGCACCCAGCCGAACCGGGAGGACGTCGCGGCCACCGCGATCACCACGGCCACGACCACGGCCAGGACGAAGCCGGTGAGCGCCAGGGTCAGGGTGCTCGGCAGCGCCTCCCCCAGCATCGTGGACACCGGGGTGCCGGTCTCCATGGAGTAGCCGAAGTCGCCGCGCAGCATGCCGGTCAGCGAGTTCCAGTAACGGGTGAGCACGGGTTCGTCCGCGCCGTAGGACTCGCGCATCTGCGCGATCTCCTGCGGCGACAGGCCGAGCTCCGGGTTGGCGTAGCGGGTCTGTACCGCGTCCCCCGGCAGGGCGGTGAGCAGGATGAACGCCAGGGTGAAGGTGGCCCAGAGGACCAGCAGGGACTGGCCGATGCGCCGCAGTACGGCGCCGGTGGTCAGGGAGTCCATGGTGTCTGTCAGCCCTCCTGCTCTTCTGTGGCACCGGTGTCGAGCGTGACCGGGTAGAACCACGGCCGCCCGATCGGGTCGGTGGTGAAGCCGTGCACGTAGTCCTGCACGCCGTAGACCTGCGGTTCCTCGAAGAAGGGCAGCACGTACGCCTGCTCGGTGAGGTAGTCCTGCACGTCACCGCTGGCCGCGGCGCGGTCCTCCTCGTTGACCGATCCGGACACCTTGAGCAGCAGTTCCTCGAGTTCCGGATCGCCGACGGACTCGTCGTCGGCGTCGAAGTTGAGCAGCTGGTTGCGGTTCTGCGAGTAGTACTGGCTCTTGATCACGTCGTAGTCGGCGCGCCCGACCATGGTCACGTTGAGCTGGATGAGGTCCTGGTCGACCTGCGCTGCCTTCTGCGCGACGACGTCACCGGGGTACAGGTTGACCTCCACGCCGATGTCACGCAGCTGCTCCTGGACCATGGTCACCACCTCCCGGGTCCGCGGCTGCTGCGCGGAGTCGTTGGCGGTGAGGCTGAGCCGCTGGCCGTCCTTGACGCGCACGCCGTCGGCACCCGGCACCCAGCCGGCCTCGTCGAGCAGGTCGCGGGCCCGCTCGGGGTCGAAGACGTAGGCGTCCTCCTGCTCGCGGTAGCCCGCCGTGGTGCTGGCCAGCGAGGAGGTCGCCTTGGTGTAGGAGTCGCTGAACAGGGAGTCCAGGATCCGGTCGCGGTTCACCCCGGCGATGATCGCCTGACGCACCCGGATGTCGCTGAGCAGCGGGTGACGGAAACGCAGGGCGAGCTGGTTGTTCACCCCGTTCGTCGGCGCGGACAGCACCTCGATGCCCTCGTCGGCGAGGTGCTGCTCCTCCGGGGCCTCGATCTGGCGGGCCACGTCGCCCTGGGCGGTCTTGAGCCCGCCGACGCGCACGCTGTCCTCCTGGGTGACGACCACGCTGACCCGGTCGATCTGTGCCGCACCCTGCTGGTCGTCGGCGGCGTCGCGGCCCTGCGGCGCCCAGTCGTAGTCGTCCCGGGCGTCCAGCGTGACCTCGGTGTTGAGCTGTTCGTCGGCGACCACGAACGGTCCGGAGCCGACGACGGACGTCGCGCTGCCCGGCGCGAAGCCCTCGTCGGACTGCGCCAGACTGGAGTCGGCGAGCAGCCCGGCGTTGAAGGAGCTCGTGGCCTGCGCGAAGCCGGGCTCCGGGTCGGCGAAGTGGAAGCGCACGGTGGTGTCGTCGAGGACCTCGCCGCGCTCGTAGCTGCTGATCTGCTCCGACGACGCCAGGCCGCGGTCCGGGTCGCCGAGCGCGAAGAGGTCGAAGTTGTCGACCACGTTCTGCGCGGTCAGCGGCGTGCCGTCGGAGTAGGTGACGTCGTCACGCAGGGAGAAGGTGTACTCGGTGGCGTCGTCGTTGACCTCGGGCAGGTCCGTGGCGATCCACGGGTGCAGCTCCAGGGTCTCCGGGTCCTGCCACAGCAGCCGGTCGGTGATGTTGTTGAGGATGCCGCCGTTGGGGTAGAAACCGGCGGCCGGCGGGTACAGGGAGGTGAACGGCAGGGACTCCAGGTACACCAGTTCCCGTGCGCCGGCGTCCCGGTCGCCGGACGACCCGCAGGCGACGAGGGACGCCGCGAGGGCGACGGCGGTCACGGCGGCGGCAACCGGGGCGAAAATCGTGCGGTTCCTGCGGTTCGTGCGGGTGGTGCGGCGTGACGGGTGCAGCGGCGGCATGGGCGTTTTAGTGCTTTCAACAGAACTGAACAGATCTGTCTGTTCTTCCAGGGTGCGCCCACCGTAACACAACAGTTTGCGACCGATACCATGGTGGTCATGAACGCCTTAGCAGTCATCGGCGGGGGCCCGCGCGGCATCTCCGTCCTCGAACGGCTCAGCGCCCTGGTGCGCGACCGGCACGCAGCGTCCGGCGCGTCCGGCACGTCCGAGCCTGTCACGGTGCACCTCGTCGACGACGTCGCCGTCGGCACCGGCCGCGTCTGGCGCACCGACCAGACCCGCACGCTGTGCATGAACACCCTGGCCGACGCCGTCACCCTGTTCACCGAACCCGGCTCCACCGTGACCGCCCCCGTACTCGAGGGCCCCACCATGTACGAGTGGATCCGCCTGCTGCGCGGCGAGGAACTCACCGGGCCGGCCGGCACCGCGAAGTCCGAGCTCTTCCACGCCCACCCCGGCCTCGTGCCGGAGGAGGTCGGCGTCGACTTCGCCGCGGAGCTGGCGTCCAGCCGCCCGGAGTCCCACCCCTCGCGCGCGCTCTACGGCCACTACCTGCGGTGGGTGTACGACGTCGTCGTCGCCCGCCTGCCCGAGGGCCTCGTCCTGCGCACGCACACCACCCGCGCCACCGACGTGCGCGCCACGTCCGACGGCCGCGACCGCATCACCCTCGCCGACGGCACCACCCTCGACGTCGACGCCACCGTGCTCGCCCTCGGCTGGACCGACACCGAGCCCGACGCCCTGGAGACCTTCACCGCCCAGTCCGTGGAGCACTACCCCGAGCTGACGTGGGTTCGCCCCGGAAACCCCGCCGACCAGGACGTCTCCGCGCTGCCCGCGGGGCAGGACGTGCTCGTCCGCGGCCTCGGCATGGGCCTGTTCGACCTCATGGCCATGGTCACCATCGACCGCGCAGGACGCTTCGTGCCGGACGCTTCGGCGCGTTCCGGCCTGCGCTACGAGGCCTCCGGCGACGAACCGCGCCTGGTTGTCTCCTCCCACCACGGATACCCCTACCAGCCCAAACCCGTCTACGACGCGCTGCCGCCGGCAGCGCGCATGCCGCGCTTCCGCGCCGAGCTCGCCGCCGTACCGTCCGACGCGACCGCCGGCTCCGTCGACTTCGGCGAGCGCCTGTGGCCCGCGCTGCTGCGCGACGCCCACGAGGCCTACTACCGCATCCTGCTGCAGGACGCTCCGTCGGCACTCCAGCAGGTGAGCAGCGTCATCGATGCCTCGGACGACCCCTGGAACCTGCACGAGGACCCCGCGCTCGCCGCCCTCGTCCCCGACGCCGCCGACCGCTTCGACATTCCCGGCTACGCCGACCCCGTCGCCACCTACGTCCGCTCGCGCGACAGTGCCCCCACCATCGACGAACTCACCGCCCACATCGGCGACCGTCTCGCCACCGACCTTCACGAGGCGTCGCTCGGCACCGCCTCCGCGGTCAAGGCCGGACTGCAGGTCATCGGCTCCGCCCGCAAACCCGCCCAGGTCGCCGACCAGCCCGGACGCTTCACCCTGGAGTCCCGGCGCGGTGCCTACGCCGAACTACGACGCGTGGGCCAGATGGTCGGCTCCGGGCCGCCGGCGTTCCGCACCGCCGAACTGCTCTGCCTCGTCGACGCCGGCTACGTCCGCTTCCTCGGCGGCCACCCCACCGTGGTCGTCGACCCCGAGGCACCGGCGTTCCTCATGGCCTCCGAGACCACCGGGGACGTCAACGTCTCCTCCACCACGCTGGTCGACGCCTGGCTGCACAAACCCGCCGTGCGTGACACCGCCTCGCCCGTCACCGCCGCACTGGTGCGCGACGCCCGGCTGCGCCCCTTCGTCTTCACCGGCGGCGCCGACGAGACCGGGCAACCCGCCGAGGTGGCGTCCAAGGCCCCGGAGGTCGACCTGGCGACCTCCCGGCTGGTGCACGTCGACGGCAGCCCGGACCCGCGGGTGCACATGCTCGGCATCCCGCTGCAGGAGGTCCGCGCCGACATGACCATCTCCCCCATGCCCCGCACCGACCCGCTGATGCTGCAGGAGACCGACGCCGCGGCCGTGTCTGCGCTGGGTGTGCTGGGCGCCGCCGGGAAATAGCCCATGGACATCGACTTCTCCCGGGCGCCGGAGACCGTGGCCCCGCAGCTGCTCGGCGCCACCCTGCGACGCACCACTGCCGAGGGCACCGTCGCCGTGGAGTTGACCGAGGTCGAGGCCTACCCCGGGGTGGGCGACCCCGCATCGCACACCTACAATGGTCCGACTCCGCGGTGCGTGACCATGTTCGGCCCGCCCGGGCGGCTCTACGTGTACGCCAGCTACGGCATCCACCGCGCCGGCAACCTCGTGTGCCGCGACGAGGGCACCGGTGCGGGGATCCTGATGCGCGCAGGACGCGTCGTCGAGGGTCTTGACCTGGCCCGTTCCCGCCGCGGCCCGAAACCCACCGACGACGGCCTGGCCCGCGGCCCCGGCAACCTCGGCGCCGTCCTCGGCCTCGACCTGGACCTGGACCTCAACGGCTCGGAGATCAGGCAGGACGATGCGGAAGACGCTCCCGGCTTCACCCTCACCGCGGCGTCCTCCCCGGTCGAGCAGGTCGCCGGGCCGCGGATCGGGATCTCGAAGAACGTCGACGCACCACTGCGCTTCTGGATCCCCGGCGACCGCACGGTCACCACCCCGCGCAGCCGCCCACGCACCCCC
>JAKDIS010000166.1 GCA_030450335.1 Corynebacterium sp. | reverse complement strand
GCCATCGTAGCCGCCCCCGACGGAACCCCGAAGGAATCCGGACGGCCCCCAGACGCACAACGACGGTTTCCGTCCGCCGCCGGGGTCGAAGTGCTCACTTCGTGCCCGGGGCCGGACGGAAACCGTCGTCAACGGTTCCTGCCGGTACCGCCTAGCTCAGGCGCATCGGCCCCGGCGACCAGAGACCCGAACGGTTCTCGGTCTCGATGTCGAGGTCCACCGCCTTGGGCTCCTCGCCGGTGCTCGAGGAGAACTGGGTGAGCTTGGTGACCACACCCCAGTCGCGCTGCCAGTCGTTGTCGAGGTAGGTCGACATCTCGGTGCCACGGGTACTCATCTGGACCAGGCCGCCGGCGCCGCCGCCGTAGTAGTCCATGACCGGTGCGTGGGCCTTCTTGGCGTCGTGCTCCGGGGAGATCTGGTACTCCGGCACCTCGGCGACTCCGGCGTAGTGGCTGAACGGGCGCTGCGCCGGGAACTGCAGCGGCACGGACCAGTCGAGCAGCGTCGGGGCGTCGCCGATGACGTCGTCCAGCGGGGCCAGGGTGGGCACGCGCGGCGGGGTGAAGGCCAGCCACTGGTCCGGCGTGACGTTCATGTCCGCGGCCTGGATGCGCACCACGTCCGCGTCCTCCGGGATCTGGTCCATCGGGAAGCGCAGGTTGCGCCACTGCGGTGCGGTGCCGATGTCCAACGGCTCCAGCTCGCCCATGACCTCGAAGTCGTCGGAGCTGCTCCCGTCGCCGCTGCTGCGGCCGTACTCCAGCTTGAGCTCCTGGCCGTACTGGCGCACACCGTTCATGTCCAGGTGGGAGATCTCGCCGGCGGCGGAGACGATCAGCAGCGGGGAGTCCTCGCTGCGCTCCGGCAGGGAGTACCAGGACGTGGTGGTCTCGGCCTGCAGCTGCAGCCCGTCGGTGTAGGAGCCGACGACCGGGACCTGGGTGCGGTCGATGTCGAAGGGCAGCTGGGCGTAGGAGTCGTTGGCGCCCTCCAGGGAGTTCAGCCCGCCGCCGGGGCCGGTGTCGGTGACGTCCTCGTCGTCCTCACTGGAGCCGAAGGCGTTGGTGTCCACGGCGGAGGTCTGCGGCGAGGAGCCGGACTCGGACCCGGAGCTCTCCTCGATGCGGTTGGGGATGTTGTTCTCCCCGAAGCCGCGGGAACCCTCGCTGGTGAGGGAGTCGGCAAAGTCGGTGCCGTCGGCGGTGTCGAGGAAGGAGTCGTTGGTGTCGGACTCCACGAGGGCGTCGCCGGCCAGGCCGCTGGTGTTGCCGGTCAGGGCCGTCAGGTTGCCCTTGCCGATGGAGTACGCCGGCCACTGGGAGATGAAGCCCTTGCCCAGCGAGGCGAGGTTGAACACCACGACCAGGATGGTGAGTACGGCGATCGGGGCGGCGGCGACACCGGCGAAGCGCTGCGCCTGGGCGGCCTCGCGGCGGTCGACCTCCTTGAGCTCGGCGTCGGTGGTGGCGTTGGCCTCGCGGATGTCGTTGAGGAAGCCGATGACCACGCCGACGAGCATGACCAGCACGGAGAGCACCATCATGCCGGTGGAGATCTCGAAACCGGCGATCTGGACGGGCTTGTCGTACCAGGGCACGCCGAAGCTGGCGATGTACCACCAGCCGTTGGTGCCGGCGAGGGTGAAGGCGAACAGCAGCAGGCAGGCGCCGAGGAAGACGATCCGGTTACGTGCCGAGCGCATCGCCATGCTGGACGCCGCGACGGCGGCGAGCGCCGCCAGGCCGGCGGCGATGCCGGCGTAGACACCGAAGTGGTGGGTCCACTTGGTGGGGGTGAAGGTCATGAAGAACATGGTGCCGACGATCACGAGGGTCAGACGCAGCGCCGGACCGTGGGCCGTGCCCGGGACGCGGCGGTTGCGCAGCATCGAGGCGACGACGACGGCCAGGCACAGCAGCATCATCAGGACGCAGAAGCGGCGGGGGAACGAGCCGTCCACCGTCTGCTTGAGCAGCTCGGTGTAGCGCTGCGGTTCCTCGTACCAGGACAACGACGGGCCGACGGGGCCGCGCACGCCGATGGACTCCATGACGGTGCTCAGCGTCTGGTCGCCGAACACGCAGATCAGCACGGCGGTGCCGGCGCCCAGGAACGGGGCGATCTGTGCGAGGACGGCCCAGGTGACGGACTTCTTCGAGCTGCCGCGTCCCGCGTTGAGCAGGGGCAGACGACGGATCACGATACGGATCAGCCCGGACAGGGCGACCAGGATCGAGGCGACGGCCATGAGGCCGGTCGGCCCGGCGGCCAGCGACAGGGTCGCGACGATGACGCCGATCGCGGCGGGCAGCAGGCGTCCGGTGGCGATGGCGCGCTCCATGCAGACCCAGGTCAGCAGGGCGCCGAGGGCGATGACGGGCTCGGGACGCAGACCGTTGTTGTAGGTCATGGCGAAGACGAGGAACATGCCGGCGGCGGTCCAGTGCGCCACCTTGCGCTGGGAGATCTTGGCACCCAGGCGGGGCAGCACCTCACGCGAGAGCAGCATCCAGGTCAGGAGGCTGGCGATCAGCACGGGCAGTCGCATCCACACCGAGACGGTGGAGACGTGCGTCATCAACGCCAGCAGGTCGTAGTAGGGGGCGCCGAAGGGAGACTCCGGCACACCGAACCACCGGTAGTAGTTCGCCATGTAGCCGGACTCCTGGCTGGCCCGGGCCATGGTCAGCAGGTAGCCGTCGTCGGCGGTGTTGGCGCCGATGAAGTACCAGACCACGAGCACGCCGCCTACCACGGCGTCGAGCCAGCGCGGGCGCCACCAGTTGGCGGGCAGGAACCGACGACGGGTACGGGTGCGTCCGTCGAGGATGTCCATGCGGTGCAGCGCCCAGAGGGAGACGACCATGAACAGGACGCCGAGGACCATCGCGGCGATCTTGATGCCGCTGGCGGTGGAGGTGTACCGCGAGTCGACGGTCACGTCCACCTGCAGGCCGGCGTCGATCGCGGCCTGGGCGTTCTCCGGGCTGTCGGTCATCTCGGTGAAGATGCCGGTCAGCATCGGGCGGATGTCGTCGCCGAAGCCGCCCTCCAGCGGGTTGCCGTCCTCGTCGGTGGCGTCCGGGATCCAGGCGCGCGTGCCCTCGTAGTCGGAGGTGATGCGCAGCTGCGCGTCGTCCGGCAGGCTCTCCAGCGTCTCGGTGTCGACCGACAGCGCCACGGAGTTGCGCACGACCACGTCCAGTCCGTCCGGCGTGGAGCGCACGAACATGCCGCGCAGCGTCGCCTCCTCGGCGTCCTCCGGCACGGTGGACAGCACGGTGGTCTGGTTGCCGTTGAGGTCGCGGACCTCGGCCAACGGCAGGGTGATGTCCAGGTTCTCCGGGTGGTAGGACATCAGCGGAGCCT
This sequence comes from Corynebacterium sp., assembly GCA_030450335.1. Lineage (GTDB taxonomy): Bacteria > Actinomycetota > Actinomycetes > Mycobacteriales > Mycobacteriaceae > Corynebacterium. The sequence goes on along the minus strand of JAKDIS010000166.1, from coordinate 300 downwards.
CGACGCTGCGCAGGTCACCGCCCTGCGGCCAGGAGAAGCTGGACTGTTCCTGATTGACCGGCAGCAGGGGGGTCAGGCAGAACAGGACGAGGGCCGCGATGCCCGACAGGACGGCCAGCGCCTTGAGACGGTCCACCGTGACCGCTGTCGTCCGGGCAGGGTTGTCCCCGGTGTTCGTCTCGGGGGCCTGTTCAGACACCTCGTCGGGCGCCTCATGTTCGACTCGTGACATAGCAGCACATGTTACGGCAGGAGTCTGGTGTGGCCTAAGCCGTGGTCGGGCACGGCGCGTGCGCCTAG
>JAKDIS010000054.1 GCA_030450335.1 Corynebacterium sp. | reverse complement strand
GCTCAAGCACCACCTCGCTCAGGAGCATCCTCACCCATGACCGCCACCTTCAACCGCGCCGACCGGGCCGACCGGACGCCGCCGCGCGCCCACGACCCCGCCACCACCACGCAGCAGGGGCAGGACGTCGGCTTCTCCACCGACGGGTCCGCCGTGGACACCAACTTCGGTTGGCGCCACAACCTCACCTTCGGCATCCAGCATGTCCTGATCATGTACGTCGGGTGCGTGTCCGTCCCGCTCGCGCTCGGCGCGGCGTTGGGCCTCGACCGGGAGACCGTGGCGATGCTGGTCAACGCCGACCTACTGGTCGCCGGTGTGATCACGCTGATCCAGTCCCTCGGCGTGGGACGTGTGGCCGGCGGGCGGATGCCGATCATCGGCGGCGCCGCCTTCGTCCAGGTGGCGTCGATGATCTCCATCGGGCAGACCTACGGGCTGCCCGCGATCTGGGGCTGCATGCTCGCCGGCGGTGTGGTGGGCCTGGTGCTCGCCTGGCCGTTCAGCAAGCTGCTGAAGTACTTCCCTCCGCTGGTCACCGGCACCGTCCTGCTGTTCCTCGGCGTCTCGCTCATCGGAGTCTCCGCCGGCCTCGTGGTCGGCCGACCGATGGTCGACGGCCAGGACAATCCGGACTACGCCAGCCCGGCGTCCATCGGCATCGCCGCCCTCGTGGTGCTCATCGCGGTGGGGTTGTCCTGTCTGGCCCGCGGTGTGGTGGCCAAGGCGTCGCTGATCATCGCGACGATCGTCGGCGTGCTGGTCTGCTGGCCCGCCGGACTGCTGGACTTCTCCGGTGTCGGCGACGAACCGCTGTTCGCCATGGTCAAGCCGTTCCACTTCGGTGCCCCGGAGTTCCCCCTGGTCGGTGTGCTGTCGATGTCGGTGGTCATGATGTTCCTTTTCGCCGAGACGATCGCCAGCGTGAGTGCGCTGTCCGAGATCACGGGGAAGAAGACGTCGCGCTCGGACGTGGCGCGCACGCTCGTGGGCGACGCGGCGTCCGGCGTCCTCGGCGGTGTGTTCAACGGGTTCTTCGACACCGTCTTCACCCAGAACGTCGGCGCGGTGCGCACCACGCGGGTGCACTCGCGCTACGTTACGGCGACGGCCGGGGTGATCCTGCTGGTGCTGGGGCTGACACCGGTGACCGGTGCGGTCATCGCCGCACTGCCGGACCCGGTGGTCGGCGGGATCTCCCTGATCCTGTTCACCTCGATCGCCGCGGTGGGTGTGAACACCCTGTGCAAGGTCGATCTCACCGACACCGTGAACTCCACGATCATCGCCCTGGCGGTGGCTTTGGGGCTGTTGTCGAAGTTCTCCTCCGACATCTGGTCGAACTTCCCGGAGTGGGCGCAGACCCTTCTTTCCGACGGTGTGGTCCTGGCCGCGTTGGCGGCCTTCGGACTCAACCTGCTGTTCAACCACACCTCCATCGCCGACCGGGCGCGTGCCGCCCGTGATGAACAGCGTCCCGAACCGGAGTCGGTGTTCGTGTAGGCGACACGGTTCAGGCTGCGTTCCTCTCCTCCTGTCGGAGGAGAGGATCACAGCTCCGGTTCGCTGTGCAGGTCGGCCAGTTCCGGGTACTGCTCGAAGATGTCCCCGGACAATTCCCTGCGGGCCTTGAGTGACGTCTCATCGACGAGGACTTCGTAGTCCCCACGCTCCAGGGCATCCCAGGTGTCGTCGATGACACTGGAGGCGGAGATTTTCGGCAGGGGAATGTTCGCAGACAGCGGAGTGTCGATGAATCCCGCATGAACCCCCAGGACGTGGATTCCGAGCTTTCCGAGCTCCACCCGGGAGGAGTTGCTCGCTGACCAGAACGCCGCCTTGGACGCACTGTAGATCCCGCCCACTGAGTTCCAACTCGCCGCCGAAAGAACATTGACGACGGCAGGAGACTCCGCTTTGGCGAGAACCGGTGAAAACATCTGCGTCACCAGGACGGGACCGAAGAAGTTCGTCGCCATCACCCGGTTCAACTCCGCTATCCCGGTTTCCATGAGCTGGGGCGTCCGGGGAGAGACACCGGCGTTGTTGACGAGCACCGTCACATCGGAGGCGCGTTCAGCCACCCACGTGATCGAGTCGATGTCATTGACGTCCAACGTCAGCGGGACGATGCGCTCATCGTCCCACTCCCGGGGATGTCGGGCGGTTGCGTACACTTTCGACGCCCCGCGTGCGAGGGCCTGCGTCACGAATTCCGACCCCAGCCCTCCGTTCGCCCCGGTCACCAGGACAACTGCTCCGTTGATGTCAACCATGTCAACCTCCTTTTATTCAGTCCGGACGGCCTTTGCGCCGGACGGTTATCGTCGTGGGGTGCGGTGGTCGCACCTACGCCATCGGGTTCTCCCAGGAGCCACGGGTGTCCACACTGGCCGCCTTGCCGAGTCGTTCGAGCCGTTCGACGTCATCGACGGTGAGTGAGAGTTCCGCCGCGCGTTCCTGCGAGTCGAGGTACCTCGCCCTGGTCGCGCCGATGATCGGGACCGTCCCCTTGCCGAAGGCCCACGCCGTGGCCACCTCGGCCGCCGAGTAACCGCGGGACCCGTGCTCCTTGCCGACAGCCACGAGAGCGTCGGTGAGCTCGCCGAGCTTCGGGAGGATGTCGTTGTACGTCGCCGCCCGGTAGCTGCCCTCCGGCAACGGGTTGTGCGCGCCGTACCTCCCGGTCAGCGCCCCCTGTTCGAGGACCATGTAGGAGTAGAAGGTGATGCCGTTGCGGCGGCAGTAGTCCAGGATGCCGGCGTCCTCCGAGGCGCGGTAGATCAGGCTGTAGTGGTTCTGCACCGCGGCGAGTTCCACCCCCTCGGCGGCGAGGATCTCCCGGGCACGGGTGATCTCCTCCAGGTTGTGGTTGGACACCCCGACGCTGCCCACCCGACCATCCTTCACCAGCGGCGCGAGTTGCGGGGTCCATTTTTCCACGTCGGCGGGGTTGTGGATCCAGTAGATGTCGACGTGGTCGGTGCGCAGCCGCTCCAGGCTGCCCTCGAGCATCGCCTCCACGGCGTTGCTCTCCGGGCCGGCGAGCTGCGGGGTGAACTTCGTCGACAACCGGTAGCTGGCACGGTCGTACGGTGCCAGCAGTGTGCCGAGGATGCGCTCGGAGCTTCCCTCGCCGTAGACGGCGGCCGTGTCGAAGAGGGTGAACCCCTTGTCGAAGGCGGTGGCGACGACCTCCTCCAGCTGGCCCTCGTCCAGGTGGTTGCCGAAGACCTCGTCACCGCCGACGCTGCCGGCGCCCCACGACCATGTGCCGAGTGCGGTCGGGGGAGAGTGTGGAGAGTCTGGAAGATCGGATGCATGGACTGTGGTGGGCATGGTGTTCTCCTGGCTGTTCTCGGACGGGATGTCCTGCGGTGACCAGTAGGCCCGCAGTGAGGTGATCTTTCCGTGCTCGTCGAACTCCATTGCGTCGACCACGTCGACGCTCACCTGCCGTGAATCCCACGGCATCCGGAGTTCGAAGGCCACGGCAGCCGCACGCGCGTCCGACGACACAGAGACCGGGGCGACCTGCCGGACGCGGACCGCCGGGTCGAGCGGTTCGGCGTACCAGCGGGACGCCGCGACGACGTCGGAACCCACCGGGTCCTCGACCGTCGCCGTCTCGGCGAAGAGCGCGAGGACGTCCCGCCCACCGCCGTTGTTGATGCCGTCGAGGTAGGACCGCACCGTGGCGCAGATCAGTGGCCTCGTTACCTGTGGCGTGGTTGCCTCCGGCACGGTTCTCCCGTTCTGTGCTGACGCACGCCAAGGCGGATGCCGCAGCGTGGAACAGTTCAGGCGAACGCCTTTGTGTTCCAACCGGTACAGTACATAGTGTACCGGGCGGTACGCAACCGGTCCTACACGACGCGCATCCGGTCGACCTGCTCCTGGGCCAGCGCCAGGGCCAGCTCCTCATCCGCCTCACCTGCGACGATCACGTTCACCGTCCAGCCGTTGGCGGTGGCGGCGACGAACAGAACGGTCTCCCCCACCGCCTCGGAGTCGAGCTCCTCGCCGCCCAGGAGCAGGTCGGTGACGGTCACGTCCGCGGCCGTCCGCTCGTCCACGTCGTCGAGCTCCACGTCGACGGGCTCGGCGACGAAGTACTTCTCCATCGTCCCCATCTCGGTGTCCATGTCCCGGAAGTACTCGCCGCATTCCGCGGCGTCCGGCAGGCCGTCCTGCGGCGTCCCCCTGGTCACACACACGAACACGCCGGACTCGTCGTCGCCGTCGAGCGTGAAGGACGCGACGGCGGTCCGGTCGGTCGGCTCCAGCATCCACTCCATCAGCAACCCGCTGTCGACCGCCAGGCCGGCGCACTGCGGCGGCGTCGTCGCCTGGGTCGGGGCGTCCTCCTCGCCGTCGAAGAACTTCGCGAGCTCGGCCATGTCCGCCGGATCGGGCGCCTCGTAGGAGTACCCCTCCGGGGCGCTCGACCCGTCCAGCAGGACGTCCGACGGTGTGTCGGAGGCCGGCCGGTTCTCCATCGTGTCCTGCGGCGTCGCCTCGTCCGCGGCGATCTCGGCGCCCCCGGAACTGCAGGACACGAGCGTGAACGAGGCCGCCAGCGGGAGGGCGGCGAGGGCCAGGGGCGTGCGGTAGCGACGGGTCATGGGAACCATGAGCATCCTTAACTTGGAGGAGGTGGCAACGTCGCCAGTGACCGTACCGCGCGGCCACGGGAACGAATATTCCCCGCTACACCCTCCATGAACTGCGTAAACAGCATCCCGTCAACGGAAATGCCGGGTCACACGTTGGCCGCGGCGATGCGCTGCGCCTGTGCGGACGCCAGGCTGCTGACCAGCTCCGTGCCCGTCGCGTCGGACGCGGCGATGGTGTAGGTGACACCGTTGACCGTGGCGGTCACGGTGGTCAGGGACTCGCCGACACCCTCACCCTCGATGGGCTCGCCGTTGAGGTCGACCCCGGTCATCGTCACCCGGGCCGCACCCAGGACGTCCGCACCCTCGACGGTGACGTCCACCGGCTCAGCGGAGTAGTGCTGCAGGGTGTTGTCGGTCTCGTCGGCCATCTCGCGGGTGAACTCCGCGCACTCGGAGACGTCCGCCGGGAAGGTCTGCGGGTCCACCTCGTCGGTGGTGACCATGACGTAGACACCGTCCTCGTCGTTGTCCAGCAGGGTGTAGCCGGCGGTGGCGGTGGAACCGGCGGGACGGAACATCCAGTCCATGACGGTCAGTCCGTCGATGGCCAGACCGGTGCACTGGAAGGGGTCGGCGATGGCGACCTCACCGAGCGCCTGGCCACCGACGAGACCTTCGGCGTCGGCGAGCTCCGGATTGTCGGAGAGTTCGCTGAGCATCTCCGCCAGCGAGGGCTCCCCCTCAGCTGCCGGCGGGGTGTACTCGTAGCCCTCCGGGGTCAGGGTGTCATCGATGATCAGGTCGGACGGGGCGCCGGAGGCCGGCTGGCCGGCGTCCGGGACCTCGACGGCGGCGGTGGTCTCGTCGGACGCCGTGGCGTCGTCGGAACCGCACGACACAAGCGCGAACGAGGCCGCCAACGGGAGGACGGCGAGGGACAGGGGCGTGGTGAAACGACGGATCATGGGAACCGGGGCATCCTTAACTCTGTGAAATAAAACCTCGTTATAACCGTACCCTGAGGCTCAATGCCCCCTGGACCCCAGCTCCCCGTACCGTCGTTCCGACACGAGCACCGACGTCCACGACACCGCCAACACCAGTGTGACCAGGACGGCGAACGTGCCCACGGCGACCACCAGGATGTCAGGGACGAGGTTGTCGACCCCCACCACGGTGGTGACCACCCCGACCCCGACCGCCGCGCCGGCCAGTCCCCCGGCCACCGCACCGCGCGCACCCGCGCCGACCACACCGGCACGCGTGGACGGAGGGCGCGCAGCGCCGGTGGCGAGCATGCCGACGACGAGCATGAACGACAACAGGACGACGGCGACGAGCACGGGCGCCCCCGTCAGTGCCCCGAGGACGCCCCCGGGCCGGTCCTTGTCCGCACCGGCCGAGTACCCCCGGCTCTCCAACGCCGACACCACGGCGTCGGCGTCGCCGTCCTGCGCGACGGTGACGGCGACCGTGTCGAACCCGACGTCACTCGTCAGTTCCCGCTCGCTGACCCCTTCACGCTTCGCCAGCAACGAGACCACGAGGTCGTGGGAACCGAAGAAGGCATTGGGCGGCAGACCGGCCTGCGTCTCAGCGTACGTGCCGGCGACCAGCATCGACGAGCTCTTGGAGGTGCCGGTCGACTCACCGGTCTTGACGGTGGAGGAGACGCCGATGTCGCGGCCGAGGTCCGCGGTGAAGTCGTGCCCGTCGAGGGAGTCGGGCGCCAGGATCTGGTCGCCTTCCAGCGAGAAGCCGTCGGAGACGCCGTCCGGCCGGGCCGAAGGCCGGTACTCGTAGACCAGCCCGTTCCAGCCGTCGCCGTCGACTTCGCCGGCGGTGTCGGCGTGGATGCCGGCGCCGTCGCCGACGGTCACGGTGTCAACGTCGTCCATGTCGGCGATGATGTCCATCTCGTCACCGGTGACGCCGGCAGCACCGTCGGACGCCCCGTCCTTCAGCACGGTGAGCTCGCGTTCCGGGTCACCGGAGAAGGTTCCGGTCTCGGCCGCCACGGCGCGCAGCGACAGCAACGGGACGGCGACGACCGCGATGATCAGCACGAGGATGCCGAGGTTGGTCGCCAGTTTGCGCAGGATGAACTCCCGGTCGCTCATCGGCCACACCACCCGATTCCGGTCGGGCGCAGGGAGGACTGGGCGGAGGTCAGTGTGGAGAGGGGCACTGATGTCCTTAACGTCGGAGGGTCAGGCGTGCACGGCTCAGAATGCGCTGTAGGCCATGCGCAGGAAGAGCAGCGCCACCAGCACGGAGACGACGATGAAGGCCTTGCCCGCCCCCTTGGCCTGGTAGGCCTGCCGCACGGTGTAGCCGTAGATGCCGACGAGGATTCCGAAGACACCCGGCAGCAGAATGGCCCACACCCCCATCTCCGAACGACGGATCGCCACCGTGGCGTCGGAACCGGCCACGAGGGCGACGATCACGCCGAGAACCGTCAGCACGGCACCGGTGGCCAGCAGGATCAGTCCGCCGCGACGTCCCTCGGCGGACGTGTCGGCCGAGGCCTGGTCGGCGGCGGTGGCGTCAGTGGTGTCTGCGGCATTGGCGGGGGCGGAGGAATTGCTCATTAAGCAGCGAACTTTCTCATAAGTTGGTTCAAAACGATATGAGCATACCTTTTATCCCCTGCCCTGCCAATGGTTCTCACGGACCGTCAGCAGAACTTCACCATGCGTTTCCCAGGTCCGCGTGCTGGCGGACCCAGGTGTGCATGGCGATGCCGGCCGCCACCCCGGCGTTGATCGAGCGGGTCGAACCAAACTGCGCGATCGACACCGTCAACGCCGCGGCGTCCTGCGCCTGGGCCGTCACGCCCGGGCCCTCCTGGCCGAACAGCAGCAGGCACCGCTCGGGCAGCCGGGCGGTCTCCAGGGGCACCGAGCCCGGGGTGTTGTCCACCGCCACCACCGTCAGGTCGTGTTCGCGGGCGAAGGCGGTGACCGAGTCGGTGTCCGGGTGGTGCATCAGGTGCTGGTAGCGGTCGGTGACCATCGCCCCGCGCCGGTTCCACCGCCGCCGGCCCACGATGTGCACTGTGTCCACGGCGAAGGCGTTGGCGGTGCGCACCACGGTGCCGATGTTGGAGTCGTTCTCGAAGTTCTCGATCGCGATGTGCAGCCGGTGACGCCGCGAGTCGATGTCGGCGACGATCGCCTCCAGACGCCAGTACCGGTACCCGTCGACGACGTTGCGACGGTCCCCGTTCGCCAGCAGCTCCGGGTCGAAGTGCGCGTCCTCCGGCACCGGCACACCCGGGTACTCCTGCTCCCAGGGGCCCACGCCGACCGGATGATCGAACCACTCCGTGGGGCCGGTCACCTCTCTCGTCCTGTCAGTCCCTCGACGATCAGCAGCTGCGCGGCCACGTAGGTCGCCATGACCAGGCCGTCGACCACACCGTCCAGGCGCCGCACCAGCGGCGAGTCACCACGCAGGAACGCCAGACGCGCCAGGATCAGCCCGTCCGACAGGACGAAGAGGTTGCCGCCGAGGCCCACCCCGGAGAGGTCCGCACGCGCGTCAGCGTCCCCGACCTGCGGGTCGGACGCGAGCACGGACGTCGCCGCCAACGCCGAGCCGTAGCCCGCGGCCGCGGGAAGTGCGGCCGGCGCACCGCTCGCCGCGGTGACGATCCCGGAGGCCAGCACCGGCAGCCGCAACGCCACCGTCGAACGGCGCGGACGGTGCCCGCGTCGCCACAGCTCGACGATGTAGGCCACCTGGTTCACGCTGAACGCCGCCGAACCCAGGTTCAGGTTGCGCGCACGGGTGGCGGCGTCATCACTGCGCCCGGCCTCGCCCATGAGCACCACGTCGCCCAGCAGCCCGCCGGCCAACCCGGCGAGCACCACCGGCAGGCGTCCGGCACCACCGCCACGTCCTGCGCGCGTGCAGGCGTGCCCGGCGAGCAACGGCATCAGCGCGGGCTTGACCAGCCTGGTCGCCCGGTCACCGCGACGTCCCGCCGCGGCGGCGACCACGGAGGCCGCACCGGCGGCGAGGTAGCCCGCGCGCCACGGCGAGTTCCGGGCGCGCGACATCAGGCCAGGCCCAGGTCTTCCAGGCCGAGCAGGCTGCGGTACTCCACGCCCTCGGCCTCGATGACGTCCTTCGCACCGGTGGCGCGGTCGACGACGGTGGCCACACCGGCCACGGTCGCGCCCGCCTCACGCACCGCGGCGACGGCGGTCAGCGGCGAGTTGCCGGTGGTGGTCGTGTCCTCCACGACCAGCACGCGCTTGCCCTCGATGTCCGGGCCCTCAATACGACGCTGCATGCCGTGCTTCTTGGTCTCCTTGCGCACCACGAAGGAGTCCACCCCGTCACCGGCGTGCATCACGGCGGTGGCGACCGGGTCGGCCCCCAGGGTCAGCCCACCGACGGCGACGTAGTCCCAGTCGGCGGTGAGCTCGCGCAGCAGTTCACCGATGAGCTTCGAGGACTCGCGGTGCAGCGTGGCGCGGCGCAGGTCGACGTAGTAGTCGGCCTCCTTGCCGGAGGACAGCGTCACCCGGCCGCGGACGACGGAGAGTTCGGTGACCAGCTCGGCGAGTCGCTGCAACTTGTCGGCGTTGACGGTGGGCGTGCTCATGGAGGCGTCCTAACTATCTGCGTGGGTTATCGGGAGGGTATGTCCGGTGTGGATCTTACGGGGTTCAGGTGTCCTCGGGGTCGACGACCTCCGCGTCGACCTCCGGGTACTCACCCGACTCACCGATGTGGCGGGCGTGGCGGGCCGACGGCGCACGGTGGCGCCCCCGCGAGGACTGCTCCGCAGTACCCAGGATGTCCACCTCGGCGGAGGTGGTGGCACCGGTTGCGCCGGTGTCACTGTCGGCCGGGTCCTCGCCGAAGATGGTGGAGCGCTGCTCGGCGGTGCGGATCACCCGCGGCCCGCCACCGGACGCCGTACGGCTGTGGTCAGGATCCTCCCCGACCGCGGGGATCGGGTCGGGGTCCGGCGCGGCTCCGTCCGGGGCGTCCCCGTCCTCCGGGTACTCCGGGAACGACGAGGTGTCCCCCATCGTCTGTCCCTGCGAGCGCGTGGGGAAGTCCACCGGGGTGCTCGAGCGTTCCATCCGCGGACGCCCGGTGTCCCCGTCCGTGCCGGCGGCCTCCACGTCGACGTCGGAGACGGCGTCTGTGGCTGAGCCTGTGTCCGTGCCTTCCGCGCCCTCGGCGGAGGACGCCCGACGCGCCGCGTCCGGCACCGCCCGCAGGTGCCCGCGATGCGCCGGGGCCTGGCGCTCGCCGGACGCGGCGGACCCGGCGTCCTGCGCCTCGGTGGCCTCCGCCGCAGTCGCCGCCGACGCCGCAGCCGCGGCACGCACGCGCGGACGCGTGGGGTCGGCACCACTCAGGTCGAGCTCGACCGAGGTCACGCGCGGCGGCAGGACCCGCGAGGCGTCCACCAGCGCACGCCCCTGCACCAGCACGTGGTCCCAGATCGGCGGGTCGGTCCTGCGGCCCATCTTCAACGCCACCCAGGTGGAGCTGAACGCGATGTCCGACACCGAGCCTGCCAGGGCGTGCAACGCCCCCTCCACCCGGCTGTCCAGCATCCGGTCCAGTGCACGGTTGTCCGTGGAGTAGCCGGTGTACGGCGGACGGTCGCAGAGCTCGGAGTGACGCATCCCGGCGGGCATGCCGGCGGTGTCGGACAGGTGCACGCGCACCGGGGAGAAGAACTCCCGACGCAACGCCACCACCGTCACCCCGTTGACCTCGGCGAGGTGGAACTGGTGGCCGCCGGTGAACCCGGAGACCAGGTCGCGCGCCACGGTCGCCGCGGACCCGGTGACGGCGTCGGCGCTGATCAGCGTCATCAGACTGTCCGGCCACTCCCCCGGCAGGTACCGGTCCTCCTTGGCGTACTCGTAGCCGTGGGACTGCGCCCACTGTCGTCGCGAACGACGCCCGGCGAACAGGCCGTTGGACGACGCCGCGGCGTCGGTGGAGGTGGCGGTACCGCCTGTGCCGGTCGTGTCAGCGGTGTCCTGCGTGGATTCCGGGATGGGCTCCGCCTCCGGCTCCGTGGCCGGCTCGGGGATAGCCTCCGGCTCACGTTCCGGCTCCGGGTGCGCCGCCGGTGCGGCGTCCTGCGCCTCTTCCGGCAGGTCGTCCTGCAGGTCTTCGGTCGACTCGTCCTGCACCGGATCCGCGGTCGGGGCGGGTGCGGGGTCCGGCACCTGCTCGGGGACAGGCGCCGGTGCGTGCGTCTGGGAGGGGCCCTTCGACGCACGCCAGAACAGGCCCGCGGCGAGAACCAGCAGCGCGAGCCCGAGCAGAAGGACGAGGACGGCGAAAGACATCATGCCAAGCATAAACGAGGTGACGGTGTAGCCGGGAACCACCGGCACGCGGCGTCCCCCGGACCCCGATCACCGGTACACCGCCCTGCAGTGGCGGCGAGCGAAACGATCACGAGAAGTCCGGCCCGCTCCGGCCCCTACTGGTTGTCGGCGGCGTACGCCTCGTGGTCCATCAGCTCGCCGTCGGCGGGGGCCTCAGAGACCGCCACCTCGTAGAGCCAGCCGGTGCCGTAGGGGTCGTCGTTGATCACGCCGGCGTTGTCCTCGAGGCCCTCGTTGACCGCGGTGATCTCGCCGGAGACCGGGGCGTAGATGTCGGACACGGACTTGGTGGACTCGACCTCGCCGTAGGGCTCGCCGGCCTCGACCTCGGTGCCGACCTCGGGAAGTTCGACGAAGACGATCTCGCCCAGCGCCTCGGCGGCGATGTGGGTGATGCCGACGCGCACGGTGTCACCGGCGGCGACGGAGGTGGCGTTCACCCACTCGTGCTCCTCGGAGTACAGGCGGTCGGTGGGCAGTGCAGTCATGGGGTTCTCCTCAGAACAATGGTGCAGTCGAAAAGTGCAGTCAGGGTGGTGCAGTCAGGGTGGATGTTACTTCTGGCGCGTGTAGAACGGCAGCGCAACGACGGTGTAGGGGTGGGCCTTGCCGCGGATGTCGACGGTCACCGTCGATCCCACGGACGCCACGCCGCCCTCGGCGGCCGCCTCGGCGGCGACGTAGCCCATCGCCACCGGGTGGCCCAGTGTCGGCGACAGTGCGCCGGACGTGACCTCGCCGAGCCGGACGCCCTCGGCGTCCTGAATCTCGTAGCCGCCTCGCGCCGCGCGGCGTCCCTCGCCGACCAGGCCGATGAGCGTCTGCTTCGTGCCCTCCTCCTTGGCGCGCACGATGGCGTCGCGTCCGACGAACTCCTCCTTGGACTTCGTCGCCGCGAGGATGCCCAGCCCGGCGTCCACCGGGGTGAGCTGCAGGCTCAGCTCGTTGCCGTATAGCGGCATGCCGGCCTCCAGGCGCAGCGTGTCGCGCGCCGCCAGGCCGCAGGGGCGCACCCCGTGCGGGGCACCGGCGGCGAGCGCCGCGTCCCACACGGCGGTCGCCTGTGCGCCGTCGGTCCCGTTCTCCACGAAGATCTCGAAACCGTCCTCACCGGTGTAGCCGGTGCGGGCGATAATCGCCGGCACGCCGGCGACGGTGCCCTGGAAGGCGGCGTAGTAGCCCAGCCCGCCCACGGCGTCCTGCACGGTCTCTCCCGCGCCGGACGCCTCGGGGGCGTCGGTGACCGCCTCGACGATCTCCAGCATCACCGCGGCGGCCTGCGGGCCCTGCACGGCGATCAGGGAGATGTCGTCGGTCTGGTCGGTGAGCGTGACGTCGAAGCCTTCCGCACGCTCGCGCAACGCCTCGGCGACGGCGGGGGCGTTGCCGGCGTTGGGGATCACCAGGTACTCCTCGTCGGCGAGCACGTAGGTGATCAGGTCGTCGATGATGCCGCCGTCCGCGGTGCAGATCATCGAGTACTTCGCCTTACCGACCTTCACCGCCGACAGGCGCGAGACCAGGGCGTGGTCGAGGAAGGCCGCGGCGTCCGGCCCGGTGACCCGGACCTCGCCCATGTGCGAGAGGTCGAAGACGCCCACGGCCTCACGGACCGCCCGGTGCTCCTCGAGCTCCTTGTCGTACTTCAGGGGCATGTCCCAGCCGCCGAAGTCGGTGAACTTCGCGCCGAGCTTCTCGTGGACCGGGTGCAGTGCGGTGTGCTTGGTCATCAGTTCTCGCTCTCGGTAGCAGCTTCGATGTCGAAGTCCTCCAGCGGCGGGCAGGAGCACATCAGGTTGCGGTCGCCGTAGGCGTCGTCGATGCGGCGCACGGTCGGGAAGTACTTGTCGCGACGCAGCGACGCCACCGGGAAGGCGGCCTTCTCGCGGGAGAAGTGGCCGTGCGAGACGGCGTCGGCGAAGTCGTCGCGCACCACCGAGGTGGCGGTGAACGGCGCGTGGCGCAGGACGGAGTCCTCCACCGCGACGTCCCCGGCGATGACCTCGTCGATCTCGGCGCGGATGGTGCGCAGCGCGGTGATGAAGCGGTCCAGCTCGTCCTTGTCCTCGGACTCGGTGGGCTCCACCATCAGCGTGCCCGCCACCGGGAAAGCCAGCGTGGGGGCGTGGAAGCCGAAGTCCATCAGGCGCTTGGTCACGTCCGCGGCGGTCACGCCGGACTGCTTGGTCAGCTCACGCAGGTCCAGGATGCACTCGTGGGCGACCAGGCCGTTCTCCCCGGTGTAGAGGGTGGGGAAGCTGTCGGCGAGCTGGCGGGAGATGTAGTTGGCGTTGACCAGCGCCATGCGCGAGGCCTCGGTGAGGCCCTCGTCGCCCATCATGGCGATGTAGGTCCACGAGATCGGCAGCACGCCGGCGGAACCCTGGTTCGCCTGGGAGACCGGGCGCCCCTCCTGCACGCCGGGCTCCACGGTCACGTCGGCCCACGGGTCGGACGGCAGGAACGGCACGAGGTGCTCGCCCACGCACACCGGGCCCACGCCCGGGCCGCCGCCGCCGTGCGGGATGGTGAAGGTCTTGTGCAGGTTCAGGTGGCTGACGTCGCCGCCGAACTCACCGGGCTGCGCCAGCCCGACCAGGGCGTTGAGGTTCGCCCCGTCGATGTAGACCTGGCCGCCGGCGTCGTGCACCTTCGCGCACACGTCGCGCACGTGTTCCTCGAACACCCCGTGGGTGGAGGGGTAGGTGATCATGATGCCGGCGATCTGCTCGCCGTACTTGGCGATCTTCGCGTCGAGGTCGTCGAGGTCGATCGAGCCGTCGTCTGCGTTCTTCACGCCGACGACCTTCAGCCCGGCCAGGGCGGCGGACGCGGCGTTCGTGCCGTGGGCGGACGCCGGGATGAGCACCAGCGTGCGCTGGTCGTCGCCGTTGGCGACGTGGAAACGACGGATCGCCAGCAGGCCGGCGAGCTCACCCTGCGAGCCGGCGTTGGGCTGCACCGACACCGCGGCGTAGCCGGTGATCTTCGCCAGCCGGTCCTCCAGGTCGTCGATGAGCTCCAGCCAGCCGGTGGCCTGGTCCTCCGGCACCATCGGGTGGATGCCGGCGAACTCCGGCCAGGTGATCGGCTCCATCGACACCGCGGCGTTGAGCTTCATGGTGCAGGAACCCAGCGGGATCATCGTGCGGTCCAGCGCCAGGTCGCGTCCGGCGAGACGGCGCATGTAGCGCATCATCTGCGTCTCGGAGGTGATCGTGCGGAACACCGGGTGGGTCAGGATCTCGTCGGTGCGCAGCTGGTCGGCCAGGGGGCCGTCCTCCGCGGTGAAGGACGAGGTGTCCACGGTGGTCCCCGCACCGGCGATGACCCGGAGCAGCGCGGCGATGTCGTCGTCCGTGGTCGACTCGCCGACGGAGACGCCGACGTGGGTGGCGTCCACCTCGCGCAGGTTGAAGCACTCACCGCAGGCTGCGGTGACGGTGGCGGCGGCATCCTCCACCTCGACGGTGACCGTGTCGAAGAAACGGTCGTGGGCGATGGTCAGGCCGACACTGGACAGGCCGACGGCCAGGGCCGTCGCGCGGCCGTGGATCGCCGTGGCGATCTCACGCAGACCCACCGGGCCGTGCCAGACAGCGTAGAAGCTGGCGACGACGGCCAGCAGTGCCTGGGCGGTGCAGATGTTGGACGTCGCCTTGTCGCGGCGGATGTGCTGCTCACGGGTCTGCAGCGACAGGCGGTAGGCCGGGGTGCCCTCGGCGTCCACCGACACACCCACGATGCGGCCCGGCAGCTTACGCTGCATGGACTCCCGGCAGGCCAGGAACGCCGCGTGCGGGCCGCCGAAGAACAACGGCACACCGAAACGCTGCGCCGAACCCACCGCGATGTCCGCACCCGACTCACCCGGCGAGGTGACCAGCACCTGCGCCAGCAGGTCGCAGGCCACGGTGACCAGGGCGTCCTGCGCGTGCGCGGCGTCGACGACCTCGGTGAGGTCGTCGCGCAACCCGCCGGTGGTGCCCGGGTTCGACACGACCACGCCGATCAGCGCGTCCTGCCGTGCGGCGATCTGCTCGGCGGTGACGTCCACGATCTCCACCGCGATGTCCACCGCCGCGGCACGCGCACGCGTGATGTTGATGCTCGACGGGTGCAGGGCGGCGTCCAGCAGGACGACACCGTCCTTCTTCGCCGCCTTCGTGTTCACCCGCGCCATCATCTGCACGGCCTCGGCGACGGCGGTCGCCTCGTCCAGCAGGGACGCACCGGCGACCGGCAGGCCCGTGAGGTCGCTGACCATCGTCTGGAAGTTCAGCAACGCCTCCAGGCGGCCCTGCGAGATCTCCGGCTGGTACGGCGTGTAGGCGGTGTACCAGCCCGGGTTCTCCACCACGTTGCGACGGATCACCGCCGGGGTGACCGTGTCGTGGTAGCCGGCGCCGATGAGCTGCTTCTTCACCGTGTTCTTCGCGGCGAAACCACGCAGCGTGGCCAGCGCCTCGGTCTCGTCGAGCGCCGGGGCCAGGCCGATGGGGCCCTGCTGGGCGATGCTGGCGGGCAGGGCCGCGGCGGCGAGCTCCGTGGTGCTGCCGTAGCCGAGCGTGCTGAGGATCTCCGCGGTCGCGGCCGCGTCAGGGCCGATATGACGGTTCGGGAATGCGTCGTGGGGCGTAGCCATGTGTCAGGGGGTCTCTTCCTGTGTGTGCTGTGGTGCGGACACGGGTGTACTCCCTCCCCACTCTGTCGATGGTGCCTGAGAGCTTTTTCTCCTTCGGCGGCCGGGTCACGGACGACGGTGACCGGCTCTTTCCAGAGCTGCCTCGCCACAATGGTGCTGGTGCCTGAGAGTGTCGACGGGGAGGTGTTGCTCCTACGGCGGCCGGTGCTGGTGCCGGCCTCTCCCACAGTGGCTGCGAACGGCGGATTCAGTTGTGGACGTTTCGCGGTCAGTATAACCGCGGCTGTGGCGTGGCACACCACAAACGGC
>JAKDIS010000053.1 GCA_030450335.1 Corynebacterium sp. | reverse complement strand
CGCCCTCTACGGCAAGATCATGCGCGCGAACTCCAAGGTGAAGGCGCACGACGAGAACGAGACCGCCGGTATCGGCGACCTCGTCCGCATCGAGGAGACCCGGCCGCTGTCCAAGGACAAGCACTTCCGTCTCCTGGAGATCATCGAGAAGGCCAAGTAGTCCCTTCCCAGGGATCACACTCTTCTTGACGCGTTAAACCCCCGTACCCCGGATCACTCCGGGTGGCGGGGGTTTCGTGCGTGCGGGGTCTGGTGCGTTTGGTGTATCCCGACCCCGCGTGGCGTGCAGGATTCGGTCTTCTCGTGCCGAGCGAGGACTGGATCCGGCACGCGACGCGGGGTTCTGTTCCAGCCCGCCGGGCGTTACCCGGCTTGCTGGGCTTTCTTGCTCACCTTGCCGACGCCGGTGACGGGGAACTCGTCGACGACGTCGATGACGTCGGGCACCGCGAAGCTCGCCAGGCCCTGCTCGCGTACGTACCTCTTGAGTGCACCGGCCTTCAGAGGCTCCGTGGCCTCCGAGCGGGGGATCACCAGGGCCCGGATCTTCTCGCCGAGCACCTCGTCCGGCACACCCACGACCGAGACGTCGTGCACGCCCGGGTGGGTGAGCAGCACGTTCTCGACGGCCTCCGGGGCGATCTTCTCGCCACCGCGGTTGATCTGGTCTTTGGCCCGTCCGACCACGGTCAGTGTGCCGTCGACGAAGACCACGACGTCGCCGGTGCGGTAGTAGCCCTCCTCTGTGAAGGAACGGGCGTTGACCTCGGGGGCACGGTGGTACTGGCGGATCGTGTACGGCCCACGGGTCAGCAGGTTGCCGGGCGTGCCGGCGGGCACCTCCCGGTCCTCGTCGTCGACGACGAGGATCTCGTCGTACGGGCTGATCGGACGTCCCTGGGTCGCCACGATCTCCTCGATGCCGGCGTCCAGCGGGGTGTAGTTGACCAGGCCCTCGGCCATGCCGAAGACCTGCTGGAGGTTCCAGCCGAGTTCGGGGCGAACCCGCCTGGCGGCGGCCTCGGAGAGTTTCGCACCGCCGACCCACACGGTGCGCACACTGGAGATGTCCTGGTCGTCGCGGTCGGGGTAGTTGAGCAGGCTGATCAGCGCCGGGGGCACGAGTGCGAGGTGGGTCACGCGGTGACGTTCGATCAAGGGCAGGACCTCGGTGGGCAGGGGGCCGTCGGCGAAGACGATGGTGGCTCCGACCTGCACGGCCCCGAGGATCCCCGGGGAGCTCATGGTGAAGTTGTGGGATGCCGGCAGCGCGACGAGCAGGACGTCGTCGCCGCTCAGGTCGCAGACGTCGATGGAGGCACGGACCGAGTAGAGGTAGTCGTCGTGGGTACGCGGGATCTGCTTGGGTACGCCGGTCGTACCGCCGGAGAGCTGCAGGAACGCCAGCGACTCCGGGGATGCCGGCGTAAGCGGCGCGCTGGCGAGGGTGATCGGCGCGGCGTCGGCGGCGTCCCCCACGGCGCCTGAAGCGTTCCCCGCAGTGGCCCAGGGGTCCGCGGCGCGCTCGTCGACGAGCACGGTGGCGACGGTGCGTCCGTCGTCGAGCGGGCGGGCCAGGTCGTCCTGCACGCGGGAGAGGTGCCTGTTGGGACGCGAGGTGCCCACGTAGTGCCCGGCGGGGGCGTGGGTGGCGAAGTGGCGGACCTCGGAGGACCCGTGGGCCGGCAGGGCGAAGACGGGGACTGCGCCGAGGCGCCACAGCGCGAAGACGGTCTCCAGGTAGACGACGCTGTTCGGCAGCTGGACGACCACCCCGTCGCCGGGGCCCACGCCGGCGTCGGCGAGCACGCTGGCGGCGCGGGCCACGCCGTCGTCCAGTTCGGACCATGTCAGTGAGCGTGTCGCGTCGACGGCGGCGGTGGCGTCCGGCCGCGCCTCCACGGTGCGACGGAAGAGGTCCCAGTGGGCGTCGCCGGTCCAGACGCCGAGTTCGCGGTAGTACTCCGCGGCGTCGGCGGTGAATCCGTTGGCGAGTGTCTCGTTCATGCCAGTGTCTCCTTCTCGGCGGTGAGTGCGGCGGCGACGGCGGGGGCGATGGCGTCCCACCCGTCCTCCGTGACGAGTCCGGCGTGGGTCGTGTCCAGGGGCAGGACGTCCGGCTCGTGGGGCAGTGCGTCGCGCCAGGCCGGCGCGGGGTTCCAGACGACGTCGGGATGATCGTGCTCCGTCAGTCGCTCGTCGGCGCGGGTGGCGACGACGACCTGCGCCCGCCCGGTGAAGGCGCTGAGGTCCACCGGTGTGGCAGAACGCATCAGCCGGTCACAGTAGGTGAGGTTGTCCAGCAGTGTGTCCGTGCCGGTTGTCGCGTCGGTCCCGGTACCGGTCAGCGCCCGCAGTTGGTCGTCGCTGTAGCCGGACGTCGCGGGAATGTCGGGCATGGCGGGTGCCGTTCCGGCCGGGTAGGCGTCGAGGATGCCGAGGTAGCTGACCTCCCCGCCGCGGCGCAGGAGCTCGGCGACCATCGACTGGGCGACGAGCCCTCCGAAGGAGTAGCCCAGCAGACGGTAGGGCCCGTGGGTCTGGACCGACTGCACGGTGTCGACGTAGCCGGCGGCGAGTGCCTGCACGTCGTCGACGTCGGGGTGGGGGTCGGGCAGCTGCAGCCCCGTTACCGGAACGTCTGTACCGTCTGAAGCATTTTCGCCGGTGAGCCGCGTGGTCAGGCCCCGGAAGGGAAGTGCCAGACCGCCGGCGGGGTGGACGCAGAACAGCGGCGTTCCAGAACCCGCGCTCAGGGGCAGGACGCTGCGGCCGGTGTCGGTCTCGACCTCGGTGTCGGCGTCGGACGTCCCGGCGAGGCGCGCGGCGAGGGCGGCCGGCGACCCGGTCTCCACGATGTCCTGGATCGTCACTGTGGCGAGCCCGCCGGTGCCGTCGCGGCGCAGGCGCCCGAGCAACCGCATGGCCAGCAGGGAGTGCCCGCCGATGTCGAAGAAGTTGTCGTGGACGTCCACGGTGTCCACCCCGAGCAGGTCGGCCATCAACGCGGCCGCCGTCGCAGCAACGGCAGAGTCGGCAGAGTCGGCAGAGTCCGCAGAGCCGCTTCCGTCGCTGTCCTTCTCACTGGTAGAGGCCGAGGACACCTCGACCGCAGCCTCCGGTGCCTCGCCCGTGGTACGGGCGACCCAGGCGGCGGGCAGAGTGTCGAGGACGTCGCCGACGGTGTGCTCCGCGCCGTCGGTCAGCACCTCGAGCACCGACCGCAGCGTCCCCGCCGCCTGCTCGACGAAGGCCTCGTCGATCAGGTCGGGGCGGTGCGCCAGCACCACCCGCGGGACGTCGCCGGGCGGCACCACCAGCGACAACGGGAAGTCCGTCATCCCGTCGGCGTGCACCGCGGCGACCGTCACCCGGTCCTGTGCGCCCGATGCGTCCTGCAGCGACGGGAAGTTGTCGTAGACCACCAGCGTGTCGAAGAGCGGGCCCGCCCCGGCGAGCTGCTCGACGTGCACCAACGGGGTCGAGGCGTGGTCGGTCATCCCCGCCTGGCCGTGGCCGACGGCGGTGAGCAGCTCGGCCAGCCGGTCCGTCCGGCGCAGCGCGACGCGCGCCGGCAGGGTGTTGATGAACAACCCGACCGTGTGCTCCACTCCCTCGAGCTCGGTCGGACGACCCGACACGGTGGTGCCGAAGACCACGTCCTCGCGTCCGGACAGCCCAGCCAGGGTGAGTGCCCACGCGGCCTGCAGCAGTGTATTGGGGGTCACGCCGGCCCGTCGGGCCGCGGCGGTGAGGCCATCGGTGAGTGCGTCGGACGCTCCGGTGATCTCCCGCACCTTTTCGCGGGGAGCCTCGGCGTTGGTCCCGGGCGCCAGCTCCCGCACCAGGGTGCCGCGGTCGAGGCCGTCGAGGTGGGCGCGCCAG
This sequence comes from Corynebacterium sp., assembly GCA_030450335.1. Classification (GTDB taxonomy): domain Bacteria; phylum Actinomycetota; class Actinomycetes; order Mycobacteriales; family Mycobacteriaceae; genus Corynebacterium. The sequence continues at coordinate 12,158 of JAKDIS010000053.1, read as the reverse complement.
GCGTCGTCGGCGTCGCGCGGATCCTGCTCGGCGAGCCAGTCGAGGTAGGTGGCGTAGGACGCGGCGTGCGGCAGCGGCTCGTCGTGGTAGATCGCCAGCAGGTCGCGCAGCATCACCGGGGTCGACCACCCGTCGGTGAGCAGGTGGTAGTTTCCCAGCACCAGGCGCGCGGTGGGGGCATCTCTGTCTGTGCCGTTGTCACCGTCCGGCAGCAGGACCAGCGTCGCGGTGACCAGCCGCCCGCGGGCGGTGTCCACGCGGCGGTGCGCGGTGGAGCGCAGCAGCTCGTCGGCGGCGTGCAGCGCGTCCTCGCGGGAGAATCCGCGCAGGTCCACGGTGCGCCACGGCAGCTCGGCCGCACGCGGGACGACCTGCACCGGGCTGTGGTGCGTGGTGGTGTCGAACCGGGCGCGCAGCTGGTCGTGACGGTGCAGCACGCCGGTAAACGCGCGGTGCAGACGGTCTGGGTCGACCGTGCCGCGCAGGTCCACACCGGCGGCGAGCACGTAGCCGTCGCCGCCGCTCACGGCGTGGTAGAGCAGCCCCTCCTGCAGTGCGGAGAGGGGCCTGACGTCGGCCAACGGGCCGTGGTCCTGCTCCCAGGTGTCGATCGTGTCCTGGCTGACTCCGCCGTGCCGGGCGAGGGTGACGTCGCCCCGGGACGCACCGCCGTCGCTCGTGCGGGCGTGGACGGCCAGGTCGGTGAAGGCGCGGGACGCCCGGTGCGCCAGTGCGTCGTCGCCGGCGAGCACCGTGTCGGTGTCGCCGACGATCAGCAGCGGTGCGTGCGCACTGTGCCCGACCGGGGCCATGCGGGTGTCACCGCAGGTCACGGTGATGGCGGCCGGGTCCGTTGATGCCGTGTGACCACGGTGTTCCTTGGCGTGCAGCAGTGCCGCCCGCGGCGTCGCCTGCTGTGCTGCCCGCTCGTGGCCGGGCAGGGCAGGAAGGGCGGGGACGCGGCGCACGGTGCTCAGTGACCCGATCACCCGGGAGGAGTCGGAGGCGTCGGCGGCGCGGCTCAGCACGTCGACGGGCCCGCCGGTGGCCAGGAGCGCCGCGGCGACCGCCACGTCCTCCCGCCGGGTCCGGTACAGCCCGGCGAGCCGGTCGAAGACCCCCGGGGCGTCTGCCAGGGTGGTGCGGTGCGTGGTCACCGGGGTGACTGTCACGGCTGTGGCAGCAAGCCCCGTGGCCCGCCAGGAACCCGTCGGCGCGGGGAGCGCGCGACCGGACAGTGCGGCGGCGAGGTCGTCCAGCAGGACACCGACGGACGCCGGGTCTGCCACCGCGGCGTCGACGGCGACGCGCAGCATGGTCGAGTCGGCGGCGGGTGGGGCGATCCGCCAGACGATCCCGGAGGTCGGTGAGACCGAGCCGGCGAGTTGCTCACTGCCGAGTCCCGCCGGGGCGATGATCGTGTCGGCGGGCACCAGAGGCACGCGGGGCACCACGAAGCGAGGCGCACCGGCGGTCGAGGTGTCGAGCACGACGCGCAGCGCACCGTGGGTGGTCATCATCGTGGTCACCGCGTCGACGAGTCGGTCGTGCAGGGTTGCGGTCGGTAGGTCCACGGCCGGTAGGTGAGCGACATCGAGGTGGCCGAACAGGATCGGACGGGTGCCGTTGACCACGGTGGTGGGCACGGCCCCGGTGTCGTAGCGCACCGCGGTGTCCGCCACGGTGTCGTCGTTCGACGACTCCTGCCGGACGCCACGGGCCGATTCCTCCCGGGCGGCGCCGGCGGCGCCGGCGGCGCCGGTGACCGCGGCGACCCGTCCGGCCCCGGCGGCGACGTCGGCCAGCTCGACTCCGGTGAGAAGGTCCTTCGCCTGGACCACCAGGCCGCGTTGGCGCAGCCGTCCGGCGACGGTGAGCGCGCCGATGCTGTCCCCGCCGAGGCTGATGAAGTCCCGGTCGAGGTCGACGGTGGTGTCTGCACCGGTGTCGGGGGTGCCGAGGGTCTCGGCGACGACCTCGGCGAGGAGGCGCTCGGCGTCGGTGCGGGCAGGACGCGCCGATGCCGGTCCGTCCTCCCCGGCGTTCCCGGCCTGTTCGGCGCCGGTGGCGTCCTGAAGGGCACGCCGGTCGACCTTGCCGCCGACGGTCAGCGGCAGCCGGTCGTGCACCAGTACCCGGGTGGGCACCAGGTGACCGGGGACGGTGGCCGCCATGTCCGCGCGGACCTGGGAGGGGGATGTCGTGCCCTCGGTGGTGACGTGCGCGATGAGCTTGAGCGCACCGGGCTGCCCGAACGTGCCCACGGCGGCGCCGGTGACCTGCGGCAGCGCCAGGAGGGCGGCCTCGACCTCGCCGGGTTCCACACGGTGGCCGCGGATCTCCAGCTGGTTGTCGACGCGGCCGAGGAAGTGGTGCGCACCGCCGGCGGCCGGCACCCACCGCACCAGGTCGCCGGCGCGGTAGCGGCGCTGACCGTCCACCGTGTCGAAGGCGGCGGCGCTCTGCTCCTGCAGGCCCCGGTAGCCCAGGGCCACCTGCGGGCCGGCGAGGAAGAGTTCGCCGGTCTCGTGGTCGGGGACGATCTCCCCGTCGGTGTCGAGGATCTGCGCGGTCATGCCGGGCACGGGGCGTCCGATGGTCACCGGGCCGTCGGTGACGCGGGCGGCCAGTGCGTCCACGGTGGTCTCGGTGGGGCCGTAGACGTTCCACGCCTGGAAGTCGCGGGTGCGCGCCGGGGTGGCGAGTCGGTCCCACAGCGACTGCGGGACGGCCTCGCCACCGAGGATGACCGTGGAGACCTCGGCGTCGTCCAATGCGCCGGAGTCGATGAGGGCGCCGGCGAGTGAGGGCGTGGCGTCGAGCACGTCGATGCCGTCGTCGGCCAGGGCGGTGCGCATTGACGCGGGGTCACCGACGACGTCGGTGGGGTAGAGGTGCACGGTCGCGCCGGTGAAGATCCAGGACAGCTGGTCGATCGCGGCGTCGAAGGAGAACGACGCGGTGTGGGCGATGTGCAGTTCCCGTGCGGGCTGCGCCGAGCGCGCACGCGACCAGGCGTCGGGGTAGAGACCGGTGCGGTGCCCGGCCAGCAGGGCCTCCACGGCGGTGCGGGTGACCTGCACGCCCTTCGGCGTCCCGGTCGTTCCCGAGGTGTAGAGCAGGTACGCCAGGTCGGGTGTGACGTCGCCGGACGCACAGCCAGCAGTGCGGACGCCGGACCCGTCGATGACGGCGACGGCACCGGAGTCGGCGAGGATCGCCTTGCGCCGGGCCTGCGGGTGCTCCCGGTCGAGCACGACCACGGCCCGGTGGGCCCGCCACACCGCCAGCAGGGCGACGGCCAGGTCCACGCCCTTGGGCAGGTCCACGGCGACCACCCCGAACTCCCCGTTATCCCCGGTGAGCTGGCTGATCTCGGCGGCGAGCTCGGTGATACGGGTGTGGAGGGACGCGGCGTCGAGGGCGGTGTGCGCGTCGACGAGGCGTCCTGCGCCGGACGCCAGGGCGTCGACGAGATCGTCGAGAGGCAGGACGTCCCGGGCGTCCGGCAGCGGATCGCCCGCGCGCCGCCGTGCGGCGGCGTCGGTGAACTCCCGGCTGCGCAGCCGGACGTCCTGCAGGGGACCCTCGGCGGTGAGCAACGCCCGGACGTCCTGCAGGCGCTGGCGTGCGGTGTCTGCGTCCACGCTCGCAGGGTCGGTCTCGAAGGCGAGGTCGACGCCGCCGTCGGCGGCCGGGGTGACCACGAGCACGAGGTCCTCCGGAGGGCCGCCGGCGACGTTGCGCAGCACACCGGTGGTGCCGTGGAAGTCGAGGGTGAAGTCGAAGGTCTTCAGGTTCAGCCCCACCCCGTGCAGCACCGCCGGGCTGCCGAGGTCGCGGGAGAGCTCGCTGCCGGGGTAGCGCTGGTGGGTGCGCAGGGCGTCCAGGGTGTCGCGCACGGTGGCGGCCAGGTCGGTGACACTTCCGGTCGGGTCGACCGGCAGGCGCAGCGGGAGCATGTTGACCAGCATCGCCGGGGTCCGGCGCAGCGGTCCGGAGGTGCGCGCCATCAGCGGCATCGCGATGAGCGCCTCACAGGAGCCGTCGGAGCCGTCGGGGCCGTCGGGAGCAGGGGAGGTGTGGCCGAGTTTGCGCAGCCAGGCGGCGTAGGCGGCGGTGACCAGGTCGGACCAGGCCAGTCCGAGGTCCTCGGCGCGGGCCTTCAACGCCTCGACCTCGCCGGCGGGCAGACGCAGGGTGGTGGTGATGCTGGCGGTGCCTGCACCGTGGACGAGGTCCTCGCGTCCGGCGGTGGCCGGGGTGGGGGTCATGGTGTCGGCCCAGAAGTCGCGGTCGGCGCGGTAGTCCTCGCCGGCACGGTAGTCGGTGTCGGCGGCGACGACCTCGGCGATGGGGGCGAACCTGGTGCGACGTGCGGCACATCCACCACTCAGTGCGGTGTAGTGGGCGGCGGTGCGCCTGGTCAGCAGGGCCGCACTGTACCCGTCGACGATGATGTGGTGGTACAGCTGTATGCACCACACCTCGTTGACGCCTGTGCCGTTCTCCCCGAGGTCGAGGATGAGGTAGCGGAACAGCGGACCGTCGGTCATGGTGCGCCAGCGCTCCCCGCAGGCGGTCTTCTCCGCGTCGATCACCGCGGTGGCGGTGAGCCGGGGATCCGGCGCGCCGGAGAGGTCCAGGATCTCGGGCAGCACCGCGGCGGTGTCGTCGACGTACTGGCGGGGACCGTCGTCGGTGTCGGTGAAACGCAGCCGCAGGGTCTCCGCCTCGTCGACGGTGAGCCGGACGGCCTCGGCGAGCAGGCCGGTGTCGATGCGTCCGGCATCAGCTTCTGGTCTCAGCTCCAGCACCTCGCCGACCACGTAGTAGGGGGAGGTGGGGTCGAGCTGCTGGGCGTTCCAGATCCCGTGCTGCGCGGCCGTGAGCGGGAGGAGGCCGGCGGTGGAGCCGGGGGACGACGGGTGGGGCACCGGTGGTCCTTTCAGGGTCAGAAGTTGGAGAGGCTTACTTCACTTCGTGGGGTGGTGGTACAGTCTGCGCGTCACCGGACAGGTGACACCGAACTACAAGGAATCAAGAGGTGCAGGATGGCTGACGGTGCTGACGGCAAGGTCGACGACAGGGTCGAGGCGACGATGGGCCGGCTGCTCGCCCGCGTGGCGGAGTTGCTGAACATCGAGGTGTCCCAGATCGACACCGACGAGGAGCTCATGGACCAGGGGCTGGACTCGGTGCGTCTGGTGGAGATCGTGACCTTCCTGCGCAGGGAGGGGTTCGAGGCCGACTTCGCCGACCTCGCCGAGGACAGCTCGGTGGACGCCTGGCGCGAGCTGCTCACCGACCAGGTCTAGAGCAGCGCTAGACCAGCTCTAGCGCCGGTCGGCGAGCCCGCGCAGTGCCGTGCGGTCCAGCTTGCCGTTGGGGCTGACCGGCAGGGCGTCGAGCACGGTGATCCGGGTGGGCACCATGTACTCGGGCACGTGCTGCGCCAGCTGCGCCGACAGGTCAGCGCCTGCCTCGGCATCCGAACCGTCGAGCACGACGAAGGCCAGCAGGGTGTCCGCCCCGGCCCGGTTCACGGCCACGGCACCGGCCTGGCGCACCCCGTCGAGCTCACGCAGACGCGACTCGACCTCGCCGAGCTCCACACGGTTGCCGCGGATCTTCACCTGGTCGCCGATGCGCCCCAGGAACTGCAGCATGCGGCTGCCGTCGACCTCGGTCCAGGAGACCACGTCGCCGGTGCGGTACATCCGCCCGCCGTCGACCTGCGGCTCCAGCGACTCCACGAAGACCTGCGAGCTCAGCTCGGCGCGTCCGAAGTAGCCGCCACCGACCTGCGGCCCGGAGATGCACAGCTCTCCGGGACGCGACCAGCTGTTTTCTCCGTTCCCGTTGGCCCCACCGTTCCCGGACGGGTCGACCTCGACACCGTCCTCGTCGATGACGTAGACGCCCACGTTGTCCTCGGGCAGGCCCAGCAGGCTGGCACGGTCGTCGAAGTCCGCGGCGGCCACGAGCTCGTCGGTGTACTCCACCCACGTCACGTCCATCGCCGCCTCGGTGGGACCGTAGAGCCCGTGCACGCGGCAGCCGATGCCGTCGCGGGCGCGCCGCACCACGTCGGCCGGTACCGCCTCGCCGCCGAGCAGCAGGTGACGGATGTTCGACAGCGACGACAGGGGGGTGCCGAAGTCGTCGAGGACGTCGAGCAGCACCCGCATCAGCGACGGCACCATCGACAGCACGGTGACCTCGTGCACGGAGATCATCTGCACCATCGTGTCCACGTCACCGGGCCACCACTCGGGACCGGGCACGACCACGGTGCCGCCGGTGGCCAGCGGGCCGAGCAGCTCGGCCACGCCGACGTCGAAGCCGACGGGCGCCTTCTGCAGCATCCGGATCGGGGTCCCGGCGCCGTCGCCGGCACCTGCGCCCATGACCCGCCCCATCCACTGGAAGTGCGCGGCCACGCCGATGTGCGTGTTCAACGCGCCCTTGGGTGTGCCGGTCGTTCCGGAGGTGTAGATCAGGTAGCAGTGGTCGGTGGGGGTCACCGGACGCGACTGCTCGGAGGGGTCGAAGGACGCGCCGGACGCAGCGGCGTCCGCGGCATCAGTGGCGTCGCTGAGGAACCGTCGTCCCAGAGCGGAGTCGTCGGTGACGGTCCCGCCCGGCAGCGCCACGTCCTGCGTGCCGTCCTGCCGGGGCAGCGACGCCCCGCCGAGGGCGAAGGCGGCGGCGGGGGCGCAGTCCTCGAGGATGAAGGCGACGCGTTCGTGCGGGTAGGACGCGTCGACGGGGACGTAGACCGCGCCGGCGCGGATCACGCCGGCGGCGACGACGGGCAGCCACCCGCAGCGGTGGGCGAGCACCACGACCCGGTCGCCGGTGCCGATGCCGTTGGCGCGCAGGTGGCGGGCCACGGCGCTGGACCTGCGGTCCAGCTCGGCGTAGGTCAGCGTCCCGCCGTCGCCGATCACGGCGGTGGCGTCGCCACCGGTGGTGAGCGTGTCGTGCAGCAGCGCGTCCAGGGTGGACGGTTCGATGGGGGCGGCGGGGCCGAAGCGCAGGTCGCCGTCACGGCCGGTGTACGGGCGCACGGTGTCGGGTGCGGTCACAGAGTGGTCCTTTCGGGACGGGAGGGGGCGTGTCGCAGGGACTCCGGGTCCGGGGCGCAGCCGGCGCCGAGGCCGGCCAGGACACGGTCGGAGAGTTCGCCGAGGCAGCTCAGGTTGGCCAGGCCGGGGCCCTGGTGCCAGCCGGAGACCGTGGGCAGGAACAGGGTGGGGTCCATACCGGTCAGGGAGAGGTCGGCGCCGATGCGGTCCATCACGCCGGACGGGGTGACCGCCCCGCCGCAGGCACCGATGAGCCGGGCGACGACCTGGTCGTTCATCATGCGGGTGAACCACAACGGCGAGTTGCCGCGGGCGTCGACGACGAGGTCGACGAGCTCGGTACGGTCACCGATCTGCACCTCGGCCATGCCGGCTCCACCGTCCCGGCCGTGCACGCCGGTGACGCGCCCGCGGACGTGGTTGACCCGGTCCTCGGCCATGAGCTTCTCCTGCACCTGTGCGGAGAACACGCCGCGGTCGCACCGGTTGATCACGTCGGCGCGGTCGGACTCGTCCAGGCTCGACCACAGGCCCGGGTCGGTGTAGAGCTCGTTCTCGAAGGAGCCCTCGGCGCGGGTGAAGATCGTGGGCGTGGGGGAGATGACGGCGATGTCGACCACGTCGTGGCCGATGAGTTCCTCCACGACGCTGGCCGCGGTCTCCCCGCCGCCGATCACCGCCACCCGGGAGGCCGGGGGCAGCTGGGCCGACGACACCGCCTGCCAGAACCCTGCCACGGAGTACACCGTGGGCAGCGGGGCGATGCGTCGGTCGGAACGTCCCGGGCCGGTGAGCATCAGGGCGTCGGCCTCCAGTCGTGAGGTCGTGCCGTCGATCCGGTCGACCGACAGTGACCAGCCCGAGCTGCCCGAGCCGTCCCGCAGGCCCAGGCGGGTGACCTGGCCGTTGACCAGCGTCATGTGGGATCGTGCGGCGACCCAGCGCAGGTAGTCGGCCCACAGGTAGTGCCGGGGGTTGGGGTGGCCGTGGTCGACCCACCAGGCGTAACGGTCGGTGGCGACCAGGAAACTCGTCCAGCTGACGTCGAGCAGTGCGCGGTCGACCGCGCGGTTCGCCTCCTGTCCTGTGCCATTTCCTGTGCCATTTCCTGGACCCTGCCCTGCGATGCGGGTGCGGTAGGGGAATCCGACGTCCTTGGTGGGGGACGTGCCAAGCTGGTGGCGTCCGTCCGTCCATCCGCCGCCGGCGCGCCAGTTGCCACCCACCCCCTGGTGGTCGACGACGGTGATCGTCGGTGCCGGCAGGCCGAGGCTTCGCAGGGCGTGAGCCTTGGCCTGGACGGCGACCGCCTTGGGCCCGGCGCCGAGGATGACGAGTGAAGGGTTCGACACTGTGAGGGGTGCTCCTGTCGTTGGGCGACGATGGATGTCAGACTGTTCCTGTGGCACGCTACTCTGTCACGGCAGCCCTTATCAAAGGGTAGGGATCCCTAAGTATCATATCTGCGGCATGACCAGCAGGAGAAGGCAGGAACTGTGACCGAGAAGAACCTCACCGATGATCGAAACACAGGAACGGACCTCAGCGTGCTGCACCGGCTGCGCACCGACCTCCCCGACAGCGAGTACCTGGACTCCGCACCGCAGATCCCGGTCGAGTACCGCACCGGAGGCGCCGGATCGGGCACCGACGGCATCACCCTGCGCGTGGCGGACCCGGACACGGACGCGCAGATGGTCTCTGAGTGGATGAACCGCCCCCACCTCGTGGAGACCTGGGACCAGGCCTGGCCGGCGCAGCAGTGGGCGGCGGACTGGACAGCGAAGCTCTCCACCACCTACGCCGTCCCCCTGATCCTGTCCTACGAGGGGCCGGACGGTCCGACGGACGTCGGCTACATGGAGATCTACCGGCCGCGCCGCGACGAGATCGGCATGGCCTACGCCTCCGAACCCCACGACCTGGGCTTCCACGTGGCCGTCGGCGAGGCGACGTTGACGGGCAAGGGCATCTTCGGCCCCTTCGTCGGGGCGTTCGCCGACCGGCTGCTGCAGTCCGACCCGGAGTGCCGGCTGGTGATGGCCGAGCCGGACGTCTCCAACCACCGGGTGCACCGGGTGATGAGCCGGGGCGGCGGGGTGGACGCCGGGCAGTGGCAGCAGCGTGCGGACCGTCGGGTGCGCCTGTTCTTCTGGCCGGGTGCCGGCGTGGACCCGCGGTCCCGCCTGCTCGGCGACCCTCAGGACGGCGACCTGGCGTAGGCACGCCCGCTGGTGGCTGGTCAGCCGGTGATCAGCCGGCCGGTCACGCCGCTACCGACCCGCCCGGAGCGTCCGCCCGTGGCCTTCGGGTCGGTGACCCCGGGCAGACGCACCAGCGTGGTGCCGCCGGGGTGGGTGGACTGCAGCCGTTTGACCACCTCGAAACCGTTGACCTCGGGCAGCCGGGACAGGTCCACGGTGCGGTCGGCGGTGAGCGACCCCCGGCCGAAGAGGTTGATCGAGGTCGCCGGAACGGGTGTCGCGGTTTCCGTGACCCCGGCCTCGATGAGCCGTGCCAGGGCGGACAGGCTGATCAGCGCCTGCTCCAGGTGCGGCCAGATGAGTTCGCCACCGGCACCGCCATGTTCGTCGACCACCGTCACCCGCGCCAGACGCTGGGTCCCCAGGATCACGTGCGGCACCCCGTCGACCGGACGCACCGGCCCGGACACCGACACCTTCGCCGCGCTGACCTCCACCGTCGCCGCCGGTACAGCGCCGGACGCTGCATCGGTCGTTGCGCCGCCGCGCAGCGCGTCGCGCACGTGCGTCAGCGTGGCCAGCACGGCCGGGCCGCCGGTGAGCAGTGATGCACCGTCCAGCCCGGGCGGCGCGGCGACCCCGTACTGGCGGTCAAGGCGTCCGACGGTACGACCCACGCCGGGCGTCAACGGCGAGGTCCGCCCGCGGGCACGCAGCGCCACCGGGGCGTCCGGCATCCCGGCGGACGCGCGGGCCAGCAGGACCGCGGCGAGCATGATCTCGTCGTGGCTCACCCCGAGTTGGGCGGGGAGCAGTTCGAGCAGGGCGTCGGCGTCGCTGACGTCGAAGGTCTTGTACGTCGACGGCCCGCCCCCGTCGAACGGTGCAGGCGGGTCCATCTGCGCCTGCGGACCCCAGTCGCCCGCCGGGGCGACCGCGTGACCTCCCAGCAGGGACCGGGCGTCGGCGACGAGGGTGGCCCAGGACTCCGCGTCCACGATCCCGCGGTACACGCACAGCAGCAGCCGCGCCGGCGAGAGCAGACTGACCCGCCACACCTGCCCGGACGCCGGGTCGAGGGACGCGGCGAGCGCGCCGGGGCCCGTGCGCTCCTCGGCGATCACGTCGCCCGGGGCGAAGGAGGCCTGTTCGGGTACGGTGCACGTCCCGTCCGGCGCCACGACCGCGCGCAGCGCCCCGTGGGTGTCCATCAGCCCGGCGACGAGGAAGCGCAGGTCGGCGTCCTCAATGCCTTCGGAACCCCCACCGCCCCCGTCGGTGTCGAGCGTCGTCCAGTAGACGGCGGAGGGCGGTACCGGCGGGACGCTGAAAGTCATGCCCCGCAGGTTACCGGTCGCCCCCGCTCACAGCCGGGGCCCGGGTGTGGGGTCCTCGCCGGTGAGCGCGGCACGGCCGAGGACGACGAGTTTGTCGCGGCGTCGTTCGTGCAGGGTGTGGGTGCGTAGGTCGCGCCAGTGCCGCGCCAGGTCCCCGCCGTCGCCCACACCGGGGCCGGTCACCCCGCGGGTGCCGGTGAGTTCGAAGAGGCGGGACGCCAGGTCGACGGTGAGCCGTCCGGTCGTCGTCTTCGCCGCGGCGACCGCGAGCGACGCGGCGGCGGACACATCGCCCGCGGCGCCCTGCGCCCAGGCGTCGTCGACGGCGCGTCCGGCCTTCTCCAGGACGGCTTCGGCGGCGAACTGGGCGGCGACGAGGTCGCCGGCCAGGTGGGCGGTCACGGGGTCGGGGCCGGACGCGCCAGCAGCGCCGTCGCGGCTGAGCGCGAGGGCGGCGTCCAGCGCGGCACCGGAGATGCCGACGTCGATGGCGGTGTGCAGCAGCTGGGCGAAGGCACCGTAGGCGGGCGGGCCCGATGCCGTGTCGAAGGCACGCACGGCCTCCGGCGGGACGGCGACATTGTCGAGGACCACGGTGCCCGAGGCGGTGAACTCCTGGCCGAGCGGTGAGTGCTCGCCCCAGTCGTCGAGGACGCGGATGCCGGCCGTGTCGGCGGGCAGGAAGACGACCAGGGACTGGTGGTCCTCGCCGGGACGTCGGGCGGTGACGGCGAGCACGTCGGCGTAGGCGGAGCCGGTGCAGAAGATCTTCTCCCCGGTGAGGCGTCCGTCCTGCAGGACGGTGGGTGCGCGTTCGGCCTGGGCGTTGGCGACCAGCGTACCGTCGAGCAGGAGGTCGGCCCAGCGGCGTTCGGCGTGCGGGTGGGTGCCGGTGAACAGCCAGCGGGTGAAGACGACGTGGCTCTGCGGGATCTGCCCGAGCGAGCCGTCGCCGGAGGCGAGGATGCGCAGGACCTCGGCGATCACCGAGGCCGGCAGCTCGGGCCCGCCCAGGCGGGCGGGCACCGTGGCGGCGAGCAGGCCGGACGCCCGCAGCCGCTCGACCGCGTCGGCAACGAGCGCCTGACGCGGCTGCTGCGGCTGACGCGTCCCGCTGCTACGCGGGGACATCTGCGGGGTGGGCGGCACGCAACGGCTGGATGATCTCGGTGCCGAAACGCTCGACCTCCTCCTGGAAGTGCAGGTAACCGGTGAGTACGAGGTCCACGCCGATGCGGCGCAGCCCGTCGATGCGTTCCTCGATCTGCTCGTGGGTGCCGATCAGGCCGGTGCGGAAACCGTCGTTGTACTGCACCAGGTCCTCCACGGTGGAGTTGGCCCACATGCCCTGGCCGTCGGCGGTGGACTGGCCGGCCTGCTTCACCGACTGGCGGAAGCCCTCCACGGCGGGACGGCTGGCGTTGTCGACGATGTGACGCAGCTTGTCGTGCGCCTGCTTCTCGGTGTCCTCCAGGATGACGAAGGCGTTGACGCCGATCTTCGTCTCGCGGCCGGCGGCCTCGGCG
>JAKDIS010000052.1 GCA_030450335.1 Corynebacterium sp. | reverse complement strand
GGCGGCGACGTTGGACTGGATGAAGTCAGCACCCTTTAGCAACACGCCCTAGGGGCTCAGTCCTTGACCTCGGTGGCGTGCAGTTGCTCGTCGAGGTCCTCCGGGTCGAGGTTCGCCTCGGAGAACGTCGAGTTCAGCGGCAGCCGCAGGTCCAGGTCGGTGCCCGGGCACAGTTCGATCTTGCCCTCGGCGAGGGTGAAGTCCAGGACGTGCCCGCCGACGGTGCGGCCGTCGTCGATGAAGTGCACGTGGCACCCCGGTACCGAGATGCCCTTCTCGAACACCGGCGTACGGAAACCGGCGATGACCCCGGAGACGTCGGTGAAGTGCTGTTCGGCGTCGTCGCCGACGGCCTGCGTCATCGGCGGGTACGGCTTCGACTGACGCACCACGGTGCGGGTCGTGACGTCGCTGAAGCGTCCGGTGATGCGCACGGCGTACATGTAGTTCGCCGAGGGGGTCATCTCGTCGATGAAGTCGGAGAGCTCGGAGCGCCGGATGTTCTCCGGTGCCCGACGCCGGATCCGCGGCACGAAGTTCGTCGCTACCGCGTAGGGGCTGCGTGCCTCCAGGTCGGCGCGGGTGGCGCTGCCGTCGTGTCGCAGCTGGTAGCAGGTGCCGTCGATGATGACCATCTCCCCGTCCAGGGCGTCGAACGTGCCCAGGCCGAAATTGCCCTTGCCGAGCAGCTCGCCGACGGTCATCTCACCGTCGTAGATGCCGTCGAGCAGGGCGGTCATCAGGGAGTTCTGGAAGATGGTGTGCCGGGTGACGGGGCGGTCAGTCATGCCACCCAGGGTAACCGTCACCCGCCCTACACGGCAGGACCGTCACCAGGCGTAGGACATCGGGGCCTCCCCCGGGCCGGGCCAGATGCGGTCCAGCTCGTCCAGCGTGGCCTGGTCCAGGGTCACGCCCAGCGCATCGACCGCGGCGTCGAGGTGAGCGACCGTACGCGACCCGGCGATCAGGGTGGACACCGCTGGCTGGTGCAGCAACCAGGCCTGCGCGACCTCTGCCGGGGTGTGGCCGAGTCGTGCGCACAGTGCCTCGTAGGCCTCGAGCTGCCCGGCGAGCGCACCATATTGCTCACCGAGGGCACCGCGACGCTCGGTGTGCTCGCCGTCCTTCGGCCGGCCGGCCAGCAGCCCCGCGTCCAACGGGCTCCACGGGATGAGGCCAACTCCGAAGTACTGCAACGCCGGGATGAGCTCCTGCTCGACCGCGCGGTTCGCCAGGTTGTAGATGCTCTGCTCGGAGACCAGCCCCATGAAATTGCGCTGACGGGCGGTCATCTGGGCGGTGGCGACGTCCCAGCCCGCGTAGTTGCTCGAGCCGACGTAGGTGATCTTCCCTTCGGCCACGAGCTGTTCCATGGCCTGCCAGATCTCCTCGAACGGGGTCGCCCGGTCGACGTGGTGCATCTGGTAGACGTCGATGTGGTCGGTCTTCAGTCGCCGCAGGCTCGCCTCGCAGGCGCGTTTGAGGTGGTAGGCCGACAGGCGACGGTCGTTGGGCCCCAGCCCCATCGGCTGGTAGGCCTTGGTGGCCAGCACGATGTCGTCACGCCTGCCGGACCTGGCCAACCAGTTGCCGACGATCTCCTCGGAGGTCCCGTAGCCCTGCGCCATGTCCGGCGACTGGGGACCGCCGTAGACGTCGGCGGAGTCGAAGAAGTTCACGCCGCGCTCCACGGCGCGGTCCATGATGCCGAAGGCGTCGTCCTGGCCGGTGGCGTCGCCGAAGTTCATCGTTCCCAGCCCGATCCTGCTGACGAGGAGTCCGGACCGGCCGAGGTGTGCGTACTGCATAGTCGTGTCGCTCATGGTCCCGACGATACGTACGTGCACCCGATCTCCGCCCCGATGCGTTCCAGGATCGGCAGCGGGTTGCGCATGCACTCCGCCACGTCCGGTTCGTGGTCGGTGAGGGCGTGGATGGCGGTGAAGAGACCACCGTCGTCGGACGCCGCGAGCCGGTTCTCCCCGCACACCGCGATGACAGGAACGCCTTGATCCCCGTGGACACGGTGGTCACGGTGGCCACGGGCGCGTTCGGCGACACCGGCCGGCGCCTTCCCGCTGAGCGTCTGGGAGTCGATGCGCCCCTCCCCGGTGACGACCAGGTCAGCCCGTCCCAGGGCGTCGGCGAACCCGGTCTCCTCGAGGATCAGCTCGACCCCGGAGCGCATCTGCGCGCCCGCCAGCGCCATGGCCATGAACCCGAGCCCACCGGCGGCGCCGGCGCCGGGGCGTCCCGCCACGTAGGACGTCCCGAGCGCGTCCTCGACGACGGTGGCGAAGTGCGCCAACGCCGCGTCCACGTCGGCGACGTCGCCTGCGGCGATGCCTTTCTGCGGTCCGTAGACCGCGGCCGCACCGTCCGGCCCGCACAGCGGGTTGCGCACGTCCGAGGCGATCACGACCTCGACCTGTGCCAGGCGCGGGTCGAGGTGGCTGAGGTCCACGACCCGGACGTCACCGAGGTCGGCCACGGAGTCCACGCTGGAGCAGTTCACGCCGGGGAACTCCACGCCGAGGGCACGGGCCATGCCGAAGCCGGCGTCGGTGGTGGCGCTGCCGCCGAGGCCGAGGATGATGCGCCGGGCGCCGTCGTCGAGGGCAGCGCGCACGAGCTCGCCGACGCCCCAGGAACCGGCGGCCCGGGCGTCCTGCGCCGAGGGGGTCGCGCCGCCGGGCGAGACCATGTCCAGCCCGCAGGCGCGGGCGACCTCGATCACGGCGGTGGGGACGGCAGGCGCTGAAGACTCGGTTGTGTCGGTACCCAGCGCGTACTCGGCGTCCACCGGCCTCCCGCCGGAGTCGCGTACGCGGGCGGTGCGGCGACGGAAGCCGAGGTCGTCGAATACCTCGAGTGTGCCGTCACCGCCGTCGGCAAGGGGCCTGATCAGCACGCGGCAGCCGGTGGACTCCAGTCCGCGGCCCAGTGCGGAGGCCACCGCGCGCGACGACGCCGACCCCTTGAACTTGTCGCAACAGATCAGGACGGTCGGCGTCATCGGTTATCCGGGGGTACGGCCGGAACAGGAGTGGTTAGGCCTTGGCCTTGGCGTCCTGCACGCGCTGCTTCAGGGCGCTGAACTGCTCCCAGACCTCCTCGGGGACCTTCGGGCCCAGGAAGGTGAGGTACTCGGCGTTGTCCTCGATGTCGCTGGCCCACTGCTCCGGCGGTGCGGTCAGGGAGGTGCGGATGTCCTCCTCGGGCTCGGTGACACCGTCGAGGTCCAGGTCCTCGTAGCGGGCGGTGTGGCCGACCACGGTCTCGTCGGCGCCGACCTGCCCCTCGATGCGCTCCACGATCCACTTGAGCACGCGGCTGTTCTCGCCGAAGCCGGGCCACAGGAAGCGGCCGTCGTCGCCGCGGCGGAACCAGTTGACCAGGAAGACGTCCGGCATCTTGTCGCCGCCGCGCTTGCCCATGTCGATCCAGTGCTGCAGGTACTCACCGGCGTTGTAGCCGATGAAGGGCAGCATGGCCATCGGGTCGTGGCGCAGGGTGCCCACGGCACCTTCCTGGGCGGCGGTCTGGCCGGAGGCCATCAGCGCGCCGACCATGGTCGCGTGCTCCCAGTCGTAGGTCTGGGAGACCAGCGGCACGGTGTCGGCACGGCGACCACCGAACAGGATGGCGTCGACCTTCACGCCCTTCCAGTCGTCGAACTCCGGTGCGGCGACCGGGCACTGGGCCAGCGGCACGCAGTAGCGGGAGTTCGGGTGCGCGGCCTTCTCGTCGGACTCGGGCGTCCAGTCGTTGCCCTTCCAGTCGATGAGGTGGCCGGGGGTCTCCCCGCCGATGCCCTCCCACCACACGTCGCCGTCGTCGGTGAGCGCGACGTTGGTGAACAGGGTGTTGCCGGCCTCCATGGTCTCCATGGCGATCGGGTTGGAGCCGTAGCTGGTGCCCGGGGCCACGCCGAAGAAGCCGTTCTCCGGGTTCACGGCGTAGAGGTGGCCGTCCTCGCCGAACTTCAGCCAGGCGATGTCGTCGCCGACGACCTGGGCCTTCCAGCCCGGCACGGTCGGGGTGATCATCGCCAGGTTGGTCTTGCCGCAGGCGGACGGGAAGGCGCCGAGGATGTGGTAGTCCTTGCCCTCCGGGCTGGTCAGCTTCAGGATGAGCATGTGCTCGGCGAGCCAGCCCTCCTCCTTGGCCATGACCGAGGCGATGCGCAGGGCGTAGCACTTCTTGGCCAGGATGGCGTTTCCGCCGTAGCCCGAGCCGAAGGACCAGATCTCCTTGGTGTCGGGGAACTGGGTGATGTACTTGGTGTCGTTGCACGGCCACGGCACGTCCTGCTCGCCGGGCTCCAGCGGGGCGCCGACGGAGTGCAGGCAGCGCACGAAGGCGCCGTCGGTACCGAGCTTGTCCAGGGCCTCCTGGCCCATTCGGGTCATCACACCCATGGACAGCACCACGTAGGCGGAGTCGGTGAGCTGCACGCCGAGCTTGGGCTCGGGGTCGCTGATCGGACCCATGCAGAAGGGCACCACGTACATGGTGCGACCGCGCATGGAACCGGCGAAGTGCTCGGACATCTCCTGCTTCATCGCCGCCGGCGGCGCCCAGTTGTTGGTGGGGCCAGCACCCTCCTGCTTCTCGGAGCAGATGAAGGTACGCGACTCCACGCGGGCGACGTCCGCCGGGTTCGAGCGGGCGAGGAAGCTGTTGGGACGCTTCTCCTCGTTGAGCTTGGTCAGCGTGCCGGCGTCGACGAGCTCACCGGTCAGACGGTCCCACTCCTCGCGGGAGCCGTCGACGAAGACCACGCTCTCCGGCTGGAAGAGTTCGACAGCCTCGGAGATCCAGGCGAGGAGTTCCTCGTGCTGGGTGGGTGGCTGGCCGACGAGCCCGGGGATGGTCATGAAAACTCCTGACGAGATGTGTTTTGAGAACGGTGCGTTCTTGTGTGTCTGGTTAGTTCTGCGTCTCCCCAGACTAACCCCAGTTCCCCCTGTCCACACATTCCCACCCGCGCGGGTCCCACGAACCACGTCCGTTTCCGGGGGTGGACGGGGGGACGTCGTACCACTCGCCGTCCCGTCGCCCCTGCTCCGCGCCGTGTTCGCCCTGTTCCGTGTGTTCTTCACCGAGCATACTCTCCCCGGTACCTTCGCCGTTAGTTGTGATAGAAGACACATCTGCCGATATCTCCGTCACACCCCTCACCCCGGCCATGCAGTCCTGCCGACGCCACGACGACCACCCGCCGTCGAAGGTGACCACCGAGACGGCGTCCACCCGCCCGTCGCCGTCGGTGTCCGAGCAGATCGTCATGCCCGTGTCATCGCTGAGCGTGACGGACTCCTCGACCCCCGCGACCTCCTCCAGCCCGTCGAGCACGTGCGACGCCGGCAGGCCGAAGGTCTCGTCGCCCAGGTCCAGCAGCAGGCCGTCACCGACACCGCCCACCTGAGCGGGGTCGACCGGGTCCAGCCCGGACGCCCCGGGGAACAGGGGGAAGCCGTCCGCCCCGAACTCCCAGCCGCTCATGACACGGCCCCCTTAACCTGGCCCTTAACCTTGCCCGCCACCGTGCCGGCGACGGGCGGGACGACGAGTCGGGCGACCACGTCGGTCACCGTCGCCGCCCAGTGGCGCCGCAACGTCGCCGCCAGGCGCGCCGCCTCACGCTCCCGGCGCGCGGCACGTCCCGCCCACCAGCGTGCCCCGGCGGTCGCACCCGCCACCAGGGCGCCCGCCGCGACGGCGGCGAGCAACGAATCCGTCAGACGCAGGACGCCCGCAGCCGCGGCCACACCCGCGCCGAGTGCCGCGGCCGCGGTCACCAGGCGTCCGGGCACCCCAGACGTAGAGGACGTGCCGGGGCCGCCGGACGCCCCGGCGTCCTGCGGTGGTTCCGCAGGTGCCAGGTGCGGCATGTCCACGCCCTGTTCGAGCACGGTGACGGTGAGCCTCGCACGGAAGCGTGCGTCCAGCTCGCCGGCGCCCACACCGGCGGCCGATCCGTCCCGCACGTCGAGACCGTCCAGCAGGACGGTGGCGGCGCGGTCGGCGGCCAGGCGCACGGCGATGCGCACCCGGTCGAGACGTTCGGCATCGGCACGGCGGGCGTCCGCCTCCCACCGGTCGGCGTCCGCCCACATCCCGTCGAGCACCCCGCTCAGCCGGGCCAGCTGCCCCGGTTCGGCGGCGGAACCGCCCTCCCACGTGCAGTGCACCACGCCGACCTCGTCGGCGAGCGCGTGGGCCGACGCCGGGGCGTAGAGCACGACCACGCCCATCGCGTCGCGCACCGCGCGCAGCACCTCGAGGTCGGCACCGCCAGCACCATCAGCACCGCTGCCACCGTCCGGCGGCACGACCGCCACGACCCCGTCCGCCTGCCCGGGGCCCGCCCCGGCGACGTAGGTGCGCCGGATACTCCCCCCCGGTACGGGCGTCCAGTGCCCTGACACCCGCCGTAACCTGCTCGACGACCCGCGCGTCCGGGCCGATCACAGAAATGACCGTCACACTTCCCCCTAGTTCCCTGTACCGCTGTGTTCTGCCACAATGTGAGGGATGTCTAATACCGATAACCCCCCAGCACCGCGTTCGGGTGGCCGTGGCCGCCCCCTGCAGACAGAGTTTAACGACGGACGCGACTATCCGCGACTGGGTAGCTTCAGTTTCCGGCGCGGAACACTCACCGACAACCAGGAGAACCTCTGGGAGGAGAACTGGCCGTCGTTGGGCATCGAACTCACCGACGACCTCACCGACCCGGTCGACCTCGACGGATGGTTCGGACGCACCGGCCACGACACCATCGTCGAGGTCGGCTCCGGCACGGGAACGTCCACCGCGGCCATGGCCCCGCTGGAAGAGGACACCAACGTCGTCGCCGTGGAGATCTACCGTCCGGGCCTGGCGAAGCTGCTGGGCTCGGTCGTGCGCGGCGACATCGGGAATGTCCGTATGGTCAAGGGCGACGGGGTCGAGGTGCTGCAGCGTCTCTTCGCCCCGGGCAGCCTCGCCGGGGTGCGCATCTTCTTCCCGGACCCGTGGCCGAAGGCGCGGCACCACAAGCGCCGCATCATCCAGACCGGCACGCTGCACCTGATCGCCTCGCGTCTGCGCCCCGGCGGCATCCTGCACGTCGCCACCGACCACGCCGACTACGCCGACTGGATCGACGAGCTCGTCGACGTGGAACCGGACCTGGAGTACCTGGGCTGGCCGCAGGACGAGACGACCCGCGCCGAGGTGGCGCCGGTGCTCACCGACCGCCAGATCATCACCAAGTTCGAGGGCAAGGGCCTGGACAAGGAGCACACCATCCGCGAGTACCTCTGGAAGCGGCGATGAGCGGCGCGCGCTCCGGCAACGCCGAGGCCCTGTCCTACACCGGGCAGGCCGAGCAGACGCCGGTGTACCTGCTGGTCTGGGACGCGCCGAACATCGACATGGGTCTGGGCTCCCTGCTGGGGGGACGCCCCGACGCCGTGCACCGCCCGCGCTTCGACGCGGTGGGCCGCTGGCTCATCGACGAGGCGCGCGACGCGTCCGGCGAGGCCGTGGAACTGACGCCGGAGGCGACGGTGTTCACCAACGTCGCGCCCGGCTCCGCCGAGCAGATCCGCGGCTGGGTGGACGCCCTGCGCAACGTCGGTTTCGCCGTCTTCGCCAAGCCGAAGCTCACCGAGGACTCCGACGTCGACCCGGACATGCTCGAGCACATCCGTCGTCGTCGTGACGAGGGCGTGCTCGACGGTCTGGTCGTGGCCAGCGCCGACGGGCAGAACTTCCGCGAGCTGCTCGAGGAGCTCGCCGGGGAGATCCCGGTGACCGTGCTCGGCTTCCACGAGCACGCCCACTGGGCCGTGGAGAACGAGACCATCGGCTTCCTCGACCTCGAGGACATCCCCGGGGTCTTCCGCGCGCCGTTGCCGCGCGTCAACCTCGACTCCCTGCCGGACGACGGTGCCTGGCTCCAGCCGTACCGCCCACTCTCCGCGTTGGTTCGCTGAAAGGAGCCTTCCTAAGTGTTCACGAGATGGGGCGACTTCGCCTTCCGTTTCCGACGCATCATCCCCGCCGTCATCATCGTGCTGATCGGCGTGCTCTACCTGGGCATCGGCACCCAGCTGGACGACCGGATGAGCCAGGAGGGGTGGGACGACCCGACGAGCGACTCCACCCGCGCCGCGCAGATCGAGCAGGAGACCTTCGGACGCGACGCCTCCGGCGACGTGATCGTGCTCGTCACCAGCGATAGCGCCGATGGCGCCGACCTGACCGATCCGGGCCTGATGGAGAACGTCAGCAGCCAGCTCAACGCCATCGCCGTCGGCAACCAGGACGCCGTGGCCGGGATGACCAGCTACTTCGACACCGGTCAAGAGCAGATGCTCTCCGACGACGGCACCTCCGCCTTCGCCGCGATCAGCCTGCACGGCACCGAGGACGAGGTGCTCGACAACTACCGGGTCATCGAGGACGAGCTGCACCAGATCACCGTGGACGGTGCCACCGTGGAGATCGGCGGGGCCACGGCCGTCGCCGGCGCCCTGGACTCCGGCATGGGCGACGACATCCAGCGCGCCGAGCTGATCGGCCTGCCGGTCGTCGCCCTGCTGCTGCTGGTGATCTTCGGCAGCGTGGTCGCCGCCTGCATGCCGCTGGTCGTGGGCATCCTGTCGATCCTCGGGTCGATGGGCATCCTCTCGGTGCTCGCCGGGGTCACCCAGGTGAACACCTTCTCCCAGTCGGTGGTCACCCTGCTGGGCCTGGGCCTAGCGATCGACTACGGGCTGTTCATGGTCTCGCGTTTCCGTGAGGAGCTCGCCGAGGGCAACGACACACGCACCGCGGTACGCAACACCACCGCCTCGGCGGGCAAGACCGTGGTCTTCTCCGCCCTGATGGTGGCGGTCGCCTTGTCGAGCCTGCTGATGTTCCCGCAGGCCTTCCTGAAGTCGGTGGCCTACGGCGCGATCTCCGCGGTGGGCCTGGCGGCGCTGATCAGCGTGGCGGTGCTGCCCAGCCTGTTCGCGATGCTCGGCCACCGCATCGACAAGTGGACGATCATCCGCCGCGGGCGTACCCGCGAGGCCACGGTGGCGTCGTGGTGGGGCAAGGTCCCGGCGTTCGCGATGAAGCACGCGAAGCTGATGACGGTGGGCATCGTGGCCCTGCTGATCCTGCTGACCATCCCGTTGAGCGGGGTGAAGTTCGGCGGCATCAACGAGACCTACCTCCCGCCGGGCAACGACACCCGCATCGCCCAGTCGCACTTCGACGACAACTTCCCGGAGTTCCGCACCGACCCGGTGAAGCTCGTCGTCGAGGGCGACAACGCCGCCGTCGGCGAGGTCTTCCAGAAGGCCAACGCCATCGAGGGTCTGACCGGCACCTTCCAGGTGTCTCAGCCCACGCAGGACGGGGTGACGGTGCTGTCGGCGGGCATCGCCGACCGCGACGACAACGACCGCATCGTCAACGAGCTGCGCGACATCGCCCACGGCCTCAACGCCGACGGGACCGTGCTCGTCGCCGGCACCCCGGCGATGGAGGTCGAGTCGATCGAGGCGCTGTTCGACAAGCTGCCGTGGATGCTGGTGTACATCATCGCCGCCACGTTCATCCTGCTGTCGCTGGTGTTCGGGTCGGTGATCCTGCCGGCGAAGGCGGTGATCATGAACATCCTCGGCACCGGTGCGACGTTGGGCATCCTGACCGCCCTGTTCGTCGACGGTGTGGGCGCGGACCTGTTCAACTTCTCGCCGGGCCCGCTGATGAGCCCGGTGCTGGTGCTGATCGTGGCGATCATCTACGGACTGTCCACGGACTACGAGGTGTTCCTGGTGTCCAGGATGGTCGAGGCCCGGGCGCACGGGGCCTCGACACCACAGGCGATCAGGTTCGGCACGGCCACGACCGGCGGCATCATCACCGCCGCGGCGTTGATCATGATCGTGGTGGCCGGGGCGTTCGCGTTCTCCGACATCGTGATGATGAAGTACATCGCCTTCGGCATGATCGCCGCGCTCATCATCGACGCCACGGTGATCCGCATGCTGCTGGTGCCCGCGGTGATGTTCCTGCTGCGCGAGGACTGCTGGTGGGCGCCGCGCTGGGTCACGGCCCTGTCGCGCAAGATCGGCCACAACGAGCAACTCGAGGGCTACAGCCCGGAGCAGGCCACTGGACCGACCTCTGGGCCGACCTCTGAGCCGGTCCGCGAACCGGTCACCGTCGGTGCCCCGGAAGAGACGCAGGACGAGGCACAGGACGCAGCGCCGGACGCACGGGGCGCCGTCGTGTCCCGCTCGCCGCTGCCCGCGGCGCGTCCCGCCGGGGTCGAAACGCAGGACGCGACGGACGCGGCGGACGCACCGGACGCCGAGGAGCACGACGAGGCGGCGTCCTACGGTGCGCACGCGACGTCGGACGACGCGGTCCCCTTCAGCGAACTGATGCGGCGCCTGCAGCAGGAACGTCCCGACGACCGGGAGAATTGACCGCCGATGACCTCCGACCCCCAGCCCAGCCGTTTCCGCGACCGGTGGCGCATGATCCTCCAGTGGTTGAAGGATCCGCGCGTCCGGGCGTTGCTCACCCTCATGCTGCTGGGGGCGATCATCTTCCTCGCCCGCGACCACTACCACTTCCTCGAGGAGGGGTGGGCGGCGATGCTGCAGGCCAACAACTGGTACATCCTGGCCGCCGTGGTCGCGATGGGCCTGTCGATGGTCGCGCAGGCCGAGGTGATGGTCGCGCTGCTGCGGCCGGCGGGCGTGCCGGTGAAACGCACCAGCGCCAATGCGCTGGGGCTGTCGGCCAACGCGTGGTCGTCGTCGTTCCCGGGTGGGCCGGCGATCTCGGCGGCGATGATCTTCCGCGAGCAGATGAAGTGGGGTGCGACCCCGGTCATCGCCAGCTGGTACCTGGTGATCTCCGGGGCGTTGTCCGGTGCGGCGATGGCCATCCTGGGCTTCGGTGCGGTGTTCTTCCTGCAGGCCAACGTGCACGTGTTCTCGCTGACGTTCTCCCTGGTCGCGCTGATCGCCCTGACGCTCGCGGCGAACTGGGTGGCACGCAACCCGGAGAAGGTGCAGGCCGGCCTGCTGGCGGCGATGACCTGGTTCAACGAGAAGCGCCACAAGCCCGCCGACCGGTTCCACGAGCAGATCCGCAGCTTCGCCGACCAGTTGCGGGCCGTGGACCTCTCGCCGAAGTGGCTGGGCTACGCGGTGTTCGTCTCCCTGCTGAACTGGGTGCTGGAGATCGTGTGCCTGTTCCTGTGCATCCTGGCCATCGGCGCCGAACCCAGCGTCGCCGGCGCGGTGCTGGCGTTCATCATGGCCAAGCTCGTGGGCCAGGCGCAGATCACCCCCGGCGGGCTGGGCCCGGTGGACATCACGCTGACCACGATGCTGGTCGGTACCGCGGGGCTGGGGTCCGGGCAGGCGGTGGCCGCGGTCATCGTGTTCCGCATGATCAGTTTCGCGCTGCTCACCCTGGTCGGTTGGCTGGTGTTCCTGTGGACGTTCGTGCGCCCGGAGGAGGCGCAGGACGCCGCGGCGTCCGGGGCGGGCACCGGCGGTGCCGGCGACACGACCGGCTCTGCCGGTTCGGCGGGCGGGGCGTCCGGTACGTCCGACGTCCGGCGCCGCAGTGGCCGGGGCCTGACCTTCCGGCAGATCACCGGCGGCTCGGCGGCTCGACGCCCGCACGACGACCGGGACGGTACGGGGGACGGTACGGACGACGACGGCATCATCGACCGGCTCCCCCGTCATCCGGAGCGTCCGGAGGAGTGACCCCCACGGGCGGTGGTCACGCCCTAGAATGGTCGGTATGACGAAATCCCCCGATGTGTCGTCCGGCCCCGCCGGTCCGTTCTCCGCCACCGCCGGTACCTCGACCACGATGGCGCTGGTCATCGACGCCGTCGCCGTCCTCGTTTTCGCCCTGCTGGGCAGGCTCTCCCACGACTCCGGCTTCTCCATCCTCGGCTGGTTGGGGACGTCCTGGCCGTTCCTGCTCGGACTGGCCGTGGCGTGGGCGCTGGTGCTCACCGGGACCGTGCGTCCCGCCCCCGGCACGGGCCTCGGCGTGCTGATCGTGACGTGGTTCATCGGCATCGTGGTGCGCAGTGTCGTGAACCTGTCGCTGCCGTGGATGTTCCTGCTGACCTCGTTGATCTTCCTGGGGATCCTGATGATCGGGTGGCGTGTGGTCGCCTCCTTCGTCACCCGTCGACAGCCCGCCGCCTGACGAGTTCCAGGAAGCGGGCCACCGGCAGCGTGAGGTTGGTGCCCGCGGCGTCCCACACCACGCCGAGCTCGCGCACCTTGTCCGTGTCCAGGGGGATCACGGACATTCCCTCCATCTGCAGGTTCGGGTCGCCCAGCGGCAGCAGTGCCACGCCGAGCCCCGCGGTGACCAGTCCGGCGACGGTGGTCAGCTCCATGGACTCGAAGACCAGCCGGGGGCGGAATCCGTTGTCGGCGGCCAGCCCGTCGAGCAGCAGGCGGGTGCCGTAGCCCTCCAGCATCGCCACGAAGGGTTCCTCCGCCGCCTCCGCCAGGACGATGGACGCCCGGCCCGCCCACCGGTGGTCCGAGGACACCGCCAGCCCGAGGCGTTGCTCGGCCAGTTCCGTCCAGCCCACCACCCCGGAGGACACGTGGTCGACGGGGCAGGGCCCGACGATCGCCAGGTCCAGGCGCCCGTCCAGCACCTGGTCGACGAGGCCCAGTGCCGCGCCCTGCACCAGTTCGAAGTCGATGCCGGGGTGGGCGGTGCGGAACTCCCTCAGCAGGTCGGGAACCAGCCAGGTGCCCAACGAGTGCATGAAGCCCAGGCGCACCGTTCCCAGTTCCGGGTCGACGAGCCGACGGACCTCGTCGACGCCGGCGCGCCAGGTGTCCCGGGTGTCCACGGCGGCCGCGGCCAGCACGGCGCCGCGGTGGTTGAGCACGAGGTTGCGGCCCCGCCGGTCGAAGAGTTCCACGCCGACGGCGGCCTCGAGCTTGCCCAGACGACGCGACAACGCCGACTGGCTGATGCCGGTCGTCAGGGCGGTGTCGACCATGTTGCCGGTCTCGACGAGGTCGAGGAACCAGTCGAGGTCCACGGGGTCAGCCACGCACGACACCTCCCCTGACGAGCCTGTGACGGCCTGCGCGCCGCCTGATGCATTATTCGGGACAGGTTCGTCATTGTAATGCATTTTGATTGTCAGCGGGAGGTGACCACGATGGGCGGCATGAACGACACAGGCGGCACCGGTGACCCAGACGGCACAGACGGTACAGACACGCGGCTCTCCCCGGGCGACCCCGGCTACCGGCGGGTGATGGTCGCCGCCGCCACCGCCGGACTGGCCAGCTTCAACGCCATGTACCTCACCCAGGCCGTCCTGCCGGCGATCCACGACGGCCTGGGGGTCACCCCCACCACCGCCGCACTGACGGTGTCGGCGACCACCGGCATGCTCGCCGTCGCCGTGATCCCGGTGAGCATCCTGTCCGAACGCGTCGGTCGTCGCCGCGTCCTGCAGGTGTCCGTCCTGGCGGCCACCGCGCTGAGCCTGCTGCTGGCGATCGCCCCCGGCATCGGCATCCTCATCGGCCTACGCGCCCTGCAGGGCCTGGCGGTCGCCGGCGTCCCGGCGGTGATGATGAGCTTCCTGTCCGAGGAGATCCGCCAGGACCACCTGGGCCGGGTGATGGGCCTCTACATCGCCGGCACGACACTCGGCGGGCTGCTCGGACGCCTGGTGCCGTCCGGCGTACTGGAGTTCACCGGATGGCGCGGCGCCGTGCTCGCCGGCGGGCTGGTCGCCTTCGCGCTCGGACTGGTGTGCGTCTGGGCACTGCCGCCGCAGCGCCACTTCACGCCGAAGAAGATCACCCTGCGCCACGAGGTCGCCGCCTTCCGCCGCCACTGGCACGACCGCCGCCTGGTGGCCCTGTTCATCCTGCCGTTCCTGATGATGGGCGCCTTCGTCTCCCTGTACAACTACCTCGGCTTCCGCCTGACCGGCGAGTTCGGCCTCACCGAGGCTCTCGCCGGGGCGGTGTTCCTGCTCTACCTGTCCGGGACGTGGTCCTCGGCGCGGGCCGGGGCGATGGTCGCCAAATACGGGGCGGCACGGGTGCTGGTCGGCGGAGTCACCCTGACCACCGTGGGCCTGTGCCTCGCGCTCGTGCCGAACCTGGTGGTCACCGTCCTCGGCGTGCTGCTGTTCACCGCCGCCTTCTTCACCGTGCACTCCACCGCCTCCACCCTGGTCGGCCAGATCGCCGACCGCGACCGGGCGGAGGCCTCCTCGATCTACGTGATGAGCTACTACCTCGGATCCTCGGTGATCGGGTGGCTCTCGGGCTACTTCTTCCAGATCGGGTGGGTCGCGCTGGTGGTCGCGCTTGTCGCACTACAAATCAGTGCGCTAGTGTTATGCCTGGTCAGCACGTCGGCTACCCGCCGATCGTGACACGCCCCACTACAATTTGCGCATTCTTCACAGAAACAAGTACGACAGCGATACGATGTTGCGAAGTCGGCTTCATATTTACTAACCGAGGGGCGTGGAGAGCGCCACCTCACCAACGGAGGAACGAACATGGGACACATCAAGGGAAAGCGGTTCGCCGGCGTCATGGCGGTCGGCCTCCTGGCCACCGCCGGGGTGGGCGTGGCAATGGCCCAGGGCGGTATCTCCGCCAATCTGGCACTGTCGAACACGATCTTCAACCAGGAGGTCAGCAACCTCGACGCCAGCGGTGTGGCCATCTTCGGCGGCACCGACGACCAGCACGACGGCGCCCAGGGCGTGGCCCGTCTGGTGTTCGACGACGCCACGATCACCGACATGTGCATGACGGCTCCGCTGAACCTGCCCGGCCTGGGCGAGAAGCGCTTCCAGATGCTCGTCCCCGGCGAGAACACCACCGCCGAGCACCTGGTGCTCGGCGCCCCCGGCCTGGTCGGTGGCCTCACGCTGAACAACGCGCAGATCGGTGTGGACGCCAGCCAGCTCGACGACGAGCCTGCCGCCGGCTCCTGGGGCCTGCACGCGGACAGCCTGACCGGTTGGGACCAGGTCATCAAGGCCACCTCGATCAGCGCGGACAAGCTCACCGCCGCAGGTGCCAAGGTGGGTGTCGTGAGCGTTGACGAGGCTGAGTGCTGATGCCTGACGACTCCACCTCGTCCCCGGACAATCCCAGGGACGAGGACACCACCGAGCTCATCGACGCCGTCGACGACAACGCCGTCAACGACAACGCCACCGGCGATTCCGCCGGCGACGCGGCGTCCGGCGACGCTGCCGGTGCCACCGCGTCCGACGATGCGTCCCGCTCGGAGAAGCTCGAGAAGCAGAACCGGCGCTTCACCCGTTGGCGCAAGCAGCGCCCGTTCGGTGCCGGCCTGCTGATGATCCTGGCCGGCATCGCGATCATGGCTCCGGCCTACCTGTCTCTGGAGATCTCCAACATCCAGATCCAGATCTCCACCATGGGCGGGGTCTCCACCCTGGTCATCGGCATCCTGCTGATCACCTGCGGACTGATGTGCTGGTTCCGTGGTGAAGGGCGTGTGATCGCCGGCGTCGCCGCGATGATCCTCTCGGTCCTGTCCCTGTGGCAGACGAACTTCGGCGGGCTCATCATCGGCCTGATCCTCGGCCTCGTCGGCGGTGCCCTGGCCCTGGCCTGGGACCCGCAGTCCCGCGAGGACGCCAAGGACGAGAAGCGCCAGAAGAAGGAGGCCAAGCAGGCCCGGAAAGCAGAGAAGTCAGGGAAAGGAGCCGCGAACGCGAAGCCGGTGATCGCCGTGCTCGCCGCGCTCGCCGTCGGTGTCGGCATCCAGACGCCCGACGCCCGCGCCCAGATCCCCGGCCTGCCGGACATCCAGCTGCCGGACCTGCAGATCCCCGGCCAGACCGGCAACGGCGACGGAGACACCGACGGGGAGACCAACAACTCCCCCGCCCTGCCGAACCTTCCGGAGCTTCCCGAGGTCCCCGACCTCAACCTCCCCGAGCTCACCCTGCCGGACGGCAACCAGCTGCAGGACGGCATCGACGGCTCCCTGGAGTCCCTCGGGGTGGAGATCCCGGGGCTGAACGTGGCACCGCCGGAGCCGGTGGCGAACATGCGGCCACCGTACGGCGACACCTTCACCATCAAGACCGACAACGCGACGATGACACCGGGCATGAAGCTGTCCTACGTCACCATCGACACGGTGCAGGGGCCGAAGAAGGCGATCCGTATCGACGCCGACCAGGCTGTCATGGAGAACCTGCGCGTGCAGTTCCCCAACTCCCTGGGCCCCGACCTGCTGGACGACACCAAGGGGAACACCAGCACCCTGACCGGCAACTTCCACATCTTCGTGCAGGAACTGACGATGACGCTGGAGCTGCTCGGCGTGGACACGATGATCCCGATCACCATCAACGCGGACTGGGCCCCCGACGACATCGCCGCGGAGCTCTCCAAGATCGGTCTGGGCCTGCCGGACCTGCTCTCCGAACAGACCCGCGTGCTCGACGTGCGACTGGAGACCTACCAGGTCATGGCGGACAAGATGGACTTCCCCGTCACCGACATCGGCCCCTGGCACGAGAACTGATCCCCCGCAGGGGTACCAAGTTGG